>JAJZJI010000021.1 GCA_021828345.1 Microcaldota archaeon
AACTTCAACAATCCCTGTAAATCAAACAGTATCAATTAATTCTACAGTTCCAACTACTACTATTGGCGGAGGCGGTGGGGGATTTGGTGGCGGTGGCGGAGGCGGCAGCATCACAAAAAAAGTTATCCCAAATATCGATATTTTAGGATATAAAAACATGAATGTAACTTTAATTTATAATTCAAGCAATGTTTTTATTTCGGCATATAACAGTTCAAATCCTGATGGAATAATAGAATTGCTTGTAAATCAAACATTGGAAAACTATTCTGGTGGATTGTCGTTTGGATTTACTGCGGTAAATTATACAATGAAGAAAAAGGTAGGCAGATATAATATAACTGCAATATCCGTTTCTGGAAATAAAAGAACATTAATTTTGACAATAACAAATAATGCCACTGCGGTTAGTAATTGGAATAAAAAGAAAATAAATTTGAACTCTACTTCAAATGCAAATAGTTCAATTCAAAATGAGAATAATTTAACAATAATAAATTCAAATGCTACAATAACAAATAATTCTACAATATTAGTTAATGCATTAATTAAACATAATACTATAGGAAGAATTAATATTGATGGCGTGTACATAAACGTATATCCTAAAAATTTGCTTCAAAATTATAGTTTGAATCTGCTGTTGGAAAACAAAACCGGTGTGCTTAATAATACACCAGTAGGATACTCAAAATTATTTGTAATAAACTTATCATTTTCCAAATATAATGGTTCAATGGCAATTATGATTAATAAGAGCATAAGTTGCGGTCTGTTAAATAATTCCGCCATATTTCAATATCAATATGGTATATGGTTTGAAATATCAAATTATACCAAAACAGAAAAAAATAACGTTTGTAATATAAACTTTCCATATAACGGGTCATTATCTGGTATATTTATATCGCCTAAATTAAATAACCTGAATAATACGAATCCGATTCAAATAAATCAAAGCGGAAATCAAAGTGTACATTTAAAAACAAATAGCAATAGCGGCGCAAATCAAACGCTAGATTACGTATACGATATAATTATAATATGGCTTATTTTATTTATACTATATGAACTGCGAATTATTTTAAAAACAAGCAAAAGTATAAAAAAGTGAAAAATTATTTTTCGCCAAAAACTAAATACGCAGTATGCCATATGCCTTTTGTTGAAGGGCGCATGCCCTCTTTTCTAACATATAAATCTCTTAGTATTACTTCAAATGTGATTATATCCTTGAATTTCATTGTATTCATTTTTGAAACAAAGCGTTTTACCTGCTCCATTTGTGGCAAATAACCTACTAAAATACCATTTTCGCGCAAAGCGAGTTTCGCATTCTTTATAGCTTTTTCAGCCATAGGCATATCTATTACAACAAGGTCAAAATCTCTTTCAGAAACTTTTTTGGTAAAATCCATATTTTTAATCTGCAGATTATCTAAGTTTTCATTTACTCTATTCTTTTCAGCAAGATTTGCAAAATCCTCACGTATTTCATAGCTCACTACCTTATCTGCTATCCTTGCTAGGGATATTGCAAGCCATCCACTTCCAGTTCCAGCGTCAATGCACCTGCTTTTTTTATTTATTCCCGAATACGATATTATAATTCCAATATCCTTTGGCAATATGACCTGTGGGGATCTCTTTAATCGCTTATAATGTTTTGGTAGGTAAATATCCATAATATCACTCGGACTTATTTTTTTTCTGCAATTTTTTCTTTTGTATTTTTTTCCCTTTCTTTGTTTTTTTAATTTGGGTGGATTTCTTTTGGGTTATATCTTTTTGTTTTTTATTTGCTAAATCATTTGCTTCTATATCAATTTTTTGGGTATTATCCACAGTTGTATTTTTACTAACTGCAAGTTTATCAGCTGTAGTTATTGTCGGAGCGTCATTTTTTTGATACATATTGCCCCACTCCTTTTTAGTTATGCAACTTGGGTCTAGATCCATTTTAAATGGACGCCTGCCCTTTCTTATTACTTTTATAATTGGCGTTTTACAATGTTCACATGTCTCTCCAGTAGGCTCTATTTTCGCATTCTGCGGCAATGAATATGTATTAGTGCAATTGGGGTAATTAGAACATCCTACAAATGTTTTTCCAGCCTTTGAGCGCCTAATAACAAGTGAGCCATTATCCTTAGGACAGACTCCTATATTACTGCTATCTTTTACTGCAATGCGCATTGCCTCAGATATTTTGTCTCTATTCGCGTCAAATGCTTTAAGCGCATCTAGTAGCATCGCTTTGCCTTCATCAATTACCTCGTCTTCGCGCTTGCTGCCTTTGCTTATACCTTCCATATCCTCTTCAAGCCTTCTTGTTGTTGTTTCCTCAACTATCATACTGCTGTTTGTTTTAAGTGCATCATAAACGCTCATACCAAATTTGGTTACACCAAGGCTGCTGCCACTTACTGTGGATATATAGCCGCGTTTTGTGAGCGTATCAATTATTGCTGCACGTGTTGCCTTTGTTCCAAGTTCATGTCTTTCAAGTTCTGCAATAAGACCCGCTTTTGTATATCTTTTAGGCGGCTGTGTTACAAGGCTGCGCATTTCTACATCTGTCCCTAAAATCTTTTCATTTTTTACAAATTTTGGCAGTTCGCGCTCTCCAATTTCAACAAAAGGATATACCTCAAGCCATCCTTTGCTTTTAATGCGCGCCCCATTTGCCACATATACCTCACTATCAAATCTAGCAGTAATTTTTAATCTATCCACTTTTGCAGGTTCGCAAAAACAAGAAATAAAACGCCTTACAATAATATCATATAACTTTTTCTCCTCATCGGACAAGCTGTTTGGCTCAATGCCTGTAGGATATATTGCAGGGTGTGCGTCATCGCTTTTTTTACCCTCAATAGGCTTAAAATTGCCATTGGCTATAATCTGTTCTGTATATTTTTTATAAGTATTATTTTTTGACAATAATTCAATTATATTTTTAAGTCCTATAGATTCTGGAAGCTTTTGGGATGATGTTCTAGGATATGATATATATGAACGCTCATATAATGATTGGGCAATAGCAAGGGTTCTTGTAGGATCATATCTACATACTCTACTTGCTTCTATTTGTAATGCGGTTAAATCAAATGGTGGATATGGATTTATGCTGCGTTCTTCCGCGTCAATACTCTCTATAATCCCGTTTTTTAATGCATTTAATGTAATATTATATGCACTAGTTGCATCATTCTTATCAAATATATCTCCACGTTTGTTAAGAAATTCTGCCTCTTTTATTTTTAATGCCACTCTCCAAAAATCCTTTGGTACAAAAGCGGATATCTCTAACTCTTTTTTTGCAAGAATGCCTAAAGTAGGTCCTTGAACTCTACCAATGCTTAATGTACTACCTCTGTTTATCTGCCATCCATGTAATGCACGTGTCAACGCTCTGCTGAGATTTATGCCCCATATCCAATCCAATATATGGCGCGCTTCTCCGGCGTAAAAATTATTCATGTCTATCTCTAAAAGATTCTTATACGATTTAACTAGGTCTATGTTTGTTGTAGTTGAGAATTTCATGCGTTTTGCGCTCTCTAAACTCAAGTTCCCATAAAATCTTATGATATTTGTGCCTATAACCGTTCCCTCTATGTCGTAGTCGCATGCATTTATAAACATCTCGCATTTTGGCGCAATTTTTTCTATCACATCAAGATATTTTTTGGTAAAATCCGAGGATTTATTAACTTGGTAAGATGGTGCCCATTCAACTTTTAATACTGGGTAATCCCTATTTTTTTCAGATTGTTTTATTGTAAAAACGTGTCCTACTGCTGCAACAACATATATCTTATCCGCTCCATTATCTATCTCATAGTAGCTTACATTGCTTTTGCTTGATATGCGTTTTGCCCGCCCATCGCTAAGTGCAGCGGCAATCTTCCCTGCAACGCTGGGTTTCTCTGATACAATAAGCGTATTCATTTTATTCTGCCTATAAATTATTTCTTTTTAATTTTTGTATTGGTCATATGCGCCTTTTTAGGTACAATGCTCTTCTTTATTAGGAAAGGAACCTCAAAATCTTTGTTATCAACATTCGATAATATCCATCCATTAAGCACTGCTATTATAATTGCTATAATGGCAATTAAATAAAATATAATGCCTCCGCCGAAGATTATAAAAACTATTATTGTGATTAATGTCAATACTACTGTAAGAGAGGCAAATGATAATTCTATGCTTTTACGATCCATGTAAACACGTGATCAATTGAATATATATTTAGTTATATTTATAACACTTGTTGCTGCTTTTATAGCTGCGCTGGCGCAAATAATATTTAAAAAAAATATAAAAGGGGAGATAAAAAGCGTTAAGGGAATAATAAAACTTGCAAAAAATCAAATGGTGGTTATAGGCCTATTTATGTATCTTATTAGCCTTGTTGTTTATTTGTATGCTTTGCACGACGCGCCTCTATCATTTGTGTACCCAACATTTGCAAGCACATTCATATTCGTTTTTATACTAAGCGGAATTTTGCTTAAAGAAAAATATCCTATACATAGACTTATCGGAGTGGTATTGATATTTATAGGTATAATTATTGTTGGAATATCATTGTAGTGATAGAAATGAAAACAAAAACTATCAATATACTTATGCTTATATTTGGCGCACTTATGAGTGCGACTGGGCAATTTTTATTTAAGTATGCATTTTCTTTTTCATCCTATACATTATATTTGTATTTGCTTGTAGGCGTATTTTTCTATATACTCTCTACTGGAATATATTTTTATGTACTTAGTAGAACGCATTTGACATGGGCATATAGTATAGGTGGTTTATCATATGTATTTGCATTCATATTCGCAAATTTTATAGAACAAATCCCAATTTTGCGATGGATTGGACTTGCAATAATTACTGTAGGCGTATTCTTAATAGGTATGAGCTAAATAAATTATATAAAACGTTATCTGCTAAAAATACTCGGAATGTTTCCTACTATCGATTGGTACGCCTCGCATGATGTCCAATGTTTAGGGTCCCCTCCATCACTAATAATTTTTTTCGCATCTAATGCAGCTTTACTATTTAAAATATCAGTTATACTATAATTGTTCTCCCGTACATTTCCCAATTTTAAATCCCACATTATGGAGGGATATAGATTTCCGTAGCTATCCAAAAATACTGATGCCTCGATGCTTCTGTTTTTTATTGGTGGAACTCCTGTAGCAGCATATTTGGAAAGATTTTTGAGAAATGTGTTTTCAATCATCTGTATTGCACTAAATTGCCCTTCGCGTGACTTTACTATTTTAGATATTTCTTCAGATACGCTATTGGAATCAGGTGCAATCTGCATGCTGTCATTTCTATAGTAATTGCTGGATATCTGACCAAGGTTTATATGAAAATCGTTATATTTTATTTTTGGAATATCATTTTTAACGGCGTTAAATGTCTCAAAGAATTTTCCTTGATTCATAGAGCTTAATGTATACCCAAAAACAAAATAAAGATTTTTGTATTTTGTTTTTAGTTGCAAAAGACGCTTATACATGTTTATTACTTTATCATAATTGCCATTTATGCCTCTTATTTTATCATGCAGTTCTCTATATCCATCAAGACTTAATGTTATTGCAAAACGTGGTATGCCCATCTCTAATATCTCCTCTATTTTAGATATTTCCATATCTGGGTTGCATAAGGAGTTTGTAGGCATAGTCATTATGTATAGGTGTTTGGAGTTTTTATAAAATGCACGTGCAATATCTACAATATCGTTTCTTAAGAATACCTCTCCACCGGTAATCTCTATCCATTTAAAGTAATTGTTTTTTTCTGCAATTTCATTTATTTCATCAATTCTTAGTTCATTTTTGGGTTTTATTTGCCATATGTTGCATGTCAAACATCGAGATTGGCATAAATACGTAACAGAAAAATTTAATTTATAAGGGAGAGCTAAACGCGTAAAATTGGATTTTAATGCGATTGCCGCAAGGCCAAGCATTCTTTCAACAGCCATAGTACCTATTAGTTATTATTTTCTAATATATTTATACTTTTCTTGTTTATAAATACTATCAGCATGCCTGAATTGATAAGTATTGTTATTCCTACTTTAAATGAGAGTGAAAATATAGCTAAGGCTATAATGGGGATAAAAAATGTGTTGAAAGGGTATAAATACGAGATAATAGTGGTTGACGGATATTCATTGGACAATACGGATAAAATTGCAAAAAAGGCTGGAGCTAAAATAATATACGATAAAATAGGCAAAGGCAGTGCTCTTAGGAAAGGATTTGATTACGCTAAAGGCGATATAATAATATCTATGGATGCGGATTTGTCTAATGAGCCAAAAGAATTAAAAATATTGATCGCTGGGATAGAGGCAGGGTACGATATTTGTATGGGGTCCAGATTTCTTTTAGGCGGCGGATCTGATGATATGCCCCTATTGCGGCGATTTGGGAATAGGATGTTTGTTTTGCTGGTTAATCTAATATATGGCGCTAAATATACGGATTTATGTTATGGTTATAGAAGTTTTTCCAAAAGTGCAGTAAAGAGAATGCACTTAAAAGAGCGTGGATTTGGGATAGAAACGGAGATAAATATTTTTGCAAAAAAGTTGAACATGCATATATTAGAGGTGCCAAGTTATGAAAAAAAAAGGGAGAATGGAATTGGCAAGCTACGCAGCTTTCATGACGGATATAAAATACTTAAAACAATACTGTCAAATATCTTCAATTGAATCTATTTATTTTATATATTGAAAATCGCTGCGTTGTGAAGTTGTCTGTTGCCGTAGCTAGTAATGTAGTATTAAATTCGCTCAATGCGCTTTGGCACATACTGCTACCCTCTGGCGTATAACACCAGAATCCATAATCTATAACAAGGCATTTGTTATCATTCATATATGAATTATATACTGTTTCATTCATGCCTGATAAATAACTGAATTGGAGTGAGCTTTTATTGTTTATATTAAATAATGTAGGGTCGAAGCTGAAAACAAGGCAGTCATTTGGTATTTTATTGGAATTATTATATATGAAATTTTCATAGAAACGTGCACTGTTTGCTTGTATTATACGTGTTGGGTTTATTGCTAAGTTATTATACATAGAAAGGGTGGAATAAAGCATCAAAATTACAATTATAATAAAAGCAGTATGTAAAAAGAATGGTTTTTTTTGTATATGTTTTATTTCTAATATTCTACCAGCGGCGAATCCTCCAAATAATGCGGCTAGCGGTATAAGCGCAAGGAAGAAGCGCCAATCCACTCCATATAATACTGAACCTGCATAAAAGGAGGTATATACTAAAAATATTATTATAAACCATATACCTAACGCAAATAACTCCCGCTTATTTTTTAAAAACATCAATGCGGCTCCAATTATCCCAAGTATTGTGAAAAATAATGGTTGCATTATGGGATAGCCATCCATTGTGCCATAGCTGTTAAACCAGAATAAAACATTTGCGCAAATGTTTGCATTAAGATTTGCAACGTCTATCGCAGCGGTTACATGCAGTTGTGTATTATATTTGCTACAGCTATTTGCTATTTGCGTATTGTTAAATCCATACCCATTGTTATATTGGCTTGAAAAATATATTAGTGAAGGAACAATGCCAACAACGAATAATATAATTAATATGAAATATCGCAAATCGATATTAATTTTAAATAATTTTTTAACATGCATCACATATTTTTTTAGTGTATGTATAATTGGTTTTTTTGATAGTGCCACATAAACTATAAAAAATATGGGTAAATACATGAGCGCGTCAATCTTTGTATAAGTGAGTGTGCTAAAAGAGAATAGCATAAAAGCCCACGCCCATATGCTTTTTCTTTCTATTAACAAAAGAAGCGCAAAGAATGCAATAATCGAATAAAGCATCATTACTATATCAGAATTTGTGGGCGCAGCCCATACTAAGAGCAACGGTGAGAGCGCAAGTAATAATTCGCTAAAGAGTGCATATGATGGTTTCTTAAATAACATAAGCGCCGCAGCGAAGAATGCTATTATTGCAATGGCTCCGATAATTATGAATTCATAAAATGCTACATATCTATTTACGCCAAAAAAAAGAAAGCCTATAGCGAGTAAGAATGATGTGCCTATTGGTTCATGGAATATCTGCCCTGATATGCAGTTTGTCGGACTCCCATAATTGCACATCCATGCTTGTCCTGTGTGCAGTAACATTTGTGCACCGCCCTGATATATAATATCATCAAAGAATAATTGCTGCGTAGTTTTTATTACAAATAATTCAATAATTAAAAAAAGTATTATTATTAAAAATGCAAAAATCAGATGCATCCGCTTAATACCAATTTTTTTGAACGCATCAACGATATCCCCTCTCATCATGATTAATGAAATAACCATGCCAAAAAAAGATACGAGCATTCCTATCGTAAAAATATACTCATCAATTCCCTGAGAAAAAATCATCTACATTCCCCGTTTATTTATGACCATATAGCCATTTATAAACATGTATTTCGTCCTGCTTTTTTTCATCATCTCTAATGCATCCTCTGGAGATCTTACTATCGGATATCCATGTATATTAAAGCTTGTGTTAAGCGCTATGCCATTGCCACTATCATCCTTTATAGCTCTTAGTATTTCTCTATACATAACATTTTCATCTCCAACAATCTGTGTTCTTGCAGTACCATCAACATGCACTACTGATTTTAATTTTGTTTTAAATGCATCCTTTACATCATAAGCCATGGTCATAAATCTATCTATGCCCTTGTCATCATACTCTATAATTTTATTCATATCCTCCTCTAATATTGAAGGAGCAAAAGGCTGAAACCACTCCCTTCTTTTTATGTGTATGTTTAATCGTTCCTTTACGTACTCAGAATCTGAAGGAGCAATTATGCTTCGATTGCCAAGTGCTCGTGGTCCATATTCCATTCTGCCATTAAATAAGAGCAGATAATTGCCTTTTGATAGAAGCTCTGATATACTTTTTGCGGCGCTTTTATGATCCAATAATTCATAAGAAAGTGAGCGTTCCGATCGTAATATTTTTTCTGTATACTCATTGCTGTATTGGTCGCCAAGGTATGCTGATAATGTGTAATTGTAATAACCCTCATTTATAAATCGTGTATATAAAGCAGCGCCAAGTGCAATGCCACCATCTCCCATATGTGGAAATACATACCATTGTTTTAGTCCGTCAAGCTTTCTTATTTTCATGTTTGCCTTAATATTTGAGAATATGCCACCTGAGAATGCAACATTTGGTATACCATATCTATCTATACAGTTGCTTACAAATTTTGCGAGCGCAGCCTCTGTTAGTTGTTGTACCATAAATGCAAATTGTTCACGTGGCATAGACCACGCAATGCGCATTAACATATCATACTGCTTTCTCGGGTTATACCGCGCCCGTATCTGTGTGCCTTCTACTACAAAAAAATCTATAAATTTATTATCTTTTATCTCAAACGGATATGAATAATCTGCCATTGCCATGACTTTTCCTTCATCCTCGAGCTCCCGCATACCTATTATATTAGTTGCTTGTTCAAAAAAAATGCCAAGTGAATCCCTTGCGGGTATGCTGATCTTCTTTTCTATATCCTTATTGTCTACAATACTTATACTTCCAGAATGGCCATCCCCAACCCCATCCATGGTAATTGCTATATGCTTATTCATATTAGAGGTCATTGAAGCGGTTGCCATATGTGCGTTGTGGTGTTCTACAACATGCAACTTGAAATCTTTAAATCCCATGTGTCTTAAATAACCCTTAAGTATGACACTATTTACGCTCTTTGATCCTGGCATTATTCCTATGCCTGTTGTTGTGTATTTTATTTTGTGCCTTAAATGTTCAAATTGTGGCATGCGCCCTTTTCTTCTTCTGAATGTATAATAATTCTCCCGTATGCCTGGAAAGAGCCGTTCAATGGTTTTTGAGAACTCTGTAGTAGTAAAAGCGATGTCCGATATATCCCCAATTGGTACACCTGTTGAGCTTAAAGCAGCATTTATGGCATTTTTAGGGAAACCTATCTCAAGCTTTCTTCGAGTATACCTTTCCTCATTTGCGGCGAATAATATATTTTTATCATCTATAAGTGCCGCACCCGCATCATGTCCATCCCATATGCCTAATATGTACATAATGAATAAATATGTAAAAAAGATATAAAAAGCTAATAAAATAGCTTAATAAATTTTAGCTCGATTATTATTATATGCTGTAAAAAACATAATCTTTTTATATTATGTATATTCATAGTATTATGTTAAAACGGTGTTAAAAATGAACTCCAAGAAAAGTTTAACTGCAAAATTTGCAGTTATTAGTTCGAAATATGGCAAGATTCTGATATCAATGATGATCCTTTTTGGATACATCTCTGGTATCGGTATGTCACAGATAACAATAGGCGGTACTGGAACATCATCCGGTGTTGGCGGAGCTGTAAATGCAATATGTACGGTATACTCAGATGTTGAGACTGTAATATTCATATTGGGATTGACTCTGATGATATTGGGCGCAGCACTATACGCTGGTTCTCATGTGATGCCTAGCCAGTCAAAGGGTTCCCTACAAGGTTACGGGATGGGTATGATACTAGGAGGCGTTGTCGGTGTTATAATAGCTCTATTAGCCCCATATATATTACAGTTAATAACAGGGCAGACTGCAGCACAGATAACAGCTCAATGTGGTAATATCGGAGGATTGCTAAGTGGAATTTAGTCCACTTGGCATCTGAAGGACTCTTTTTTTAATTTTTTATTTTTAATATTCTTTTTATATCTTTAGATTGAATCTATCATAGTGTAACTGTTGTGATAATTTGGTAAATGTAATAAAACACTCAATAGACTTCTATATGAAGAATCTAGAACTTATATTTTTATTTTCAGTGGCATTTATAATCGCATTTTTAATACCAGTATTTGCATCGCTTCCAACATTCAATGATGCTGGAGCGATATTTATCAGAACCTCAAGCATATTCACAAATCTTAATATAGTAAGCACGTCAGTTATAATTGCAGCACTCTTTTTTTCTTTGTTATTTCTTAGCTTTGCAATAGTCGCAATAAATATACTTGTAAGGCATACAAGAACGCATACAAAGATAAAAGAGGAGGTAATTAAGGGCATAGAGCATTATACCAGCAGGGTGTTCATTGTTCTACTGTTATATTCTGCAATAATAATGTTGGTCAATATAACAACATATGGGTATGGCATATCAGGTGTTGCAACCGCAGTGGTTGGAATATTATTATTGCCAATATTTTTTTATGCACCGAGTGCAATCGTCATAGATGAACATAGGGTGCTTCCTGCTATAAAATCTGGTGTGCACTTCTTCTTTAAGCGGTTTGATTATGTGCTTGTATGGCTTGTAATAGCAATACTCGCACTGACAATATTTGATTTCATTTTTATAGTATTGACAGGCACTACAATATCAAGATATGCGATGCTTATATTTAATGCGTTTATAATATTGCCATTTCTTGTTGTGCTTCAGAGCCAGATGTATATGAAGAGATTTGCAATAATGCGGCACTGAGTCAATTTTTCATGTGGGATATATTATTATATCTAATTACATAAGTAATATCTGATAGTATGCGGTTGCATTTTTATGTTGTTTTGCTCTTTATTTTTGGTATACTCTCATTGATACCATTTATGGCATCCGCCGCACAGGCAAATGCGCAGTATCTATTTGCGTCAACGCTTTCTGGCACCCAATATATAGCAACAACATTGACTGAGGCAATAGCAACAGGTGCATTTACCAGCGCCATTGCGCTTTCATTACTTGGTATATTACTATCTTTTCTTCTTATTGCAGTATCCTATATATTAGACACGATGTTCAATATACCGTCTTTAAAGGGCTGGTATAAAGGAGAGATACGCGAAACGATAAAATCAATAATAATCGTTGTGGTTGTATTTTCTGTGATTATAATAATGGGCAATATTGCTATAAGTGATTTTTCCGTGGGGAATCTTGCTCCATTAAATGGAATAAACCAAATCACAACTACCACAGAAGCTATGTATAACACTGTGGAGGTGCAGTATCTTGGCACAGAATTAAATGATGTAAATGCTTCTTTGATAGGTTTATTCGGATTATATGATGGCATTGGTCTTCTAAAGACTACAACAGTATCATTATATGTGCCTATTCCCGTACTGCCGCTGCCAGAATTTTATATAGGTTCTATAGATTTTGGAGTAAAAGAAAATCTTTATACAAGCAGCGTTCTTGGCTCAACCAACATTCCTGATGCTGGGCTTACAACAGATATAGGAAAGGTTGTAGTTTTGCCTATGTTAATACTATTTCAGGTTGAGACTGACGTATTTCCTTATGTAATAATTGCGGGTCTTACAGTGCTGCTCCCCGCAGGGATAATACTTAGATCTATACCACTTTTACGATCAATAGGCGGTACGCTAATAGCCTTAGGTATTGGCACTGCGATTGTGTATCCAGCATTATTGCTGTTAATGAATCTACCGCTTACAAATTTTATAGCCCCACCCGTCCAGACAGGAACGGTACCTCCATTTAATTGTGCTACAGTAACAAATGGAGTTGCATCGGCAAGTCTAACCTGTGGATTCTTAAACAGCGCGGTCAGTACAACGCAGTCATATCTATCAAGCATGCCAAATAGCCAGCCGTTGACCAATAATCTTCAATATGCTCTTAGTGGCTTTGTCGCAGGAATATCAAGTCTTACTAGTGTGTACCCTGCGCTTAATTTTATAACCTCACAGATGTATATAAACTTAATATACCAATTTATACTTAGCGTACTCGATATTATAATAGGATTTACCATAACACAGAACATAGCAAAGATGCTTGGAGGAAGCATAAAGCTCGGAATTGGCAGATTGAAACTGGCATGATAATATGATAGATACCTGTGCGTTGTATGGGGGGTCAACATATGTAAGTAGTTGGTTAGAGCCATCTTTACTAATAATATTAACCGCATTTTTGATAGTTGCAATATTATATATACTATCGGGATTTTTCTCATCATCACTTCGATCCAAAATACGTGAAATGGTAAAATCCGAAGTAGTTCAGCTTGTTATAAGCGTTGTTATAATTGCAATATTATTAGGATCAGCCGCAACTGCATGCAATATATCATCATCAATTAGCCAGAGTCTTGTAAAGAGCTCATTAAATCCAATACAGTATTCAGAATATTATATAGGGAATCTGAGCATGAATACTGGTTTGAAGCTGTTATCCTACTTATACACCACATCAATTGTATATGGTATAGACGCGCGAATACTATACGTTATAGGCAACTCGTTTGATTTCTTCCAGACGCGTGCTATTTTAGGTGCATCAATAAATTTTGGCATCAATCTATCCGTTCCATACAATTTCTTAGCATCCTTATACATATCGGTGTTCTCTCCAATTCTTATAATAGTAATAGGCATGCTGCTTTTGCAATATATATTGCTGCCGTTAATACAATATACTGCATTTACTATAGTGCTACCCGTTGCGCTCATTGTTAGGTCCATTGCATATATAGGCACAAGTGGAGGTCTTAGGACTGCTGCCAATGCATTGATTGCAATAGCGATAGCTTTCTATTTGATATATCCACTTACAATAGGGCTTGATAGTGTAATTGTTAACTGGTTATATTCGCCTGCAAATCCTACATATATCTATTTACAGCAGACATTGCAATTCAATCAGATACCATCTACATTTTTATCCACTACAACAAGTACATTGACAGGTCCTTCAGCATTTGGTCTATCCACCCAATCTGTAAGTTCCTTATTAAATAGCGCGAGCAGCTTAGGTATTGCGCACTTTTTAAATCCGATTAATATACCACAAGAGGCAAATTTCATAATAACAACAATGGCACAATTTATATTTGTCGGAGTGTTCTTATTCGCGCTTAATATGGGTATAACGGTGGCATTTGCAATGAGCCTATCTAAAGCACTTGACGCTGGAATAGATGGAGCCGGTTCATTCTGGAGAGGTTTATGATATGTTAGATATTTCAGGTATGTTATACGGAATAATATCGCTTGGCAATTATGTGATAACCTCATCTGATGTAAGTAGCGTAGGCAGTCAGTTTATACCTATAATACTAATAGCAATTTTAGCTGACTCAATGATTATATCGTTATGGTATATGATAAGCTCAATAATAAACAGCTCAGAATGGAAGGCTGGGGCGATAAGCGAATTTTATCAACTAGTTGGCACAGTAATAATAATGGTTATAATAGTCGGGGTACTTGGTACATATGGCAGCGCTTTCGTATCATCATTGGGTAATAGCGGACTTTCCCCTACGAGTATGACATTAACCTGCGCGAATTTAGAACTAAATAGCAATTTGAACATACTTAAATTAAATCCAACAGGGCTTACAACTTACTCATTTTTGTCTGGCATTAACGGACTGTCATTTTCAGGATTATGCAGTTATATATATGCTCAGGATATTGTGCCATCATTCTCTTCTACATTAAATTATCCTCTGGCCGCAACAGGCATTATAACGGCAAATCTTACAAATCAGACTGCAACAAATATAAATTCATATTTTGTATTAGATTCGTATATTGGCTATCTAAAAGGTCTATCACCAACCTACGAATTCTGCCTGCAAGGCGCCCCAGGAGAGGGATTATCCTGCTTATTGCCACCTCTATCATTTGTAAATCCTCCTCTACTCACTGTTGTAGGTGCATATAAACCTTATGCGGGATTTAGCATGCTCTACAATATTATGAGGACGCTTGGTGTTCTTTTAACATCAGCATTAGAATCTTTTATAGGACAATTACTTCTGATATCAACAATGTTAGAAATCTGGCCGTATCTACTATTTATTGGCATACTTGCGAGAGTATTTCCATACACTAGAAAAATTGGAGGATTATTTATTGCTATTGCTATTGGCGTATTATTTTTCTATCCACTTATATTCTCTATGGAATATTTAACATTAGGGCATGGATTAAATAATCAAGTTGATCAAAATTCTATTAATATACTAAATGTAGGATCATATGTCACAACAGCTACAGGGCAGATTACAACAAATCCTGTTACCGGTGTTACAAATCTGATAAATAACAATCCCCTATCTGGGTCTGGTGCG
>JAJZJI010000189.1 GCA_021828345.1 Microcaldota archaeon
ATTGAATATTCCCATTGAGTATAAGATTACAGCTACGATTACTATGATTAAGATAGCCCAGCCATAAGTCATCATATACTCTAAAGCTGACTGAGATCTTTTTGATTTTGTTGGTAGCAAGATATTATTATCTGAATCTCTGGAAAACGCTTTAAATGACATATTATTTATATAAAAGGAAGGGATATAAATATTTCTTAAAATTGATAAGATGAGGCTTTTTTCGTATATAGTTATATACCTTAATTTTATCTTTTTGCTGATATTTATATTACTTATTAGTCATTAGACACTTATCACAAAAAGAGAATTGCCACTAGCAGACGCAAGATACAAAAGATTATTTGAATTTGTTAAAACTCCATATGAGATACATTTGTCGATTTTAGGCAAAGTTATATTGTACACTACAGAATTAGTTAATGTATCAAAAACAGGGGCCATACCAATCCCTTTATTAAAACAAGAAGGTATGTAAATATAATCATTATTGTTAGAAATAGTAAAACCGCTAATACCGCTCTGATTTAAAACCGTTATATTATTTAATATGGACTCTGAAGAAACGTCTATTTCGTTTAAATATCTGCCCTCACCAATATAGGCATATCTGCTATTTGAAGTAAAAACTACAGAATTCGGATTTACAAAATTAGTTAAATTCTTTATTATAGAATATGTATTAGGATTCATTATTGATACGGTTCCTTGAGGCGCAGCAGTCAAATATATGTATTGACTGTTAGGACTTTCCTGTGCAAGCCAAAAACGTAAGCTGCCTGTAGAGACATTTGCGATTACATTAAGAGAAGAAGTATTTATGGCAATGAAATACCCACAGGACCAGTCTGGAACAAATAATATTTGACCGTTTGGAGACAAACTAAGCATTTGAGGTTCACATACTGTACTTATGTTTTTTATTATTTTATAATTCGAAGTGTTTATTACTAGGAGGTAAGAACCTGCAGGAGCAAACCCGCTGTTACCGGCAACAAACGCCAAACTGCCATTTTTATTAAAGGTTACTGCCCTTGCAGGCAAATTATCTAATGTTTTAACTACGGAAGCGGAAACTACATTGACAACTGAAATTGTACCTGGAGCTTGATTTGGTTGCCAAACATAATAACCATTAGGAGAGATAGAATTTGATGTTGGGAATCCTTGTACAGAGATATTTTCTAGTATCTGATAAGGAGTTAGTGTACTTATATGCCCAGAGATACTGCCAACAGATGAAAATGGGGAGTTTAAAGAATTTTGTTCTTTTCCGTTTATAGTTATCTTATCAGAGTAATACGAACCAGCAGTGGTAGGACAAGCGTTTTGGAGATAAAAATTGTGTATGCCGCTTGTTGACAGGGTGTAATCAATAGGCTCGGAAAGATAGGAACCATTAGATAACGAGATATTTGCATCGTTTATTTGTAATGGATAACCAAAATTGTTACCAAGTGATAAGATAAGTGTACCTCCAGCAACGCAATTTGACTGCACTGTAAAACCACTAAAACCTGTTGTAGTAGCTACTAATGAAGAAGAAGGATTGAATATTCCCATTGAATACAAGATTACAGCTACGATGACTATAATTAAAATTGCCCATCCATAAGTCATCATATACTCTAAAGCTGACTGGGATCTTTTTGATTTTATTGAGGGAATGCTATTACTCCCTGAATCTCTGGAAAACGCTTTAAATGACATATTATTTATATAAAAAGAAGGGATATAAATATTTCTTGATGATAACAATTTATGGCTCAAAAATATATACTAGTTTGATTTAAACTACGCTGCCGACACTTACACTTGGCATCACACCATTTGGTACTGGGCTACCAACAAAAACATAATAAGTCTTAACAAACTGAGCGGGGTCTACACCATTCCCAAGAAATAAATTAACGTTAAGAGATGGAGAATTACCATTAAAAGAGTAATAAAAAGTACCTATATAAATATTATTATAAAAACCTTCCAAATAGGTATTATTTTTAGGCATTATATAAAATAATTCTGGATCTGATGAAAAATATGCATTGTATGGAGTATCAAAATGGGATTCTGGGTACCCTGCATAATGAACATAACAATCGCCACCGCCTATTCTTATAACTTTAAAATTATCGTTACCTGCATTACCCCAAAATAAATATGGACAAGAAGTTACATTAGTATAAAATTGAGAATAAGTCCCAAACAGAGATAGATTATCAAAATACTGCTTAGAAGATAAAACAAAATTATTATAGTTAACTGAACTATAGATAAGAAAGGAGTTATCAACAGTGAATGTCGCACCCGATAAATAATTCCATTTAGCCGCATTAAGACTTGTACCTTTAAAATCACTGTAAAAGTTGAACACATTTGCCCCATCATCATATTCTGCGTAATTAGAACAGCTTGATGTTGGTGTAGAACCGCAAGGTATTTGCGGAGCTTCTCCGTCGTTGACTGTGTTGAATAAGTTCGTAGTTGTAGGAGCAAAGCCTACATAGACTGTTTTGGATGAGCCTGCGGGTATTGCTGCTATCTTGAGCCACCATGTAGCATTGTCT
>JAJZJI010000190.1 GCA_021828345.1 Microcaldota archaeon
ATTTTTTTCGTTTGCCACGTTTATACACCAATTTTTCTCCTCAAAATAGGATAAAGCTTTTAAAGGTTTCTATAACTAGTAATCTAATAGTGAATAAATATATATTTAAACCTTTCGGTGTTTTTAGTAAATATTTAACTCACAATCTGATTTAAAATTTTTATATTTCGATATATATTTATATTTGGAAAAATAAAATTGGTATATGACAAATTTAACAAAGACTGCCGAAAAGGAGGAGAGTAATCTTTCAATTATGTTAAGGCGCGGTGTTATTATTGGAGTTATTGCTGCAGGAGCAATTATTGCCACCCCGCCGGATAACACTACCACTAATAGTAAACATAATACAACAGCAAATAATAAAATTGCAATAGCGCAGGTAAATAAAAATGAGACGTTGGGCAGCAGTTTTGATGAGATTGTCGTACTTGGGCTCATAACTACAGGTATTACCATCGGATTGGCGGTATTAGGTAGAAAATTGGACAAAATGGATGATTAAAAATAGATTGTTTATAATAGACGCTTATATATGACAAATTAACGTCTCATTATCAATTCCGCTAATATCAAATTCACATATATTATTGCATAGTTTTAAATATATTACATTTTTATAGAGTAATGAGGCGATGAAATGCGTGTATCTGAAATATATAATAAGGATGTGTATAGTGACTCTGGTCAATATCTTGGCGAAGTTCGTGAAATGATAATAGATCTAGAGCGCGGCGAAGTGAGCAGAATACTTATGGAGGAACCTAGAAGTTCATCTAATGATGATCTAAAGAAGATATTGCAAAAGAAGAGCGTTTTATATAAAAGCATAAAAAATGTTGGTGATGTTGTACTTGTTTCTGATATGGGTCAGAAGAGTGCAGAGGTATCCAATGCGGAGACTACAGATCTTCTAAGCAGATAGTTCCTTTTTTGGAATTATCTATCTATTTTTATTTTCAAATTTTTACTGTTTACTGATTTGACTTATTATCCTTTTGTTTTTGATTGCTAGAATGTCTTTTTTCCATCGGAAACATTATTACCTCTTTTATAGAACTCTGATTAGTTAATATCATCGTTAATCTATCTATGCCTATACCTATACCACCCGTTGGAGGCATTCCATACTCCATAGCTTCAACAAACTCGTTATCTAACGGTTCAGCTTCTTTATCGCCCAATGCAGCCTTCTCTTCCTCCATTCTAAAATTCTCTCTTTGTATTATAGGGTTATTTAATTCTGAATACGCATTTGATAGTTCTATACCGCAAATGTATAATTCAAAACGCTCTGTTAGCGTAGAATTACCTCTTTTAGGCCGAGTTAGAGGGGATGTTTCCCTTGGAAAATCTATTGCAAATGTAGGCTGTATCAGATTTGGCTGCACTAAGTTGCTAAATAATTTATCATATGCATGTGCACGCGTTCTCTTTCCTTTATCAAACCGCACGCCATGTTGCTCTGCAATGGCAAAAAGCTCGTCATCTGTTAATTTCATGACATCCTTTCCTATGTGCTTACTTATTTCATCAGCATAACTTACCCGCGCAAAAGGAATTTTAAAACTTATTTTTTTACCCTGATATTCAAACTCTTCTCCACCAAATAGATGCTTTGCAATTTTATTAAACATATTTTCATTTAATGACATCATATCATTATAATCTGCGTATGCCATATATGCTTCAAGCATAGTAAATTCTGGGCTATGTGTCGTATCAAGATCCTCATTTCTAAATGCTTTATAAATTTCATATATGCGCTCATACCCACCGATTATAAGTCTCTTTAAATATAATTCATTTGATATTCTTAAATAATCCTCCTCGTTTAAAGTATTGACAAACACCCTAAAAGGCTCCGAATCTGCACCGCCATATAATGGTTGTATCACCGGCGTTTCGAATTCTGTATATTTGTGCGATTCTAAAAATTCTCTAATCAATTTGATTATAAGAGAGCGTTTTATAAATATCTCACGCACCTGTGGATTTACTATTAGATCTAGATACCTCTTTCTATATCTAGATTCTACATCCATAAGACCCTTCCATTTATCAGGTAGATTTTTTATGGCTTTTGAGAGCTGATTAAATGTATCGACGTTTATACTTATCTCTCCAGGTTTTGTCTTAAATATTATACCTTCAACGCCAATTATATCGCCAGCATTTAGACTCTTTGCACTTTTGAATAGTTCCTCGCCCATTTTATTATAATCAAAATAACATTGCATCTTACCATACTGATCTAATATATCTACAAACAGCAATTTTCCTGCTTTTCTTACAGCCATTACTCTGCCCGCCATCGAAACGTTTTTACCCTCATATTTATTATAATCAGATATTATATCGACGCTCTTATTACTAACCTTGTAGGTATACGGCAAATTTGATATAAACGACGATAATTCACTGTCGCTGCTAGTTATATTAGACATTTAATCAACAGTATCTTTTGCCAGAAAACCTATTTATTGATAGTGTATTAAAAAAAGATGAATTAGGGGAGGGCCCTTTCAGGCCCAAACCCATCTAATTCGGGG
>JAJZJI010000191.1 GCA_021828345.1 Microcaldota archaeon
CTTATCTTAGGAGCATCAGATAGTAAAAAGACAAAAAGGCGCAGATAATGACTACTGATAGTACAAAGGAAAGGAAATGGAGAGTTAATGCTGTTTTAGGTGGCATTTATCTTTTATTGGTAGTAATCTTCTTTGCATATAATGGTATTTTTGATTGGGCACAAACATTAACGATTGAGGTTATTAATCTAATGCCTTTAAATGGAAATACATATCCTGATTTTTTACAGGGATTGCTCATATTTTGTAGCTTATTGTTTGGCTTTTATTCAATAATTTTAGTTGAGTCAATTCAAAAATCAAGCACTTTAATTAAAAGGCACGTTAAGCGTTTGTCTTCTAAATATAGAAGACAGATATTATATGGAATTATCATACTCTTCTTATTTTTTGTGCCTTTTTATTATTTATTATCGGCAATATCAGATTCATTGACAGGAATTGGATATTATGGAGTATTATCTATAAATTCAAGTAATAATACTGCACTTACAAACCAAAATGTATACATTTTTCATGAGATTGTCAGAAATGCAGCAACTGGAGCATTTAATGCTACGTGGTATATTTTCATTGACATACTTATTTATACGCTTATAGAAATCGGTGCGGTTGATCATATCATAATAAATATAGAAAAGTATTTAGAAGCCCGTAAAAACAGTAGGAAATAGACTTACTGGAGCGTGAGCCTAATACAACTATGACTTACATAGCCAAGGACAAGGAGGAGCTATACGGACAGATTGATATGGTGTTTCATTAAAGAGGAGTTTATAAGTGTTATTATATAATTAGAAATCATGGAAATTAATTCTATTTATGAAGGGGATAACTTAGAGATAATGAGTAAATTCCCTGATAAAAGTATAGATCTTATTTATGCAGACCCTCCTTTTTTCAGCCACAAACAGTACGAGGTTATTTGGAAGGATAAATCAGAAATTCGTAGTTTTGAAGATAGATGGGAAGGAGGTATAGAGCATTATATTACGTGGATGGAACCACGATTAAGAGAATGCCATAGGGTTTTGAAAGACACTGGCTCGATGTATCTTCATTGTGATTGGCATGCAGATGCACATTTGCGAATTTTAATGGATAAGATATTTGGCGAGAATAACTTTAGGAATGAAATCGTATGGAGTTATGAGAGTAGTGGATTGGGAACGGTGCGTTCTACAAGTTATCCTGCAAAGCACGATATTATATTTTGGTATTCTAAAGGTAAAAAATGCACATATAATCCCCAATTAAGAGATTATAAACCAGAATATAAAGCACTTTATGTAAATAAAGATGAAAATGGTTATTATAGGGAAAAATGGAGGTATCGGGCAGATGGGACAGGATATAAAGTAAGACAGTATATGAAAAAAGGAGTCCCATATAGTGATGTTTGGGAAATTGAGAGTTTAACTGGACCAAAATCTGAAAGAATGGGCTATCCTACTCAAAAACCAGTAGCACTTTTAGAAAGGATTGTTGCCACCAGTTCTAACAAAAACGATATTGTATTTGATCCGTTTTGCGGGTGTGGAACTGCTTTGGTAGCATCTCAAAAATTAGGCAGAAGATGGATTGGGATAGATATATCTCCTACAGCATGCAAATTAATGAAGAAACGACTTCAAAAAGAATTCAGTATTTCTGCACAGTTAATAAAAGGCGAAGTAGACTTAAGTTATGTTAAAAAACTCCAGCCTTTTGAGTTTCAGAATTGGGTTGTTGTAGATAAATTTTTAGGAACTATAAGCAGGACGAAATCTGGAGATATGGGTATTGATGGACTTACACCACAAATAACAGGAGGTTACCCTATTCAGGTTAAACAAAGCGTAGATATAGGAAGAAACGTTATAGATAATTTTGAAACAGCTATGAGACGCATGAATAAGAAAAAGGGGTATGTCGTAGCGTTTTCTTTTGGAAGAGGAGCTGTAGAGGAAGTAGCCAGAGTTAAAAACCAAGAAGGCTTAGAAATCATACTTAGGACAGTTCAAGACCTTTTAGACGGGAAAATTGAGTAATTGACTTATTAAACGAGATGCCCCAGGTTTAATCATTTATATGTAGCTCTAATGATGATCTGAACTTTTCAACACATTCGATATCATCAGTAGAAATTAATTTATAGAATCCGTCAATATCAGTTATGTTTCAGGGATATTGTTACTAATATAAATATCCATACTATAAACAAAGTTTTATCGACGGTTTCTTTTAATTCGTATATATAACTATTTAAAGCTAATTGGGAATTCATGATTTATCTGATAAAGGGTTTTCTGAATTTAGTTTATATAGTTTTTATTCCATAAAAATGGAATAAGTGCCACATACTAAATATTTGATATGCAGGGGTGGCAGAGTCTGGTTGAACGCGCATCCTTTGGGAGGATGCTGGAGAGACCCACACCGCGAGTCCAAATCTCGCCCCCTGCACAATCAATATAACCGATAGCTTAAGCTAATATTTCGAATTTCATTGCAGCCCAATTCATTGAATCCACAAAGCCACTTTTGAATGAATATGTCACAATATTTT
>JAJZJI010000022.1 GCA_021828345.1 Microcaldota archaeon
TTCCGATCTGTCTGCATAGATAAGGATGCTAAAATAGCAATATTGAGAAACATTTCAAAGCGTTGGAGGCTAACGGGATATGGGCTTTTACCTTCAGGAAAATAACAAATATCTGTTTTTAAATTAATGACACATGCTTATATACAAAAATAATGCATTAAACATCAAAAACGTTAAAAGTAAAAACATAAAAATAAAAAGTGCAGCCATATAGCTGCATAACCAGACTTATTTTATCAATGTTATCTGTATTGCGCTAACTTTGGAGCGTGTTCCATCCTCATTTACTAATTCTTCAGAAGATGTCTTTATTGCCTTCTCCTTTACATTTGGCAGAAATCTATTGAGCACAATTTCTTTTACGTCTACTGCCCTAGATATTGCATTACCCCGCGCCTTTATAGTAACCTCTGGCATGCCGCTGTTGAATTGCGTCACCACAGCCAATACGTAGTTCATAGTTGGCTTTTTGCCTATATATACAGTGTTCTCTGGTCCACGTGTTCCCTCGTTTATTTTATTTGTTTCTTCTGGCATTTAGTTCACCCTATGTTTAGTTATTAAATATGTCGTAGTATCTATTTATACCTTACTCTAATAAATTGGCGATTTTGTTTTTAAAATAAAAATTACAAATATTAGATGGTTAAAAATGGACGACAAAATAAAATAGTTACGGTTTTTTATTTTTAAAAATCAATCTGGCGTCAGTATCGGGATCTATATCATAGCCATATTCTTTTATGATATGCAATGGATATGCAATTGAAATATTTCTAAGCAAAAGAAATTCTTTTTCAATTCCAGAGCGTTTTGCATAGGGAAGTTCAGTATCTATACATTCTGTGGCAACTGTTAGCATATTTTTTACAAATGCTAAATTCTTTTCATGGTCGCTGTTTTGAAGTACATATCTAAGTTCAGATTCAAGCCACTGCATTGTTTTATTGTCTGCAGATAGCGCTTTGCCAAAAGATCTCATAAATTCAGGTGCTGTGGGATAAAATACCTTATAAAATATCATTCCGAATGTTTGTGCGTATATATATCTTAATATTAATCCAGAACTTAATATGCGCTCTTCAATAGTATCTAAGTGCTCCATAAATTCAAGCAATTTTAATGTTCCAACATTTGGTCCGATATCCTGCATCTCCATTCCGTCAATTAAATTTTTTATGGCGCGCATATGTTTCTTTGAGAGAATCGAAAGCCTCCTAAATCCATCAGAATATCCTCTATCTACATTATAATTATTTTTAGACCATTTCTCATATATCTCGGAAATGGATTTTTCACCATAATAAAACTGGTTTAATATATTTGCGACAAAATTCATTTCAAATCGTGTGCCATTGGGTAGTTCCACATAGCCCTTTGAAATAAGTCCTTTTTTTCTTTTAACGTCTATAAAACTCATGCCCTTTTTAATTGCATATATTGGGTTCTCTTTAATATATTCTACTATATACGGCTTTACCCACTGCGGCAATCTATATTTTGCTATTGTATTATCCAGCATATAATAAATGTTAAACTTCACTGTGGTACACCATTAATTGCTATTAAATAAAAAAAGAAAAGAATTAAAGGCAGAGTGCTTATTACTTTTTACTATGCGTACCTTTTTGTTGCCTTTTTATTATCCTTCCTCTATATCTATAAACAAATACCACTACAATAACAATTATTATTGCATATACTATATAATTAGTGCCCCCTCCATTGTTATTTGTACTAGAGCTCTGTCCTGCACTTGCAAACACTGTAGCATAATAATTGTTTGAACCGTAGAAAACCTGGTTTGGTGCTCCGTTATTTTGCTTCCACTGTTCATATATTGTTATTGGATATTCGCCTGGATTCCCATTCTGGTCCGTACTAATATAGAATGTCACATTTGTAATTTCTCCTGGGTTTAATTGTGATATGTAAGCATTTCCTGCCACTGGACTTAATGGATATATTGATTGGAGCGAAATGGATATCTGAGTTGCAGCCTCATTTCCTGTATTCTTTATTTTCAATACAATTGGTCCATAAGCATTTCCCGGATATGAATTATCTGTCACATTAGTTATCTGGAAAACTGCAGATTTTGCTATATTTATAGAGATATTACGCTTTATGCTAGTGGCGTTTGCATAATTTGCTGATGTATAATTAAATTCTACTGGTATAAAACTACTATTTTCGCTTGAATTCCCATTTGCTGTTATATATAAATTTTCATTTACACTACTGCCTGGCTGAAGCATTCCTATGTAAAATGTGGATGCCGATCCACTTACACTTATTGTATTGCTGCTCATGAATGTTGCAATTAAATCTCTTGCAATTCCGCTTCCAGTATTTTGTATATTAATTGTTAACGTCTGATTGCCGCCAGAATATATTTGCTCCGGTTGCGCATTTACTATGCTTGTAACTATATGTGGCACGCCCAATGCAACGTCTACTGGTACATTAACAGTACCAGTGAAATTTGAAACAGAACCAATATATGAAACATATAAAGTTATATTGTGCGTTCCTGATGTTATATTGCTATTTACCAATAGATCAAGAGGTATTTGTTGCGTTGCGCTTGGTGCAGTATCCCCAAATGTGTACTCATTCTGTCCTATAACCGAAAAATCATTTGTGTTTTTTATTGTTACTGTTATATTTCTAGCAGTTGCGGTTCCAGTATTTGTTGCAATCAAATTGGCATCTAATGTACTTCCAGGTATTATATTAGATTGTTGCTGAACATTAAAATTTAGATCCGGTTTTCCATAAATATATACTGTTATCGGTATGATTGAACTTCCTGGTAGATTTACACTACTACCACTTGTTGTAGTTTCGTAGTTTGCGACAACATCTATTGTGTATATACCAGATATTAATGTTTTAGGGATGTGTAATTTATAAATAAATGGATTGCTCCCAATTCCTCCATAGATGCCAGTTCCTATGGAATCTACAAGATATGATTTTGATGGAGATACATTTATCAGTTCGCTTGAAGACTCAAGCCCTATATTTACATTTGTTAGCTCCTGTGAATAGGAATTAAACAAAGAGAAGCTTAATGTTACATTACTTCCAGCTACAACGGGCGTTGGAGATATAGCCACATTTGATACTGATAATGCGCCATCAACGCTACTGCCCGATGTACTCAATGCGCCAGCTGTGGTATTTGCTGAAAATACTATGCCACTTAAGACAATCGACAGAAATATACTAATCAGAGTATATTTGAAAATCTTTGTTTGCTCTATTTTTGTAATGTTCATCATATCACCTAATCAACATAATTTTTAAATAATAATGCGCTTGCTATAAGCCCAAATGCTATAAATATCAAAAGTGCCGTTATATCCGTTGTTATTGCTTGTATTGGATAGTAACCAAGCATCATTACATCACGTATGCCCTGCGTTGCATATGTCATAGGGTCTAGTGTGCTAAATGGTTGTATAAACGAGGGGAGCGATGTAGCAGGAAAGAATGCACCTGATAAGAACCACATAGGCAATACTACTACCTGTGCAAGTATTGCATATACCTCTACCTTATTTACTCTGGATGCAATAACCGTTGTTACTCCTGCAAAGCCTATTGCAACAAGCATAATAAGCAGTATTATCCAAATAAGCCCTAAAACTCCCATTGCTATTGTTGCACCATCGATAAAGCCTATACCAAGTGCTACTAACATATATATTATTGATTGTATGACTCCAGATATCATTTTACTAAATATAATAGTCTTTTTGTTTATGGGCGCAATATAAAATGATTTGAGAACGCCCAATTGCCTATCAGCTATTATTGATATGCCGCCTCCAAATACCGTACCAAATGCCGCAACCATTGCGAGTATGCCTCCTACAAGAAATACCTTGTAGCTGCTTGAGGTTCCATATAATGGCACAACTGCAACATTGGATTCGAGCGCTGCATTACTGTTTTGCTGCTGTAGTATGTTTGTGCTTATGCCAGCATTGTATGCTTGCGCAGTCGATTGTATTAGAGGTATAGCTGCCCCAATGTTTGCAAAATTTGAATTTGAGTAATATATCTCAATACTCGGGTTTCCATTGACCTTATTTGGAAATGATGGGAGTATTACAAGTACGACGGAGGTTTTTCCCTGTGATAACATATTTATGGCACTAGACTGTGATGTAACCTGCTGCACCTGAAGCGTTTTACTTGAGGTTAATGCATTTATAAATGATGAGGCTTGTGGGTTGTTTGCATAATTTACTACGGTTATGCCAATGTTAAATGTACTTGCTGAGATGTTGCCAAAAAAGAATATAATCACGATTGGGAATATAACTGAACGTATAAGATTAGTGCGTAAATTGGCCTTGAATATTATAAGTTCACGGGTCAATAGTGTATATGTATCTCCAAAAATCCCCATCAATACTACCTTTTTATCATAATATTTGCTCTATCAGAACTCTGCTCTTCAAGCTTGTCACGAATTGAAGATCCTGTTAATTTTATGAATACATCATCCATAGTGGGCAGTCGTAGGCTTATGGAAGCTATTGGTATTTTTTCTTTGTATATTGCATCAGCAACTTTTGAAACCATCTTTATGTCGTCTTTTGCGACAAATGCTTCTATCTTTTCATCCTCTACATTAACCTCAAGCTTTAATTTTGTTCTTAGCAGCTTTACTACTTGCTCTACGACGCTCGTATCAGCAATTATCTCTATTACGCTGCCCTCAGATACCTGTTTTTTCAATTCTGATGCGGTTCCGCTTGCAACAATTTTTCCATGATCTATTATAGCTATTTTGTTGCATAATCTGTCTGCCTCCTCAAGATATTGTGTGGTTAATATGACTGTCACGCCGCGTTTGTTCAAATCATCTATACGTTTCCACATCTCAACCCTGTTCTGTACATCAAGTCCTGTTGTAGGTTCATCTAATATCAATATTTTTGGTGAGTGTATCATCGATTTTACTAAATATAAACGTCTTTTCATACCTCCTGAGAACGATCCCGCCTTTTTATTTGCAAATGCCTCTAAATCAGCCTCTTTTAGCGCATTTTTTATGGCAGATTCCAATACCTCCCCACGTAAGTGGTATAGTTTTCCAGCAATTTTTAGATTTTCATACGCTGTTAAATCAGAATCAACAATGGTCTCCTGCGTCATAAATCCTATTTTCTCTTTTACCAACTCATTGTCCTTTATATTATCAAGTCCGTCTATTATTATAGTACCAGATGTTGGTTTTAGTATGCCTAATACCAAGCTAATTGTCGTGGTCTTCCCCGCACCATTGGGCCCTAATAATCCAAAAATCTTTCCTCTTTCTATGTTAAGGTTTACATTATCCACTGCCATAAAGCTTCCAAATGCTTTGATTAAGTTCTTTATCTCTATTATGTTATTATCATCCTTACCCATATTAATCATCAAATGTTTTCATGGCCTCTTTAAAGGCTTTGCTCATCATTAATCTAGTTCTATCTAAAGCACTAATGCCAACTTTTGTTATTCTGTAATATTTTTTAGATTTATCGTCCTCAATGATGTGCTGTGCTTTTATATAGCCGCCATTTTCAAGTGCCTGTAGCGTATTATAAACATTATTTTTAATGTCCTTATTTATAATGAATTTAGGTCCAAATTTTTTAATGTCTTTTAGCAGTAAATATGGATAATAATTACCGCGTTTTACCATGCTTAATATAACTATTTTAAGTATGCCATTCTTCATATCCTTTGTTATATAATCTTTCATATCCCTGCAATGTGCAAGATGCGCTTTATGTTTCATGTTTACACTATTTTAAAAATAAACTATATTAATATTAAACTAAATATATATAAAGCTTTATTAATTTAGCATTTTTATCAATAAAATATAAAATTAATGTGCACAATGCAGTTGTTCATATAAAAATTGCCATATATTTTAAATTATGTTAAAAATAGTATGCTATTTAATATTTCAGATAACTTTAATATTGTGGAAAATGTGAAACGCAACAAAAGTTATTTAATACTAAATACTATATTAGAGTATATTTAGGGCGATAAAGTGGTGTTTAAATAGCGGGAGAGGAAGCAAAAACAACTATCGACTCTTTGGTTGATCTTTTAAAGCTCAAAGGAAGAATGGAACTAAATAGCATTGCATCTGAGTTAGGTATCGGCCCTTTGACTGTTGAGAGCTGGTCTAGAATACTTGAAAAAGGAGGCATTGTAGAGGTAACGTACGAAATGGGAAAAATGTATGTATCCCCATTAAGTATGTCTCCAAAGGATAAAGAAAACCTAAAAAATAGGGTGGCAATAAATCAAAAAACTGTTACAACTATAGTTGAGGGAAAGACAGAGGAGCTGCATCTGCTCGCGCAAAATCTTGATGACCTTAAAGTGATTGTACAAAAGGCAAATAGGCTATATACTGAAAAATTGCCCAATATTCAAGCGAAGTTGACGGAAATAAATAATGTATACGTTCAGGTAGAGCGCGATAAGAATGTTGTTATAGAAATAAAAAATAGTATAGAAAGCGCGTTTAATAACGCTGAAAAACAGATGAATGATATAGTAGATAAAACAAAATATTTGGAATCTGATGAGCGTTTGGATAAGCTTAACACTGCAATGAATAATCTAAAGGATCTCTCTACAAAGTCTAAGGAGTATAATGAATTTATAGCAAGCATAAATAAAAACAGAGAAAAGGTAATAGCTGACATGAAATCTGATATCGATCAGAGGGCGCGTCAATTAAAAGAGGAGATAGAGAAACAGAGTAAGGATATGGTAGAGCAATTGCGTGTGCATGGCGAAGAGAGCAAAAAGTATAATGAGTCTATAGTGGAGCAGACAAAAATTGCCGAAGATCTAATGAAAAAGTTTAATGATTTTAGAAAGCAAAAAGATGTGATGGTAAAGAATATAAATCAGTCATTCAAAGACTTTAATGAGCGATACAAAAAGAGTTATGCATCCGTTACAAAAAATATGCAACTTTTGGAAGCTCATTCAAATGATTTAAAACTAAGTATAAGTGATGTAAAGCAAAGTTTTGGTTCCGCATCTGTCATATTTGATTTTATAAAGGATATAGAGGATAGTATAAAGAAAACAGACGCAAGTATAACTGCAATGAAAGATCGTATAGAGGACATACGAAAAGAGTTTAATACATTAAAGAATGATAAGAGCAAAACGTTAGTAGAAAAAGATATGTTGCTAAATAAGATGGAGAAGGAGGCAGAGGAGATCGAGGATCAGATAGTTATAGCAAAGGATGCTATAGATAAGAATCTTAAGAGTATATTGTCAAATCGTATTCCAGGGTCTCAAAATGATGGTGGGAATACACAAAATCCAAACGCGGCCTCGCAGGATAATACGGGACTAAAGCCGCCAGAATCACAAAACATGAATGGCGATATGCCTGGGAATATTCCCTCCCCAACAAATCAGAATCCAAAATAATATTTAAGGTGTTTTAGAGGATGGATGAAGGAGAAAGTGTTGAAATTATTCAGAGCTACACGCTTGATGCCAGCGGCACTGATGTTAATGTGCGCATATATACTGTTAAGGATGAATATGTTCCAATATATGAAGTTACAATACCTGGTATTGGTACTGCTACAAAACTTTTATTAATGTCATTTAGGCCAGAGCTTATATCAACAATACCTTTAGATACAACAAGGTTATCTGAAAAGGAGTATCGTGAGGAGATGCGCAATAAGTATATTGAGACAAGCACAATACTTATAGAAAAATATCTTCCTGGAACAAATGACAATACAAAGCAGCTACTTATATCTTATATAATAAACATGATGTTGGGGCTTGGAGATTTAGAAGTTCCTCTATCCGATCCAAATCTTGAGGAAATTGTGATAAATAGTTCAAAGGATTATATATGGGTATTCCACAGAAAGTACTATTGGTGCAAGACTAATATAAAATTAAGGAGCGAAGAGGAAATTTATGAGAAGGCTGAGCAGATAGGACGGGGTGTAGGAAGGGAAATAAACAATCTTGCACCGCTTATGGACGCTGAATTGATGGATGGCTCCAGAGTAAATGCAACATTATTTCCAATATCTCAGAATGGAAATACTATAACGATCAGAAAATTCACTAAAAATCCTTGGACTATGCCTGCGCTTGTACGTGCAAATAGCATAAGCCCAAATATTGCTGGCCTTATATGGGCATGCATAGAGAATGAGATAAGCCTTTTAATAGCTGGAGGAACTGCCAGCGGAAAGACCAGTTTTCTCAATGCTATGAGTATATTTTTCCCTCCAAATAGAAGAATAATATCTGTTGAGGAGACAAGGGAGCTTACACTGCCTAATTTTTTGCAGTGGGTGCCGATGGTTACACGTTCTCCTAATCCTGAGGGTAAAGGAGAGATAACGCTTCATGATCTTACAATAAATGCATTAAGACAGAGGCCTGATATAATAGTAGTTGGTGAGATAAGGGTACAAAAGGATGCCGAAACTATGTTCGAAGCCATACATACGGGACACTCTGTGTATGGAACTGTGCACGCAGATAACGCTGCTGATGCAATAATAAGAATGTCTAATCCTCCAATAGATATACCAAAAATTGTATTAAATGCTTTGGGTGGAATAATTGTTCAATTTAGGCATAGGGCAAAGGGTATAAGAAGAGTGTTAGAGTTTGCCGAGATACTTAGAACTGGTGATTCTAGTGTTTATTATAGGTGGAATATACGAAATGATACGTTCTCACAAGTCGGAGATATAATAAGGCTCTCAGAAACACTTTCGCTTTATACGGGACTTAATAAAAGAGAGATAGAGGATGATGTCCTCGCAAGAGCATCCGTTTTGCAATGGATGGCAAATAATAATGTAACTACCGTAGATGATTCTGGAAATATTGTGGCTAACTATTATAGAAATAAAAGCAGGGTATTGCAGGCTGTAGCGGATAATGCTCAGTATACTTCGGATCTCTTTAAATAGGTGTTAATTTGACGGATGATAATCAAAATGGTTCAAAAAATCAGTATCAAGATCTTTTGGCTTTAATAATTGATGATGATTCAAATACAAAACAAGAGGAGCACAGAATACAGAATGTTGATATTTCTATAACATTTACAAATACGAGTACGGAAAAGCCTGATTATTATTCTCTGCTTAAGCTTATGGGGTATGATTCAAAACAGGAATCTTCGCGCTATGATAAATATGACAGGCATTTCGTCGAGTATCCAAAAGCTGAAAATATAACTGCTGGCATTCCTGCAATAATTCCAAAGCAGCAAAATATAAAAGCAGTGTCAGACTCTAATGCAATAATTCCTGAGGCAAACAAAACTACACAGAACTCTGAAAAGAAGAAATCTGTAAAGCAGATATATGAACCACATATGTCTAATTATGCAAATACTGTAAAAAATGAGATGCTGCGTCTAACAAAAGATATAAGCATGCCGAAATTTAATAGCATCTCAATTAAGAGTGCCGGAGAGAAGAAGAGTGTTGCAATACCAGCAATTAAAGAGCAGCAGCACGTGGCTGCGCTGCAACAGAAGGTGCCGTCATTAACTGATCCTATCATAACACCTAAAATAAATGGTATAACTAATCGTAAAATAGATCAAAAGTATATGGTTCTGCCAAGTTTATCTGTATCCGATCAGATAACAGAGCTCGAAAGAATAATAGAAGGAATAAAAGAAAATATATTTGATTCTGGTCATTTTGAGGTTGTAACAGAGGAAGTAATATCGCTTATAAATGTTGTAAATAATCTAAAAAAAGAGCTTAAAAAGAAAAGAATAAATTTGGGCGAATTTGAAGTTTCGCTCTGGCAGATTAGGGATCAGAGGCTTATCGAAGCAATGAACCTTATATATAATAGATATGTGAGTAAGAATAGTTGATTGCAATGCCATTGTTCAATAAGAAAAAAATTATAGAAGTTGATGGCAAGAAGATAGAGCTGCAAAAAAAGCCACTATTCTTCTCCAAAAGTCAAAAATCATCTTCTTCAATAGTGGCGCCAACTATAGAAACAAAAAATGAACCATTTCTAAAAAATACTATTCAAACACAATCAAATACACAATTGAATGCAGCAATCCAAAATCCGCAACAGGTTGCATCATCGTCCTCAAGTATTAAAACCCCAAATGCTGCTAAAATCAATCCAAAAAAGATGCAAAAGAGAGCTAAGCCTATAGTGGCTAGCGGATATAAGGTGCCAAAGGGCGTGGAGAAATATGTAAATAAAATTGCAGTTAAGCGTGGCGGTCTTGAGGCAGCATTGCGCGATAACGGTATAAAAGAGACTCCACAGCAATTCATAAAAAAGATGATGTTAACATCAATAATATTTGCCGCTATAATAACAATAGCATTACTTTTGTTGCTCTCAAATTTTGGTCTTCCACTTGCAGCGGTAATACTATTGCCGTTGCTTATAGGTTTTGTTGTATACCAGACATCACTCACTAATTTTATAAACTATCCATTGCACAGGAGCAAAAAAAGCACAAAATTAATTGATAGGGATATACTTTTTGCCGCTCGTGATATGATTATATCATTGCGATCTGGAATGCCTTTATTTAATGCTATAACTTCTGTTAGTTCGGGTTATGGCGAAGCGAGCAAGGAATTCGCAAAGATAGTTCAACGTGTTCAATTAGGGTCTCCATTAATTGAGACAATTGATGAAGTAATGGCAAATACTAAGAGCAATTCATTTAAGCGACTTATGCTGCAGGCCAGCATTAGCATAAAATCAGGAGCGGATATCGTATCAGCATTCCAGAGCACTATAGATGAATTGACATTGGAACGTCAGATAGAATTGCGAAGGTATGGGCAGAAGCTCAATGCTCTGTCTATGTTCTATATGCTTTTTGGAATAATATTCCCAAGTATGGGTATTGCAGTAGTTACAATACTCACAACATTTATATCGATATTCACTGTTACAGATGTTGTATTATATGCAGTTTTAATAGGTATAGTATTTTTGCAGATTGTGTTCATTAACCTTATAAGTTCATCAAGGCCGATATTTGCGGGCTGATAATATATGAAAATAAATTTTGAGAGATTGGTATCAAGAAAGCTTACAATAAGCATATCGAAGATGCTTGAGCTCTCTGGTATTAAAATATCAGTAAATCGCCTTTTATCAATAGCTATTATATTAGGTATAATATTATTCATCTTTGGTGCAATATACGGCTTTTATGTTTTAAAATTTGGCGCTATTATATCTGTGCTACTAGGAATTGCGCTTTGGGGCGCTCTTATATTTGCACTATTTACTATAATTGAATTCAGAATTGATTCAAGGAAGACTGCAATGGAAAATATACTGCCAGATTATTTTCAATTAGCATCAGCAAATTTAAGGAGCGGTATAGCACTAGATAGGGCATTGCTGCTTGCTGCAAGACCGGAGTTTGGCCTTTTTAGTAAGGATATACAGGAAATGAGCAGAAGGTTATTTAGTGGAGAGACATTAGAGAATTCTCTACGCGCCCTTAGCGATAAATATAATTCATTGCAGCTAAAGCGATCTGTAAGAATGATGATAGAATCTATACGCTACGGAGGTGCAATGGCAGACCTATTCCAACAACTGGCAAAGGATTTGAGGGCGCAACAGCTAACGCAAAAAGAGGTCGCTGGGCAGATGCTTATGTATAGTATATTTATAGCATTTGCGGCGCTTGCTGCAGCTCCTGTGCTATATGGACTTACAACGCAAATGATTACAATAACGGATAATATCTGGAATGGAATATTAGCTCAAAATCCTGGAGGCCTTCCAAGTACTGGAATATCATTTCTTAAGCCAAGCCCGCCAAAAATAACTCCTGGCACATACTATGATTTCTCGCTTGTTGCAATTATGATAATATGCGGTTCTGCAAGCTTTATAATGTCCTCTATGAACTCAGGATCGCTTGTACGCGGTCTTAGAACAATGCCATTATTTATTGTACTTGGCCTTGGTGTGTTTTTTATAGTCTCAATTGTTATACAATCATTATTCTCAGGACTAGGCGCGCTTTAGCTTCGTAGCGAAGCATAGGCAAGCAAAATGTTTGCACAATATATCACAAAAGAATACGGAAGATCTCACTGCGCCCTATTTTTATGTTCATCTTCAAGTAAAGATATAAAAAGCTGAACTCCATTTAAATTATCACTATCATACTTTAAAAGTAAATTCTTTATGAATGCTTCATCTACTCCTAAATAATTAATAACTCCCCTTGCAAGTCTTATTTCATGTGCTATTTTTAATTGAACTAATCTTTTTTCAAGCGGATAGTTAAAAAATGAATCTATTTCTTTCATAACATATTTGTAATTATTAAAGATAAATCCAATATTAGGAAATGTACCATTTTTTAAATTATATACGATTTCTCCAGTAATATATAATATAGACATCTGTAAAAATTTATAATCAAATTTAGTTAATTCATAATCTAACTCTATATTTTTAATCTTATAATAAAGATTTAAAAAAATACGAACTAAAGGTCGATTATTTGCCATTTCAAGTAAATCTCTATAACTTTTTCTTAATTCATAAGCACAAAATATGAAATATCTATTATAACTTTTGGCTGGATTATCATAGTATTCAAAGTGATGCGTTAAAAAATTATGTTTATTTAATTTTATTTCCTTACCATTTATTATAGGGTCCGAAAAAATATCCCCTCTATATATCGCGCTATTTTTTTTATAAAGTCTACGTTGGTAAGAATCAAATAATCGTTTATTTTCTTTATTAAACTCTTTTTTTCTAACAAGAAATGCATTATATTTAGAATTTTTTATAACCAAGTGCATATTTTTTTTAAAAACATCATCAAGTCGTTCATCTGTATCTATATAAAATATCCAACTATATTTACATTTGCTTAATCCATACATTTGGTAAGGTTCTGGATGTCCTAATGCTACTACTGGATATATAAATACTTTTTTTAGATTTAATAAATCCTTTTTTTTTAGCAACAATTTTTTATTTGTAGGAATGCTTGAATCAACAATTACAATTTCATCAGAGATGGGATAAACATTTTTAATCAAATCAATTAAATTTTCTAAATTATCTTTACAAAATATTAATGTTGATACTTTAAATCTGTTCATTATAGTCACATGTACCTTGATGGATTCATTATTCTTTTTGTTCCAACAATTATTTTGCTTGATGCACTTAAAAGGTGAGTTTTGTAACCAATCCTAATAATTTTATCAAATATATAAAATGTATAGGGATCAACGCTTAATTTAAATTCTGTCGCTCGTATGAATGCGTTTAATACTTCTAATATTATTATAAAATGTTTATTTTTATTGTTTAGGCTAATAACTAATTTTTTAGCTTTAAGTAAATGAGTTCTCACACGTTTATTTGATTCCTTATCATCCCGTAATGTATTTTTATATACCTCTGGGATTTTTTTAGTTATCGTAATGGGTTTTATAAGCTTAGAAAAAAATATAGCGATGTCAGTTAATTCATTTATATAATCAACTTCCTTAAGAAATTTAATTTTATTTTTGTTTATACTAGAACCGTTTTTCATAGAATTTAATTTTATTGATACAAATTTGGCAAGCAACTTTGTATCATATTTACAACCAGGACATGGATTGGATCTTGCAGCCTCGTTTAATTCAAGCTTTATATCCATTAAAATATTTATATCTTTATTTAAATAAGTTTTGATCGTCATATAAGTCACTTGTTCAAAAACATTAAAACCTACATTTGTAATATTAATTCTATATTTTAATTTATAATTTTAAATATCATTTAACAATGCTAGACACAAATTTTGCTTCAAGTTCTTTCCAATCTCTATATACTCTAGAAAGATTTTCAATTTCTTCATTAGATAATCTATGTACTAACCCAGTGTCTTTAATATACCAGATATCTATAGGTTCTCCAACTCCAAAAGCAAGTGACGTTATAGTATCCCTCAATGTTCTATAAACTATGATTTTACCAGAATTTATATTTGAAGATGATTGCATCAGGCTTTTTAATAGTGCATAACCAAAAGTTTCTCCATTTCCACTACAGTAACAACCCACTGCATCTATGAATTCATCGTGGGTATCCGTTCCCATATGCCACATTCTTAGTTCTTTATTTCTATTTAATCCACATAAAAGTATGTTGACAGTTGGGATTCCGTCGGTTTTATTATTATACTGAACATATGCATCCCTAGCATTTTTTAATATGGGGAATAAATCCTTTTTTACAGATTCTAATATTTTAGTATCAAGACCCGAATTCAGTTTAATCGATTTACTTTTTATTATTTCGATACTTTTTTGTATAAGACCTACAGTTCCACTAGCTACAAAAATAACATTATCTCCAATTTGGAACACTTTTTGAATCTGGTGTCTTACTGCACCACCACCTGTACTAATGCTTGCTTGCCCATCAGATCCAATAACTATCCCATTGTTGCATTTTAAAGCGCACACTACGGTCAACTAATTCACCAAAAAATATAAGCTTAATAATTGATAAAAATTACTCTAATCGTTGCGTATTTTTTGATTCTTCACAACCTACATGGTCACAACCAGAATCACCAGATTCCAATCGCTGTACTATGTTCGATTCCTCACAACCCGCATGACCACAACCAGAGTGACCTGCTTCTAACATTCTTTCAATTCCCATTATCACACCACGATTAATATCAATAAAAGAATATTTAAATCTTCCGTAGTTTCGTACTTTTAATAAACGTTAATCATACTTAATTCTGAATACGTTATTGAGAACCGTTATACAACTTATTGTAATATCAATTCTTTCATCTCGTTTCTGTTATATTTTTCATCCAACCATATATTTGTCTATGAAAGATCAGTTTTTAGAAGTCTATTAACTTAACTTCGCCACTTTGAGTTACTTTCGTCTGTAACCGAGTTTGACAGTTTCACTTTTTGTTAGATTTCAGGTGGTTCTAGTATCATTTTCATCGTTCTTTCATCGTATTTTCGGACAAAATCATCGAAAATTGATAAAATCTGCGGCGGAAACTATTTGGC
>JAJZJI010000192.1 GCA_021828345.1 Microcaldota archaeon
AGTGCAGATATGCTTGTCATTCTTATAAATATTAAAATATTTCATGATAGAATTGTTCTGGCTTTATTCGATATGGTATTTGGCCAAACAATCTCAAGTCATTACATATATTGAAAAATCCACTACACATTGGTTATTTATATATCTTTTCGACTATTTTGTTTAGTGCTTTTCTGATTTCAACACTCATTGCCATCTTGCTAATTTTTAGTTGACTGGCAAGTTCCGTATTCGATGATTTTCTGGGAATATTGAAAAATCCATTTTCCTTCGCAAATTTTATTATTTCTCTCTCTCTTTCCGTCAGAAATATGTCCATTAAGAAATTTCCAATTTCAGGGATAATAGTATCAGAATTTATTTCCTGGAATTTTATAATTTTAATGCGTTCAAACTTTTGGAGTTGATTTTTTAATCCCGCAATTTTTCCATTATCTGATAGAAAAATATAATTTTCATGGTTTTTAGAAACACCTGATTTTATTGGGAATATATGAAGTTCAATTAACTTATCTAGGAATGTTTCATGGTAATCCACATTCATTGATATTATAGATGAAGAATTATCAACATTATAAGCATTAATTAATTTAACGGAGCTATCCTGTCGCATCATACCTTTCAATTTAGAGAAATCGTTTTTATTAAAATCTTTTGAAAGGCGGATTGCTTTTAAATATTGATTGTAATAAGTATATCCAATTAGGATATCAATATATTTAGCCGGAACATAGCTAGTCCAGCATCCTATATGTTCAATTTCAAGTTTATAAAAAAAGGCACTATTTTGCATAATATAATAACAATAAGCACTATTTAAAAATTAATGAACAATTAAAACTTTACATTTTTATTTTTTAGAACTTTCCAAGAATTCAGTATCTATATTTATTTTTACTTTAGGAAGTTCAAATAGGCTATTCCCCTCAAACATTTCAACTATTTTCTCAACCGTTAGATTCTTGGTTTCGGGCATGGTAAAAAAGAATATTATGAATGCCAACACTGATACAAATCCAAATAGTATCACTGAATATCCCAGATGGAGTACAGAATCCATATATGGAAATATTTCATCTACCGTAAAACTAGTCATCCATTCAATAAATACGGCAAGAGCGGCAAATTTTACACGGACATGCGTTGGAAAATATTCTCCCTGAATTAGAAATGCAATTCCTCCACCGCCTATCCCAAAAAATATTAAATATACTGCTAAACCTATTAACAAACCTATTGGTATATTTGCAAGATATAGCGCACCACCGATTATGTCTGCTAATGCCATACCTGCAAAGCCAATAAGTGCAAGTTTTCTTCTTCCTATCGAATCCATAAACCAGAAACCTAAGAACGTTGCAGCTACCATTATCCCAGCAAGAATTGCAGTAGCTCCAATTGAATAGACGCTTGACAATACATTACTTTTTACTGATGGGAATATATGTAGACTAGAGATAATAAAAGGGCCATATATTAACGGTATATTCACTCCATTCGCAATTATAAATAAACCCATTAGCGAACTTATGAAGAATGCCCTTTTCACACCCTTCGTTTCTGATTTTTTGTTTTTTGTAATGTTATATAGGTAATTATAAGCGTCATTTAATTCTGCTTCGTCGGCATCGATGCCAAATTTTTTTAAATCCTTGATAACTCTAGTAAATTTCTTTTTTAATATCAGCCATCTTGGAGATTCGGGAATTTTAAATCTAAATATTAGTGCAATTGCCGCTGGTATTATAGCTAAACTGAGTATTATTCTCCAATCAATAGAGTAGGCCTCTAAAGGGACATATAGAAATATCAGCATTGCAACTATATATGACATAAATATTCCAATTACTATCATATACTGTTGCATAATACCTAGTTTTCCTCGATGTTTTCTAGGTGCAAATTCAGCTATATAAGCAGTTGCGACGGCAGAATCAGCTCCTATTGCAACTCCAATAAACGTTCTAGCGAGCATAAGCATGATAACATTTATTGTAAATGCAGAAAGAAGTGCACCAACTATATATATTATTATATCTGTAATAAGGAGAAACTTTCTACCTAGTTTATCAGTTATAAAGGCAGCTATAATGGCACCTCCAGCGGCCCCAAGCAATGCACCAGAAGCTATATAACCTACAACAAAAGGTGAGGCATGTGCATAATATGGAATAAAGATCAAAACTGATCCAATATCAGATTGATCATATCCGTATAGAAATCCTCCAATTGTAGCCATTAACACTAACGTCCAGTAAAATTTATTTAAATTTACCGGTCGATTAAGTGCTTTGATAATATTATTATTAGTTTTAGTATTATCATCCATGCAAATACAATATCTATATGTATATATAATATAAGGATTACATGTAAATCTTAAACATACTTTAAATATTAGTATATAAATATGGTTATTATAATTATTTAGTATATACTATATAGCTATTATCGAAAAATATAATAATTAACTTTACAGTTTTTTCATCATTATTCTTTCTATGTTGTGATTCTTTCCCTTTTCTATTATTAATTCGGCG
>JAJZJI010000193.1 GCA_021828345.1 Microcaldota archaeon
TAGGGCAATACTCAGGACTTGAAATAGCAAATTCGCAAAGTACAGGAGGAAATAACAGTGGATCCAATGCTCTAGCATATGACATGAATAATGCCACTAACCAAATACATACATGGGCTGCAGACGGCACTACAAATGGATATAATATAGACAGTGGAGATATATCCTTTACAGGATATGAGAATACTCCATATATACTAGGGTCTGCAATAACTTCGTCAAATATAATCTTTTATGAAAATCGCAATCAAACTAACTCATATACAGGAACTTGGGCATATCCATACTATATATATTTAGGAAATTTTACTGGTTCTGCGTCAGGTTCAGGAAGCATACCACCTATAACAGTAAATTGGGTATTAACTCGAGAATATGCAGCAAATGTGCCTACAGTAACACTTGGAAGTGTTGAAGATTTATCCAATTCTGGAAATGTAAATTTGTCTGTAAGAGTTAACCCCTATATTACATTTTCTCTATCTTCAAACTCTCTCTCATTTGGTATTATATATCCTACAGCAGTTTCTGAGATTTCCAACTCTATTACAGCAAGTACAAATGCAGCATTAGGAATGAATATTATAGTTCAAGACCAATATGCGGGGTTAAAAAACACAGGTTCAGGACATGTAATTCCATCATCGTCAACAACCTTGACACCTAACACAGAAGGTTTTGGAATAAATGCAAATAGCACTTCATTGACAGTTAAAGCCCCATATAATGGAACAGGAACAACAGTTGGTGCACTTTCAAACTCGTATAGTAGTTTTATATCATCCATTGGGCCCATAAATAATTCCAACGCTACAATTAATTACTTAGCATCAGTATCCACAGCAACAGAAGAAGGTACATATACAGACAACATTAATTATATAGTGTCTGGAAACTTTTAAAATGAGACAAATAAAGACTGTATCTGCTATCATCTGCCTACTTACATTAATATTTACAACAACAGGTAGGATATATGCATCTTCAGTCTCTCTAAATATCCACCCATCACTTTTAGTACTTAACGCATCAATTGGACAAAAGTATCAAGAAGTAACATATTTTACAAACCAAACAAAAGAAAATTTAAAAATAATTGCTTATACCTCAGGATTTAGTGAATATAAGAATACTAATCACCCTATATTTATAAAAAATGATAATGAAAAAAAATGGATAAACATCCAAAATTACCCTAAAACAGTAGACAGCAATAAGAGCATAAAAATAAAATATAGTGTCAATATACCACAAAACGCATCTGCAGGAAGTCATATGTTATCAATCATTATTAAAGAAAACTCAGGACAAATTAGCGTATCACTAGCGACATTAATAATTGTTAATATTGCAGGAAATATTAACGTGAAAGGAGTTATTGATAAATTTTATACACCCAATCTCATTATGTTAAAAAATAAAGTTCCATTCACAATAGATTTCCATAATTATGGGAATATCGTACTATCCCCTTCAGGGTTTATAAATATATATAACCTGTGGGGTAAAAAGGTCACCAGTATACCTATTAATTCTACAAATTCATTAACATTACCAGGATACACTAGAGAGTACTCCTCTGAATGGAATAATAATAAAAATATTTTAAATCAAATAGGATACTACAAAGCAAAAATATATTTAACCTATGGAGTTCAAGGACAAATTTATAATGTAAGTGATCAAATAAATTTTATAGAAATAAACTGGAAAGAAGCTTTAATTACACTACTTATTTTGATAATATTTGGAATGTATATAATACGAAGAAGAAAATGAAAAAATTAATAATAGTCATATCAATAGTAACCATTATTATATTTATAATCCCTAAGATAACTATTGCTCAAAATTATATATCAACAAATTATATACTCTCTGATCCAGTATTTGGAGAAGCTGGTCCATATATGTCATCTTCAAATTTTCAGTTGGGTAATGTACTAGGACAAACGGTATCAGGAGAGTCTCAAAGTACAAACTACATTTTAAACTCAGGATTTGAGTACTATGCAGGACAATCAGTACCATCCATAACCCTTACATTGAATACAAATAATATAAATATTGGAAATTTAAACCCCAATACACTAACAATAGCCCCAACAGAATCTGCTATAACTATAAACTCAAACTCAGAATTTGGATATAACCTTTACATATCTCAAAATAAAGATTTGACATCTACAAATGGGGATACTATTCCTTCCCTAAATAATGGAGCAACAACTACATCAGCAGCATTATGGAATAATAGTACATATTATGGACTGGGATATAATTGTACAGTATCAAATACATATATTAGTACAGTACTATCAACTAACCCAATTGCATTTTGGACACTAGGAGAGACATCAGGAACAGAGTCATATGATATTACCGGATCAGGAAATAACGGAACATACACAGGCGGGTATACTCAAGGATACTCTGGTCCAATTTCAAATTCAAATTTAGGAAACTCTACATATTTTAATGGAACAAGTTCATATGTAAATTTACCATCGGGTTTGATCTTAAGCGCATATAATAA
>JAJZJI010000023.1 GCA_021828345.1 Microcaldota archaeon
GATCTTAATATTGCATTATGAACGCGTTTTATCATACTACTTCCAACAAAAATATTCGGCAATGATGTAAGTGTATTTAGCAATGGAAAAATTCCGTTTGCCTTTTTTATTTCATTTTCTGGCAGGTCTAATCGTTCATCTTTTATTAAAAAGTATGCAAGCAATATAGCAATTACATTCAACCCTAATAATATATAGAGATATATAAATGGGTTTTTTTCTGATGTTAAAATTCCAAATCCAAATGCTGTTATGGACCCTATTAAATTAAATATCGCATATCTGCTAAAGTACCTTGGAAGACTTCTGCTTCTTTTTGTACCCATTACAAGTATATTTATAGCTGGAGATGCAGCTGTGGCAATTACTGCATATAATGAGTAATATATGTATGAATTATATAATCCTTGAAATAAAATGAAACCTAATAATACAGGGAGTGTTAAAAGTAGGGAAAGCATTATGAATGGTTTATTTTTTTTGTAATTGTCCGTCAATCTGCCCCATATTATTGATGATGGTATACTAACTAAGTTGTATAAAGCAAATGCAATGCCAACATCAAAAACATTTCCGTTAAGGTATATTATATAAAGCGGTATAAATATGCCAAGACCTCCGCTTATTGCGGATATAGGTACGAGCGTTGTCATCCATTTATAATGCTGTTTTCCATGAGGCAAACATACCACTTTTTATTGTTTGGATGCCATAAAATAAAATACCTTAGCATCGGTCAATATGTCATTTATTATTGCATATTCATCTATAATATGGGGTATGTCTGGTTTTTTGCTCCATACTACTGCATCAATGCCCTGTCTTCTGAAGAAACTTGCAAATGTTCCGCCGCCAATGCCTATAGCCTTAGGATTTATTCCAATCACGTTTTTGATTGCATTTGAAGTTAATTTCACAATTTCAGAATCTGGGGATGTTTGGCCAGCAGAATCCTCCCTCACGAATGTTTCAACTTTAATAGTTTGTGTATCATCTGAACTTTTATTTGCTATCTCAATTACATCATTTAAAATATCATCCACCTTATAAATTGGTAAAATTCTACAGTCGATGTAAAATATTTCCGTTCCAGGAATCATATTTATACTATCTTGATTTTTTTCATGTTTGGTCATTTCAAATGTCGATTTATTAGGAGAAAAATTCTCATCTGTTAGATTATATTTTTCATGCAGACGTACATCAACTAGATTTAAGAATTTTATCATTGCGCGCAGCGCATTGCTTCCTAATTCTGGCGTACTTGCATGTACCTGTTTTCCAGTGGCCGTTATTTTAAGCCACAACAAGCTTTTTTCAGCTATTTCTATTTCATCCCCACTAGCACTTCCCCCATCAGGAACTAATATAATATCCTCAGCTTTGAATATATTTTCGTTAAGTAATTTTCTTATTCCGTATGCACTGCCTAATTCTTCATCAGCAACAAGGGCAAGTCCATAATTATAATTTAATTCAACTTTTGTGTCTATTATCGCTTTAAGTGCAAAAATGGCAGCAATAACATCTTGTCCATCATCATTTGTGCCTCTTCCATAAATTTTATCGTCGACAATTGTCCCTTTAAATGGATCATACTTCCACATATTTATGTCTCCTTCGGAAACAGTATCAATATGTGCAATAACCCACAATGTTTTTTTGCAATTGCCAATTTTTGTTATTATGCTAGGGCGTTTTATATTGTTATTATCAATATATTCATAACGTGTTGTATGCAGTCCCATATTTTTTAGTATACCTTCAAGAAAATTAGCGCGTTCAGACTCCCCAGCCCCGCCACTTTGCGGCGAAATAGATTTTATCTCTATCATATTTTGCATGGCTCTTATAATCTCATCTCTATAACTATCTATTATTGATATATCTTTCATAATAAGCAAAGCACAATTAAACTATATTATACTTTTGTACGGTTTTTATCGCTCCCACTTTTCGCTCCAGAACGTCAAAAATCCATATACGGACACAAAGAATAACATCGCCATATATATTCCTCCTAATGTAAATGTCCTTATCTTTTTGCTCCTTATAGTTCTTGATAGTTTATAAACGTAAAAAATTGTTATGATATAACTGAATACTTCTAAAATCAGTATAAATATGTATGTTGTATGTGATCCATTGAATATATTTATGGTCCTACTAATACTAAGAAAAATTTCATTTATCCCTCTGTTTATATAAATAGAACTTCTTAAAATTATAAGTAAGGCACCAAGTATTGGAAGTATATACATATATGTCATTTGGAATGAATAAAAAAGTGGCCTTCTGTTTAAATATGTACCATCTAAAAGTTCTTTGAAAAAATATAAGTAACCTGCTCTAGACCATCGTATTGCTTGGTTTAAAACTTTTTTTACACTTTTCGGTGCCTCTGTTATAGCTATAGCGCCTTCAGCCCTTATGGCTTTATATCCAAGATCTAATATGTGTGCAGTAAGTTGTCTATCATCTGCGTATGCTGTATTCTTACCAAATACTCTGCCGTCAATGTACTCCTGTGATTGCATATATTTTTTAACCAATTCTGTTCTATACATTACGCATTCACCATCTAGTACCATTGGCATACCAAGGCTCTCAATTTTAGAAAAACCAAACTCTTTAAGTCGTTGGAAAAATTCTAGTGCGTACGGTATATTTTTATTATTATAAATACGCATTTTTATTTGTGCACCTACCCCACCTATACCATCTTTAAATGTGTTGAGCATTCGTTTAGCCGTATTCTTACAAAGTATAGTATCACTATCGACGAAAAGAATATATTTGGATGTCACCATTGCAGCTCCATTTGCCAGTGCATTGCGTTTTCCACAATGTTTATTTTTATATATAAATAACCCACCATATTTTTTTGTTATAGTATCATACGGGTGTAACGCGTTATCTCCTACAACTATAAATTTTATATGTGAATTATACAAAGAGCAAATAGTTCGTTCAAATATTTTTGGATGTTCCATATATATGGGCACTACTGCTGTTATTTCATTTATATTACGTTTATTCTTACTAATCACATGCGCCTTTTTTTTCGTGCTAAGATTGAAAATATAATAAGATATTGAAAGTAGACTAAGAAATGTAGAAATTAAAAATATAAAAATAAATATTAATTGCATTAACTTACCTGTCTAATATAAATTGAATGTGTTAAATATATCAGTTTTGTTTGATTGCGCTTTTCATATATTCTAAGAATTACACATTTATATTAAGTTTAGTATCTATAGTTTTATGATGTTAGATAAACCTACCTTTATGGATAAAAAAATAAGGGAATTTCCAAAGTCCTTTAAATGGCTAAATACTAAAAAACAAATAGATATAGGTATGCTTAAAGGGCAGATTGTTATATTAGATTTTTGGACGTATTGCTGTATAAATTGTGTTCATATGGCTCAAACACTAAATTATGTGGATGAGCGTTATAAGAACAAACCTGTTGTTATAATAGGCATTCATTCGGCAAAGTATGCTAATGAAAAAAATCCATCAAATATTGCGGATGCAATAAATAGATATGGCATTGTGCATCCTGTGATAGTTGATGAAAACATGCATTTATGGAAGGAATATGGTATACATGCTTGGCCTACGCTTGTTTTCTTAGGGCCAGATGGCACAATACTACATAAGGCTGCTGGAGAAATTTCAAATGAATCTTTATCTGAAATAATAGATGATCTTTTAGATAGGTATACAAATGAAAAACTTCTTTCAAAAAAACGTGCTGATATATATCTTCAATATAAAAGCGATGATGAAGAGAAAAATCAATTAAGGTACCCTGGAAAAATAGCTATATCTGAAAATGGGAAACTTATTGCCATTAGTGATACTTCAAACAATAGGGTGCTTATTTTAGATCGCAGTGATAATCGCGTTATGGATACAATAGGGTGTGGGTATGGTGGATTTTTAGATGGCAATTTTGATAATTCACGACTTTTAAAACCTCAAGGTGTATTTTTTAGAAAAAATATTTTGTATATAGCTGATACGGGTAATCATTCCATAAGAGCAGCAGATATGAGAAATAGGCGCATTATCACAATCGCAGGTGACGGAGAGCGAGGCGTTCATATGAGCTTTAATAATAAATATATAGCAAAAGAGACATCATTATTATCCCCTTGGGATTTATCAATAAATGGTAAATTTCTATATATCGCAATGGCCGGCTTAAATCAAATATGGCGTTATGATTTTGATGATGAGACTATAATGCCTTTTGCTGGGGCAGGATATGAAAACATAGTGGACGGAGAATTAGAAAAAGCCTTGATGGCTCAGCCTAGCGGATTATTTTACGATAACGATTACATATATGTTGTAGATAGTGAGACCTCATCTGTGCGTTCAATAAATATATCCAAAAATTTTATAAGTACAATAATAGGTGCAGGGCTTTTCATATATGGCGATAATGATGGTAAATTTAATGTAGGCAGGCTTCAGCATCCGCTTGGGATAACAAAAGCAAAAGATAAAATCTATGTGGCAGATACATATAATAATTCTATACGTTTGATAGATCTCTCTACAAAAAATATTACAACTCTAATAAAAAAAGACTCCGAGTCGCAGTGCAGATTTGAGGATAAGAATTGTGATACGCTTGGTCTTTATGAGCCATCCGATGTTAAAATATATAAGGAAATATTATATATTGCAGATACAAATAATCATCTTATTAGGACATTTGACTTAAACAAAAGAATTTTAAATACTATTAAAATTTATTGGTGAATCATTGCCAAATAAAAATATGCTTTATAAATCAAAAAGTCCATATTTACTAGAGCATGCTAATGATCCTGTGAACTGGGGGGAATGGTCAAGCCAAACATTACTCGAAGCAAAAAAAGAGAATAAACTAATATTTATTTCTATAGGCTATTCTACGTGTCATTGGTGCCATGTAATGCAAAAAGAATCCTTTAAGGATGATGAAGTTGCAAATATATTGAATAAATATTTTATATCTATAAAAATAGACAAGGAGGAGCGTCCTGATATAAATAATTATTACATGTCCTTATGCCAGAAACTTAACGGACATGGTGGCTGGCCGCTTACAATCATATTGCTTCCAAATCTTAGCCCACTTTTAATTACTACGTATATGCCAAAATTGAGCAATTTCCAATCTGTTGGGATGCTGTCATATATTAAAGAGCTTTCTGATGAATGGGTTAAAAGTCCAAATAAACTTGAGAATGATGCGTATATGCTCTCAGAGCGTATATCCGCGGATTTGTCTTTAAATACGAAAAAATCAGAAAATATAAACAAAAAAACTCTAGATACAATATACGGGTATCTTTCAGAAATGTTTGATTATGATTATGGTGGATTCGGTAACAATATGAAATTTCCAATGCCACACTATCTTGGCTTTTTATTGCGCTACTATGATTATTCTAATGATTATGATGCGTTAAATATGGTGAAGCAGACACTATTATATTTGCGATTTAGTGGTACGTATGATCAAATTGGTTTTGGAGTGCATCGATATTCAACAGCAAGGGATTGGCATTTGCCACACTTTGAAAAAATGCTTTACGATCAGGCGTTAATTGGTATGATATATATTGAAACTTATCAAATTACCAAAGAACAAATTTTTTTAAATGTGGCAGAGGAGATAGCATCATGCATGTTAAATCAATTTCTTTCTGATTATGGCGCTTTTTATACTGCAATTGATGCTGATAGTGGTGGAATTGAAGGAAAATATTATACAATAACATATGATCAATTATGTTCTGTTTTATTTGGGCAGGAGCTTGAAATATTTTCCGATGCATTTGGCGTAGAGCGCGATGGTAATTATACTAAAAGAAATGATATGCTGCCAAAAGGGAATATATTATACCAAAATATGAGTCATAAAGAACTTTCCGAGCGCTATAATCTTAAAATAACTGAAATAGTAAAAATTTTAAATGACTCAATAGTAAAGGTAAGGAGCATGCGCAATAATAATTCAACGTTGAAAATCGATAATAAGATACTATCAGATTTAAATGGACTTGCCATATCTTTTATGTCTAAATTATATGCAGCAACGCTGAATAAAAAATATTTATCAATTGCAAGGCACAATGCCGATTTCATAATAAAAAATATGTATGATAAAGGAAATTTATTTCATGCGTACGTCGGTGAGGGATATATCGATGGATTTTTGGATGATTATGCGTTTACAATAAATGGATTTATTGATTTATACGAATCTTCCATTGATGAAAAATATCTAAGATATGCAATAAACCTATCTGAAATTATGGTAGAAAAATTTTATGATAAAGTGGAAAATGTTTTTTATTTCAATAAAAATTTTAATGAACAGAATAAGAAAGAAAAAATATTATCTGATATTGCAACTCCTGCTGGTAATTCAATTGCTATATATGATTTGGCAAAAATATCGAGGATAACTGGAAATATAAAATATATGCAAATGGCAAATTTAGGCTTGGAATCTATAATTGGTGCTGGTAATAATTTGTTAAATTATACTGTGTTAATGAATGTGCTATTTTATCAGTTTGGCAAAAGTTATGAATTTGTAATAGCTGCAGAGAACGATGCCTTAAATAATGATGTTTATGAGGTAATAAACTGTATTAATAAAAATTTTATTCCGAATAAAATAATACTTTTAAAGAGTAAGTATACAAATGATATCGCGGATTATATAAAAAATATGCCAACTAACTCAAATTTATCACTTTATGTCTGTAAAAATAATATGTGTGGGAAACCTGTTATTGGTATAAAGGCAATAAAGCAATATATAAACGATCTGAAATAAAACTAAATTCATTTAATATTTACCTGTGTTATTGAATTGTGTGTTCTTATGCAAAAAAAAGTTTTTGAGTGTTCTATTGATTACATACAGGTTATGGATGAAAATGGTAATATAGATGCTAATTTGATGCCTAAAGATGTTGATGATAATAAAATAGTTGAGATGTATAAGTATATGCTTTTTGCAAGGAATTTAGATTCTAAAACATTAAGTTTGCAAAGGCAGGGGCGCGCAGATACGTTCGCGCCGCTTTTAGGAGAAGAGGCATCACAAATAGGCGTTGCATTTGCGATGCGCAAGGATGATTATCTTATTCCTGCCTTTAGGCAGCATGGCATTTATCTTGCGCGCGGTCTTCCAATAAAAAGCTATTTTTTATATTGGAAGGGTTATGAGGAGGGTAATGCCACTGCTAAAAGTATAAACGCGCTGCCAATAATAGTGCCAGTTGCAACACAGATGCCACATGGTGCAGGGGTTGCATTCACCCAAAAATACTTAGGGCGTGATGCTGTTGCAGTTGCCTATGTGGGAGATGGAGGTACATCCGAAGGCGATTTTTATGAAGCGATAAACTTTGCAGGGGTAAATAAGCTTCCGTTTATAGCAATAATTGAGAATAATCAATGGGCAATATCGATACCTAGAAATAAACAGACAGCAGCAGAAACATTGGCACAAAAAGCTGTTGCGGTGGGCATAAAGGGCATACAGGTGGACGGCAACGATGTTATAGGTGTATACAAAGTGGTGAAAGACGCAATCGATAATTCGAAAAATGGGCCTACTGTAATAGAGTGTGTGACATATAGGATGAGCATGCATACAACTGCTGATGATCCTACAAAATATCGTTCTGATTCGGAAGTGAAAGCGTGGGCAGAGAAGGATCCATTAAAAAGGGTTAGGGCATATCTTGTAAAGAAAGGATTATGGAATGATGATTTAGAGAAAAAGACAACAGAGGAGCAGCTTGCTCAAATAGATAAGGCTGTGGAGGAGGCCGAAACATTTAAGGCTGATCCTAAAAGCATGTTCGAGAATATATATAGTTTTATGCCAGAGGTATTGAAGGATGAGGAAGATAGCGCAGTAGCCGCTAATTTCTGGCAGTAGGTGTTTTTATGAACGTTAATATGGTATCTGCATTGAATAATGCATTAGAACTAAGTATGAGGGCTGATGATAAGATAGTGCTTCTAGGCGAGGACATAGCAAAAGACGGAGGCGTGTTTAGGGTAACAGATGGACTACTAGATAAATTTGGAGAAAAACGTGTTTTAGATACGCCACTTGCAGAATCGAGCATAATAGGCACTTCAATAGGTATGGCAATATCTGGTTTAAGGCCAGTTCCAGAGATACAATTTGCGGGTTTTATGCTGTTAGGTTTTAGTCAACTATTAAATCACGCTGCCAGATTTAGAAGCAGAACACGTTCAACAATGAATGTGCCTATGGTTGTTAGAACTCCGGTCAGTGGCGGTGTTAAAACATTGGAGCATCATTCAGATAGCCCAGAGGCTTATTACTCGCACATAGGTGGACTTATTGTAGTTGAGCCATCAAATCCGTATGATGCAAAGGGTCTTATGATGAAGGCATTAAAAATGCAGGATCCTGTTATATTTTTGGAGCCTACAAAATTATACAGACTATTTAAGCAGGAGATACCAGAGGGTGCATATGAGGTGCCTATTGGCAAAGCCAATTATTTAAAGAAGGGCGATAATCTAACGATAATAACATATGGCACAATGGTACCAATAGTAAATAGTGTTGTCGAAAAGAAGAATTTATCTGCAGATGTGATAGATTTGCGTACAATAAATCCTATAGATGAGACAACTATATTAGAGAGCGCAAAGAAAACGGGAAAGGTGTTAATAGTGCATGAAGCATCGCTTAGTTTTGGGGTAGGCGCTGAGATAGCCGCGCGCATAGCAGAAAAAGCAATGTTCGAACTATCCGCTCCTATAATGCGCGTGGGTTCAGCAAGTCTTCCATATCCAATGCCTGGATATGAAAAATATTATATACCAAACGAGAGAAAGGTTTCTGATGCTATAGATAAGCTCTTATCTGCATAGTGGTAGGGATGAAAGAATTAAAATTTGTGGATGTCGGAGAAGGAATAACGGAGGGTAACATACATAAATGGCTAGTTAAAGATAATGATGATGTAAAAGAGGATCAGCCAGTTGTAGAAATCGAGACTGATAAGGCTGTAGTGAATATACCCGCTCCAATATCTGGAAAGATAAAAATAATTTCAAAACCGGGTCCAGTGAAGGTTGGAGATATGCTTGCATATTTTGGAACGGAAGAGGAGTTAAAAGGTGCTATAAAATTAGGTGCATCAAATATAAGTGTAAGAGATGATCAGAAGAATAAATTAACAGTGCCTGCAAAAGTTGCCACTATAGAACCAAAGCATAATGAACTTACAAAGGAAGTGCTTGCAACACCTTCGGTGCGTAAATTGGCACATGAACTTAATATTGATTTGAATACCGTTTTAGGTACAGGGCCTAATGGTAGGATCATGGAGAATGATGTAAGGGCGCATGCGCGAAGCAGTGCTCCAATCCATACAGTACCTATATATTCTGAGGCTAAGGAGGAATCTCATAAGGATCGAATTGAGCGTGTTTCCATGTCACAGGTGAGAAAGGCAATAGCAAAGAATATGGAGCTCTCATGGACCATACCTACAGCGGTGCATATGGATAAGATAGACGCTACATATCTTGCAAAAGTATTGGAAAAGGAAAAGCCCAAATTTGCAAAGAAGAATGTTAAGCTAACATTTTTGCCATTTATAATAAAGGCAGTAGTAGATGCTTTAAAAGAGAATGAGCGCTTCAATTCCAGTTATGATAAGGAGAAACAGGAGATAATATTAAAACGCTACTACAACATAGGACTTGCAGTAGAGGCTGATGATGGACTTCGCGTTGCGGTCATAAAGGATGCGGATAAAAAAAGTATTACAAAGATAGCAAAGGAGATAGTGGAGCTTGCTGAAAAGGTGCGCAATAAAACTATAAGTATAGACGAGATGAGCGATAGTACGTTTACAATAACTAATATAGGTAGCTTAGGTGGAGGATATCTATCTGTACCTATGATAAATTATCCGGATGTGGCAATACTTGGAATACATCTTATAAAGGATGTGCCAATGGTTAAGGATAATCAGATAGTTATAGGAAAAGAACTGCCTTTCTCATTGACATTCGATCATAGAGTTGTGGATGGTGCAGAAGCTGTGAGATTTGGTAATCTTATAAAGGAGTATATTGAAGATCCTGAATTTTTGGAGCTCTCAGATTGATTTTTATGGCTAATCAAGGTGCAGGTCAAGGGTGCGAATGCGGCGGTGGATGCATTTGCGGATGCAGAAATGGATGCAATTGCGCTGTTCATTGCAAATGCGGCTGCACGTGCGCCGAGCGGAGAATGCAAACAAATAATGAAGATGATGATTTAAAATAAAATAATAGGTTGTATATATGGTTATGGGTTCTATACCTGAGAATGTTGACGTTGCTATAATAGGAGGCGGTGTGGGGGGCTATATAGCTGCGATACGCGCAGCACAGCTTGGTAAGAGCGTTGCTTTAATAGAAAAGCACAAATTGGGAGGTCACTGTTTAAATTATGCATGTATACCCTCAAAGACGTTAATACACATATCTGACATATATGATAGTATAAAAGAGTCTTCAAAATTTGGAATAAGTGTAAATGGTCTTGCAATAGACGCCAAAAAAATGTATGAATGGCGCGTTTTTGTTTCAAAGAAGTTGGAGCAGGGCGTTGCGTTTCTATGCAAATCAAATAATATTGATGTATTTAGTGCTGAAGCAACATTTTTATCATCAAATAAACTGCAGTTAACTGATGGGATTGAAATAGATTTTAAAAAAGCAATAATTGCAACAGGTTCAGAGCCAATATCATTAAAGGGGTTTGAGTATTCAGATAAAATAATAGACTACAAAAAAGCATTGTTATTAGATTACATACCGAAAAATATGGCAATTATAGGTGCGGGATATGTTGCGGTTGAGATCGGAATAATGTATGCAAAATTAGGTTCAAACGTCTCAATAATTGCACGCTCTGATATACTCTCGCGATTTGACCCAGAAGCTGTTGCGTATGTAAAGAAAAGAATGGAATCTTTAAATATAAAAATATACAAAAAATCAAATCCTCTTAGTTTTGATGCAAATATTTTAAAGCTTGATAGCAATGAAAATATATTGGCTGACATACTTGTTGTTGCAGTAGGTTTATCGCCATATACAAGTGGTTTAGGGCTCTCTAATACACATATAAAGTTGGATGATAAGGGATTTATAATTACAGATAAAACAATGCTCACAAGCGATGAAAATATATACGCAATAGGCGATGTTGCTGGAGAGCCAATGCTTGCTCATAAGGCAATGCGTCAGGGCGTGGTTGCAGGTGAAGCTGCGTCTGGCATCTCATCTAGCTATGAGAATATTGTCGTGCCTGCCGTAATATTTTCTGATCCCGAGATAGCAATAGCTGGGAGGCTTGATGGTGATGGAATAATGACTACAAAATTTCCACTTAGTGCTCTAGGCAGGGCAATTGCACTTGATAGTACTAATGGGTTTGTTAAAATAGCATATACCAAGGATAAAATAGTAAAGGGAGTGGAGATAGTTTCAAGAGATGCGAATGCTATGATAAGTGAGGCGGCACTTGCTATTGAGATGGGAGCTACGCTTGAGGATATCGCAGATACGATTCATCCGCATCCTACATTTAGCGAATCTATAATGGAGGCTGCAGAAAGCGCTCTGGGTCGCGGTATACACTTTTTTGATTCAACAAAAGTCAAAAAATGAGGCAAATGGATAAATATGGAATACAATCTTTTCAAAAATGATAAATTAAAGACCTCCTATGGAAATATAAATATGATAAACAATAGCGTTGAGGATGGTCCGCTGTTATTACTTTTGCATGGTCTTGGGGCTACATATTCAGTATGGTCAAAAATGGTACCACTCATAAACGAGAACATACACATATGCGCTATAGATCTGTTGGGACATGGGGATTCGGATAGGCCTAATATAAAATATGATATAATAATTCAGTCTAACATTGTCTCAGAAGTGATTAAGAGTATAAGGGATACGTACGATACAAAATCTAATTTTTTGATGGGTAATTCTTATGGTGCATGGGTTGCTGCGTATAATGCAATGTCAAATAATCTAAGCGGTATAATACTTGAGGATATGGCAGGTTTTGCAGGATTTTTTTCTGATAAAAGCCAATCTGAACTTAAGGCATATAAAGACGCGCTTTTAGGCAGCGTACTCTTGATGAATAGCAATTCCGAGAATGTTATAAGTAGTATAATAAATTCTGATATTCCATCAAATATATTGGATTGTACTGCACTCTCAAAAATTAATTCGAAAGTTGAGATAATCTGGGGCAGGGAAGATAAGATACTTAATTGTAAATATGCACATATGATTTCAGAATGCATAAATGGATCGCATGTTGATATTATAGAAAACGCTGGGCATGCGCCTCATTACTCAAAAGCTCACGAGGTCTCTAGTATTGTAAATAAATTTATATCTTAATATATGTTGATCTTATGCGAATAAAAATAGTATCAAAAAAAGCTTATAAAGAAATCCGTCTGCTGGAAGATTCTTTTAATATCGTTAAGAAAAACCCAGATATTTGCATTGCGATAGGTGGTGATGGCACTTTTATGAATGCTGCAAAGGAATGCGACTGCCCAATATTGCCAATAAGGACCAATGAGGTGGGTAGCTTAGGGTATTACGCGGACATTTCCTTAAATGATATAAATAAAGCAGTGGTTATGCTCAAATCGCATAAATATAATATAGAGCCATTATCAAAAAAGCTTGTAGTGCATTATAAGAATAATAGTCATTATGCAATAAATGAGATACTTCTAAAGAATGTATCTGAAGAGATATATTTTAGCATAAAGGAGATAGATGGAAGAAGGAAAATAAAAATATCTCCATTTATAATAGCGGGGGATGGCATGCTTATAACAAGTGTTATGGGATCTACTGCGTATAATAGATCAGCAAGGGGTCCTATAATAACAAGCCCTAAGGTAATGTGCATAACATTTATTAATCCTGATGGGCCATATACTAGTCCGATAATAATAGATGAATCGTCATTGCTTGAGATAACGGTTGAGAAATATCAGGGGAACCTTAGGGCTGATACAGAAGATATAGGGTGTTTGCATGTGGGTGACTCTTTTAGAGTAAGCCTATCAGATAAGACATTAAATGTCATTCGGTTTCCATCAATGCGTGAATCATTTAGCAACAAATTAAAACGTATGACCTTAAATAAGTTTATAGAAAAAATATAATATAAGGTAATATAATGGCAGCTACACCGCATAATATATCAATAAATCAGAAACCGTATGTGATAAATGACATAATACAAGCAACACCAGACGTTACTGTATTTAAATTTAAAGCGGAGGATAATACTACATTAAATTTTGATCCAGGCATGTTTGTGATGCTTACATATGTAGATAAAAGTAATAATGAAAAGATAACAAGGGCATTTTCAATTGCGTCAGAGCCTAATGGTCAAACGGTTGATTTTTATATACATATGGTACATGGCAAATTAACTTCAAAAATGGAGAGTGCTGCTATAGGCGATAGATATTTTATGACTGGTCCATATGGGCAGTTTAGATTTATACCCGATGAGGATAAGAAGGTAATGTTTATAGCTGGTGGGACCGGCCTTGCTCCATTCATGTCGATGCTTAAGAAGATCGAGAAAGAGTCGCTTAGTACTGATGTTGTTTTATTATATAGCATACGTTTTCCTTCAGAAGTTATAATGGGCGATGAGTTAAAGGAAATAGAAAAAAAGATACATATGAAGACTATAATAACGGTGACGCGGCCAGAATCTACGGATAATTGGGATGGCGAAAAAGGGCACATAAATGCTGATATGATTAAAAAGTATGCCCCAGATTTTATGGAGAGAACTGCATACATTTGCGGACCGTTAAATTTTGTAAAGGCAATGAAAGAGTCCTTAGAAGCATTGAATGTTCCAAATATAAAAATAAAAGCGGATGTTTGGGGATAGAGCAATTAAGATAATTTGTTACTAATTAAAAAATAAGAAGGAGCATGCGCCTCTTATTAATCTATACCTTATCAAGTCTTTGTTTTATCTCATCTATACTTAGTTTTGTAGCAATTAGCGGTATTTTTTCCATTTGTGCAAGTTTTATTGCAAGTCTGTCTATACTTGTCAATCCTTGTATAACGACAACTTTTGGCTTTATAGGAGCAACTCTTATAACTACCATTGGCGATCTTCCGGTTGATACATTCTCAAATATAAATGCGCGTTCTGTAGTACTTCCAAATAATTTAGGATACTCCTGCGGCGATATTTCAAGTATGACTCTGAGGCTATCTATTGTAGTGTAGCCAAAAAGGTTTGTAGAATTAAGATAATTTAGATTCGCTATAATTTTGCCCTCTATTATTCTATTGAAATCTATGCCGCTAAGTGGTGTTGAAAAATCTTTGATATTATAAAATGGTACGTTTGGATCGGGCTTCTCCATTGACATATTTGCAAGTCCGCGTATCACATTACTACCCCTACTCTCATCTATTGTGAATAATGCCTCAATAAAGCGCTTTATTACTCCAACGCCCGGGCTTAGTCTCCTATTACTCTCATAATCGCTAATTGTTGAGGTTGTTATCCGTATGCTCTTGGCCAATTCCACCTGTGATATACCAAATAGCTCCCTCCATTTTTTCATAGCACTGCCAGGGCTATCAGAAAGCGCTATTTCTCCTGCAATTCTCTCTTTTAAATCTTCCATAGTCTACACTTTATGTTTTATTTATGTACCTGTTTTGCTCTTTTTTTACTTTGGCCTTTAGGTTTATGTGTGCTTTTATACGTTGAATCATTATTGGAATTGCTTTTTGGGCTTTTTATTTTACTGTA
>JAJZJI010000194.1 GCA_021828345.1 Microcaldota archaeon
TTAAGGATGTGTATTTTAATACATATTGGAATTGTTTACTGAGGTGAATCTGAAATGGAAAAAACTTCATTGAATAGACGACAGCTTGGTTTATGGACGTTAGTAGCATTATCAATGGGGTCTATTTATCCCCTATCTTTTGCAGTTTCTAATGGAGCTGGGGCAGTTGTTTATGCCGGCTTCGCTGCTCCAATAGTTCCTATATTTGCTGCTCTGGCTATTTTGTTAGTCTCTGTACCTGCATTAATGTTTTCAAAAAAAGTTAGCTTCGCAGGGGGATATTATGGTTTTGCAGAAAGTGGCTTCGGTAAAGCCACAGGAAAGTATGTTGCATTGGTTAATATGTTTTATTTCATATTAATGGATGTTGTATCGGTAGTAGCAGTATCGTATATACTTTCTACCGCACTTTCAGCATTGTACAATTATACATTACCTCTTTATATTTATATAATTATAGCACTTATTGCTACTTTTTTAATGTTCATTTTCACAGTTTTTAACATTAGAATATCGGGCAAATCAATACTGATTGTTGTTGCACTCCAAATTATAATAGTTGTTGTATTATCTATTATAACTATTGCAAAAACTCCATATAATAGTATACAAGCATTTAATGTATTTAAAGCGCCAGCTGGAGTAACTGGCGTTATGTTTGCCTCAGTAACAGCAGGTTTCCTTTTTTTTACGGGATATGGAGCTCCATTCTACTTTGCAGAAGAAACGAAAACAAGTCAAAAACTCGTATGGAAATCTGTCATCATTTCAATAGTTATATTGACGATTGTGAGTGTATTGGTGACATATGCTGAAGTAGCAGCTGTTGGACTCTCAAATGCAGGAACACTTGCAACCGATTGGAATCCGGCGGTAGTAGCATTTAGCATCTATATTGGAACTATAGGGACTCTTGTCTTTTTAATAATAGCCTTAATTGGCCAGATATGGGCTGGTATTGTGGGTGGAATGAGTGGAGCTAGGTTAATTTATGCAATGGCGCGTGATGATTTTCTCTTCCCGAAATCTTTTGCAATAACGCACAAGAAATATAAAACTCCCGTAAGGGCAGCATTTTTCGAATTGGTTATCACAGCCCTATTAACAATAATCGCTCCGATAGCCCTAGTTTATTCCTATGGCTATTCACTTGGTATATTTTATTCCTTATTTCTTTTTGGGGCATTAACAACGTTTATGTGGATAATACAGCATTTAATAGCGGATGCTGCGGCCGTGCCATTCTTTAGAAATATATATAAAAGATTAACATACAAAGTGGTCATTTCTACTCTTATTCCCACTTTAGCGGCGGCTATATTATTCATCTATGCAGACCTGACATCGTACATAGGAGTTGGAGAACCGTATCTAGGAGGATTAATAGCGATGTTTGTTCTTCTTATAGTATCATTAATATACATATTATATCTTCATAAACATAATGAGATGGGTAAATCTATGGTAACTAGTGTTTCCGGTGATGATATTGATTAATGATAAAATAGACAATATTTTATTTAATTTTAAAAACCGTGTAGCTATAGTGAGCGGAGGCTACCAAGGGATTGGAAAATCAACTGTTGATATGTTAGCCTCAGCGGGTGCTAAAGTTTATACAATAGATCCTAAATTTTCCGGTATCAGTAAGGTAAATAATATAACTCAATTTGAAGGTTATACAAACATAGAGAGCGATGTAAAACGATTTATAACTTCAATAGCATCAAAAGAACAGCATATAGATTTTATGGTTAACAATGCAGGCATATATTTTTATAAGAAAATAGAAGACTGCAAAGAAGATGATTTCAACAAAATTGTTGACGCAAATTTGAAAGGGTTATTTAACTTAACTAAATTTGCTTTACCTCTTATTAAGATATCTAAATGTGGGGCGATAGTCAACGTAGCATCTGTTTCTGGCCAGAGAACAGAAGCTGGTCATCCCTTGTACTCTATGACTAAAGGTGGCATATTGGCTTTGACAAAGTCTTTAGCGGCAGATCTGGGAATATATGGAGTTCGGGTCAACAGTGTAAGTCCTGGAAATATAATGACTCCCATGAACAATTTAGACATAATAGAGCAATCGAAAATAAGAAACTTAGAACCAGGAATTGTTGAACACGAGTACTCCGAAGAGAGCATTCTGAAAAGAAGAGGATTCCAAGAAGAAGTGTCTTCTGTTATATTATTTTTATTATCTAATGGAGCTAGTTATATAAACGGTTCAGATATTATAATAGATGGAGGTTTGTATCTTATATGAAAAATGAAATATATAGAAAAAATCTACTATTTTATACAAATAATATGAAAGATAGAAAAATCATAAATGCTACTGGTACATTGACATCACTTGGAAGTAATATAATTTCTACCAATGTAATGAATTCAGTAACAAAAATCAGTGGGATCTTTGTAGATATGGAACAATTATCTCGTGACGTTGGAGCATATATCGCTGATAAATTAGATGTGGAGGCATAGTCGAGATAGATCGGGCG
>JAJZJI010000195.1 GCA_021828345.1 Microcaldota archaeon
CATTTTTTTGAAAGATGTATTTGCACGGAGCAAGCCTTTTATATTGTTTCTTTTAGAATCAGATAATGAGTATAAGAAGTCTATTCTGTCATTATTTGAAAGCATTGGTTTAAGGTGTTCAGAAAGCTGGTAAGCGTACTCAGTAAGGCCAGTGCCGCTACCTTTATAGGGCTTACTTGTACTTATTAGTAAAATATTCATGAAATCATGACTTATTAACAGAATATAAATTTTAAATAGTAAGTGTATTTTATGCGATTGCAGCCTAAAGGAAAAAGAAGGAACAAATTTCTTTATCTGGCTATAATTATACTAGTCGTTTTATCCATAACACAGCCACTTTTTGAATTCAAAGGCAGCGTATTTGTGCATGAGGATACGCCATTTATAGGTCTTACTTATTCTTTAAATGATTATACCAATAATATATACGACAGTTTCTTTTTATATGACAGTTTAGATTATAATGGCAATATTCAGCAAGGCATGAATAGCCCATTAAATTATCTTTTTACCTTTTTGTTTTTGCCCCTCGAGGTCACAAATGGCATAATAGCCAATACCATATTAGATATTGTTTTTATGCTGATAGGCAGCTTAGGCATGTTTGCATTTGTATACAAATTATTTGAAAAAAACAAGCCTTTAGTTAGGGTAATGGCTGGTTTTGTTGGAGCTTTAGTGTTTTTCCCGGTCATAGGAGCAGGATCTGCATTTTTGCCATTGTGCTTTTTGTTTGTCTTTTTAATATCAAAAGATGTTAGCAACAATATTTTTGGTTTTAAAAGAAATTATTATGAAATATTTGGATCGATATTAAGTTTCTCATTTTTATTTACGCTTGGTGGATTTACATATCTTATACAAAATTTTATGCTACTTTTTCTTTTAGTAATACTTGTATCAATTTTAATATCAAATAATAGACTCAAGCTATTTTTTATATTGCTCTTTATATTGACCATCGCTTTGTTAACAAACTTGAGCAATATAACTGGAGCATACTTATTATCTTTATCGCATTCTGCAGATATTGGATACTATTCCTTTATAAATGCGCCACTTATATACGCCTTTGGAAACAGCAACGTTCTTTATGCTTTACAAATATTATCTTATCCACTCCAAACTTTACTTTCTTTAATGAAGCTGTTGCTATTTGCGATTGGAATTACTGGATTGGTTTACTTCATTAAGAGAAGAATGGTTGATAGCGAGGTACTTGCGCTAGTTCTCTCTTCATTTGTTATTTTTATAATAATAACATTTTTTTATAATACAATATTTATGCCGTTTGGCAGTATTTTTAAGGCATTAATATCGCACTTTAAATTTTTATATGCGGTAAGATATGGTGGCAGTTTTTCTTACATCCTAGAATTTGTATTGGGCATATTATCTGCAACTGCAATAGTGGCCTCTGATACATATTTTAAGTATAAATTGAATAGAATAATTTTAGTTTTTATTATACTAGTTCTGATTGGCTTTGTTATTTTTTATTACAGTAACATAAGCCCTTATATTGGAAATAATTTTTATTATGTAAAAATACCTGATCATATATACGCACTAAGTAATTATATAAACAATTATACAGGGAATTTTGGCGTTGGAGTATTGCCATCTGCTGCTGGATTCCAGTACTTAGAAAACTGGTATACAGGTACTGACATATATTCTTATTTTATAAACAAGCCCGTGTATACAGGAGGTTACATAGCACAAACCGAAATATTTTATCCGGTAACAAAATATTTTTATGATGATATAACATCCAATATAGATGGCAGCAATACAATAAACAATAATTATATATCCCATATTTTTGGAATTTTAGGGATAAGGTATATCTTAGTCCAAGGAAATGCGATAGGAAGTAGTCCATACGATCCGGATTATTATGATGCCTTCAGCTTTAACGATATCTATAGTAACCTAAATAGTTCTGATGGCGTGATATTTATAAAAAAATATGCAAATACATCGCTGTATGAAGATTTAAATTATGTACCGCTAGTGTATGCTGCAAACATTTATAACTTTGAAAATATTTCTGAGACTAAATTAGTCCAGATTATTACAAATGAATCATTCGATATTAAGGATAAGTCAGTATATGTATCAAAAATTAGCGGTTTTTACAACGATAGCCATACAATAAATGCGACTCCAATAGCGAACTTCTCCAAGCCAAACATAAGCTTTGTTGAAAATACACCTACGAAGGTTACCGTTCATGTTTCCAATGCCACTACTCCTTATTACCTTGTCTTTCGGGAGACGTACGATCCGCATTGGGCGGCATTCTATTCCAATGGGACTGAAGTTAATCCTCGCGATCACATTGCTGTAAATGGATTTGCCAATGCGTGGTACATGAACAAAACTGGCAATTATACCATTACTTTGTATTATACCCTGCAGACAGATGCATGGATTGCTTGGGGCGTGAGCTTTGCTGCGCTGTTAGTTACCATAGGGATAGGAGTTTATGGATGGAAAGAA
>JAJZJI010000024.1 GCA_021828345.1 Microcaldota archaeon
TAACATCAGATAACATCTCATCATCCTTTGTTGCATCTATTCCACCTAAATATGCCTTATATGCAAGTTCTGCAAAATCTTTAGGTTTTAAGCCTATATTAGGCTTAACCACACCGCAAACCAAAGGTCTATCATAAACATTTAGTATTTTTCTTATTCCACTAAGACCAAATCTTGGACCGCCAAATTCGTGCGTATAGCTTTTTGGGAACTCTATATCTAGCAGTTTTATTGAATTTATACCTGGAGTAAAAAATGCCCCTTCACCACATGCCGCTGTCATTAAATTTGGCAATTTTGTGCCAAAATTTATTGTTGGATGTGCTATTTTTACTATTGCCTTATTATACACTTCACCTTTTGCATGCAATGCAAATAAGCTAGGGGTTTTTGTGGTCCCTATAAGCTTCAACTCTATTACTTTTGCTCCATATTCTAATCTAAAATCCTCATCGTGATCAACGCGTTTCCATAGCGCAGTACTCTGTTCTCTACATAAATGAGCTGCGGTTTCCTCTATATTAAATGGCGTCTCAAAATAGTATTTAAATACGCAGTATTTTTCCATATCAATATCTATGCTATTTGCAAAAAAGGCCTTATTCTCATCTTTCATTTCCAACAACCTCTATTGTAATTTTACGCTCTGCTCTACTTCCATCTACTTCTATAAAAAATATTTTTTGCCATTTACCAAGCATTAATTTCCCTTCTTTTATCGGAACGGTCTCAGAAGAATTTAACAGTATGGACTGCAAATGTGAATGCGCATTTCTCCTATTATCAACATTAGTTTTGTTATGCAGATAATTTCCGGATTCTGGAGCTAGTTTTTCAAAAAATGCCGCTAGATCTGTCATTAAGCTGGATTCAAACTCACTTATGCGTATTGCACCTGTTGTATGCTGACTAAAAATTAAGGCATGGCCAGAAAATACCTTACTATTTTTAACAATAGAGTTAACATTATCGGTTATGTCGATAAATTCTATTGGTTTTGTTGTCGATACTTTTATTTCATCGAAAAATGTTATCATTAAAACACAAATAACACTAAATTGAAAGATTTATATAATAATCATTTTATTATGTGATTTTAATAGTATATCAAATATATAGTAAGATATTTATGATATAACAGCATATTCTAATTGGTGACGTTATGGATCTGGTTGATGAAGCTCTGGAGTATAATAGTCAGAATGCTAATTATGACAGTGATTTATTTAAACCTAGAATAAGTGTTTTTGGCGTTGGAGGAGGCGGCAGCAATACAGTTAATAGGATAGCTAAAATAGGTGTTAGAGGAGCAAATCTAGTAGCACTTAATACAGATAATAAGCATCTTAAAACGCTTGATACTTCAATAAAGCGCATATTGATAGGTGCGCAATTAACACGCGGACTTGGTGCCGGTGGATTTCCAGAGATTGGAGCAAAATGCGCTCAGTATTCAAAAATTGATATTGAAAATGAGATTAAAGATTCAAATCTTGTTTTTATAGCAGCAGGAATGGGTGGAGGAACAGGTAGTGGAGCAGCACCAGTAGTTGCAGAAATAGCAAAGGAACTTGGAGCTGTTGTTGTTAGCATTGTAACCTTTCCATTTGCACTTGAGAGAATACGTATAGAAACGGCAAAAAAAGCGATAAATGAATTGAAAAAGAACTCTGACACACTTATAATAATAGATAACCAAAGGCTTGTAACAATGTATCCAAATTTGCAGCTCGATCAGGCATTTAAGGTTGCTGATGAGGTCACATCACATGCTGTAATAGGCATATCTGAGACTATAGCCACTCCAAGCCTAATAAATTTGGATTTTGCTGATTTTAGATCGATAATGAAAAATTCTGGACTAGCAATGATAAGCGTCGGAGAGGGCAGCGGCCAAAACAAGGTTGAGGATGTAATCAAAAGTACATTAAATAATAAATTGCTTGATGTTGATTATGAAGGAGTTAAGGGTATACTTTTAAATGTGATTGGAGGAGAGGATCTTACATTAGGAGAGGCAAATGAAATAGCAACCGGTATCACTGCAAGTGCATCTCCTAACGCAGAGGTTATATGGGGAGCACGCATTGATCCAAGATATAACAGAAAGGTTGAAGTCGTTGCAATATTTACAGGAGTAAAGAGCCCTTCAATACTTGGTATATCTGATAATGAAAATCAGAAGAGCAATTCAGATAGATTCGGATTTGGAGGTATATAGCATAATATTATATAAGTAAAAATAGTATTTGCTTTAATTTAAGTAAAATTTTTTATATAGTAGATACCTCTGTTGGACCATTTGATGCTTTATTTCTATCTAATTGATATATAGCTGCGCCCCCAATTTGGCGCATTGCTTCATCATGCGTTATGACAAATATCTGATCAACTATTTTTGGCAGATTATTTCCAAATACATTAACTATCTTTTCTATACCATTTGAATCTATATTATGCGTAGGTTCATCAAGTATTATCCATTTAAGATTTGGCACTATTACCATGGAGAGCGCAATACGCATTGTAAGACATGATAAACTCCTTTCACCGCCGCTTGCTATTGAATCAATAGATGTCCACACATCATTGCTTCCATCCACCATATTTGTTTCTAAAGAATAATCATCGGATTTGGCATAAAGCCTTAGACCTTTATAATCAGAATAAGGATATAACTGAGGCCATAATGAGTACATTATGTTATTTACGGCGCTTACCAGATTATTTCTCAGTGATGCTTCAGTCTCAATAAGAGCCTGCTTGAATCGATTCATATTATTTAATATACTCTGGCGCGACTCTATCCTGGATGATATCTCCTTTATTCTTTGGTATTCTAAATTCTTCTCTTTTAATTGAGACGCTATATTTTTTATATAAGTAACATTGCTATTTATTTTTGAATTTATCTCAGCAAGTATTGAACTGTTTTTTGTTATATCCTCTTGATTTAAGTATATTGATTTTTCATCAACCACAATCAATTTGAAATCGGTCTCTTTTTTTAATAGTAATTTTTTATATTCTTCTAATTTTTCATTATGTGCATTGGCTCTATCGATTTTTTCAATTATTGATTTTAATTCCTCCTTTTTTGCACGCAGCGTCTTTAAAGCGTTCTCTGTTTTACTTATTTTTTCTAAAATCTCCTTATTATTAAGAGTCAATTGTGGTTTTTTCTCTTCTAGTGCAGCTAATTTTATTCCTATTCCTTCATACTCTTTAATTCTATCTATTACTTTTCGAATCTGCTCTATATCTATACGCATCTTTAATATCATCTGATCCGAGAGCAAAATTTCTTTTTCAAAACTAGTTATCTGCATACTTAATTGATCTTTTAATGTATGCCTCATTGCAATTATAGCATCGCGAGCTTTCTGATCCAGCGCCTGTTCGCATAATGGACAATTACCCGTATGTTTTTCTATTTCAATAAGCCATTTTTCAGTCTCTTTTTTTTCATTACGTTTTGATATCAAATCAGCTTTTTTTAGACTATGCGCCTCTTCTAAAGATTTAAGCTCATTCTCCAAAGATTTAAGATCTTTATTTGCAATGCTTGCCTTGAGAGCTTCAGATTTTTTAATATCATCAGATAAATGCCGCATATCAGATTCGAGCGTAGATATCTCTTTTGTCAGATTTCTTTCAATCTCTCTTAATTTAATTATGTTCGATTCTTCATTTTTCTCCGTCTCTTCAATTATCTTTAAACTGTCTTTTATTTCAGTGGCATTTAAACCTTTAATATCAATTTTTTTTAGTTCTTCTTCAATTGAATTCACTCTAGTCTTTATAGTGATAATCTCGCGATCCATACTTTTTTTTCTTTCATTGTCATCTTTTAATTTTTGTAATTTTTGTTGAAGTGATTTTATAGCGTCTTCAATTTTTTCTTTATTTTCAAATAATTCTGATTGATTTTTAGAATATGTAAGTTGTTCTGCTTCTAAATTTGATATTTGAATCTTTAACGCATTTATATCAATCTTTGCAATTACCTGTTCCTCTGCAGATATAAGTGAACGCGTATTATTTATAAATGAGGTTGCATTCTCTTCAGCTATAGAAAAATTATCAAGACCAAGCATCTGATCTATACTTCTTTTTCGTTCACTTTTTGGCAGATCCAAAAAATATTCCAATTGATTTTGGTGCGCATAAACTGCTCTTGAAAATGTATCATAATCCAATTTTAGTAATTGTTCTATCACTTCCGTTACGCGCTCTGGTTGTGTTTGTAAATATGTGCCATTCTTTTCTATTCGTGCCTCGCTAGATGCATTCATATTCAATTTTCTTGTAACCAAATAGGTATTTCCATCGATCTCAAATGTTAATCTAACTTCAGAAAATTCAGCAAGTGATGGCCTATTCATTATTATATTATTTGTGGATATACGCTTTTGATTTAACAGAGGAAACGTGCCAAATAGGGCGTAGGAGATAGCATCCATTACAGAACTCTTTCCGGCGCCCATTATACCTATTAACACATTCACGCCTTTTTGAAAGTCCATATGGCTATGCCTATGCGTCTTCCAATTTATGAGATCTATTGACTTTATCACCAACCCACCACATAAAAAGAGTGTTGGGAAGCAAATAGCAAATTAGATAAAAATTATATGAGCGTTTCCTGCTCTACTTCAACTTCGCTGACGCCCTTTATCTTTTTCAGCGAATCCTCAAGTGTTGAAGAACGCATTTGAGTGTCATCAAAAATAAACATAGCACGAACTACCTTTATTCCAAACGCCAAATCCTCCGTTTTCAAATCTTTGGGATTCATAACTCTTATACTATCAGATACCGCTTCCAACGAACTCTCATCAGGATATATCTTAAATATAACACTAACTTTTGACATTATGGTCCCTCAAAACTGCATTCTTTGCATTTATATATATTAGATATCTCTCTGCAATGCTTGCACCTTATTATGGTGCTCTTTCCGCATTTTGGACATTTAAACTCAGTGTAGCTATCAGATAGCCTGCCGCATGAAACGCATACCTTTCCAGGAATAACTTCTACCATACTATAACACCTATCTTTTAATTTTTTTAGTAATTCTTTGCTCTTTCTTAGTTCGCCTTAAAAGCGATATCAAAAGAACTAAAACTATTACCTCTATGATAATGCTAATTATCATCAGAATAAATATAATAAATAGTATGTTTATAAAGAGCGAATAATCTATATTTGTGTTTTTGGTGCTAGGTTGCATCGGAACAAAATTATTTGATATTACTTGCATTGAATTACTCATCTGGAGTGATAATAGTGCGGTAGAATAAGCCTGAGATGCATACTCTCCCTTTAATCCGCTAGAATTGGATAACTCCGATTGACGCAAATAGAATTGCGACTCATCAGCAAACTGTGTAGCCCATACGCCAAACGTAGCATTTTTAGATATAAACTCCGCTCTTGAAATTTGATATGTGGTAGTGTTAGATACACTAAGTGTAGCGCTATATAAGGCAGGTACATAATTTGCATCTACTAACACGGTTGCATAACTATTATTCAAATACGCTTGTATCGCAGTGTTAAGATACAAACAGCCATTTCCAGGCATTATACAAATATATTTGTTATTTTTATATGCTACTATGGGATTTGTTGTTGAATTGGATTTTAAATAATTAAAATTAGACGCATTTATTATACTTGCATATGCCAGTTCTTTTATCTTTGATGATACATTTACCGGACTACCACCCATACCACTCGAAAGATTATACATAAATGAAGCAGAATTACACCAGGCTTTAGCCTCAGCAGCATTCATCAACGCGTATAATACAGTATCCGTATCAGAATTTGTAGCATTATACGCGGAGATATCAGAATTTATCATATAGCTACCCCATAATGCCCTCAAATTTCCTCCTATTACATACTCATAATTGCTATTGGTCATCTGTGGAGCGCTTAATGTAGCGCAATAATTTGATATATTCTGCATCTTAGCAAGAGCACCATATCGCGAAGTTGCGCTGTTTTGGAAGACATACCCATCCATATATTGCAAAAATGCAAGATCCGCTGCAAGATAATTATATCCTTTTTTTGATATAATCTTACTCTGATTTAGATTTTCTTCCATTGATGATGAGATATTTCTAAAATAGTTTATATTTGAAATATTAATTGTTTGATTTTCAACCATCCCTAATGTGAAATTAGCTAATTGTTCGATAGCGAATGAGCTGCAATTATTGCTACAGGAAATATTGGCATTTGACAGATTAGTCAGATTATAATATGTAAATGGGTTATATACCGTCTTATGCGCTATTATCGTCGGCTCATTATAATTAAAGATAAAATTTGCAGCCTGTGATAGATTTGAAACCTGATCTAGCGGAACTCCAAATTTTTGCTGAGTTATGTAGTATAGCATGTTTTCAAACGACCCATTCTGTGCATATGGAACTATAGCATATGTTATGCCATTTAATGCAGCCGCATTAATTTTATCATAAACACCACCTATCTCACCAACAGTACCGTTATAGGATATTGTTCCAGTAACTGTGACGTTATTTGGTATAGGCTTATGGGTATATGCGGATATAACAAGGAGCGCCATCGCAGTCCCTGCACTTGGACCAGAAACATTAGTGACATTGTATATATGGTAGTTAAAATTATAATTATTCATATCTATTTTAAGATATTTTGATGCAGCAGCAACAGCAGTATTTGCTGAAAATATTGTTGAATTTCCTGTGACATTTGGCCCACTTACCATAATGCTGCCATTACCTTTTGTTATATTCAAACTTATTATCGTGAGTGTACCCTTATTGTATTGAAGTATTACAGCGGGGGCATGAATCTGTGCATTGCCAATAGACACATTTTGAGCTTGCGCCAGCATAATTGAGGGCATCAAAATAACAGCAAATAACAGGGGGTATAACAAGTAATAGAAACGCACATTATCACATTATCTATTAATAGAAAAAGTATAAAAAGAGTTTGCAGGTTTTCTATTTTTAATATAACACAATGATTAAAACACACTATTCAATTCTTTTGCTAGATATGAGGTTTTAGAAATTTATTTATATCTTATAGTTATAAAGCCATATTTGATTATATGGGTTCATTAATTAAAAATGTGTTTAATAATTATACAGAAAATGCAAACACATTAGAAGAAGTTAAATTAGGCATATTTAGGGCGCTTGATAGAATAGACTGTATAGAATCAAAACCAACTAGAAAGCGCGGCTATGTGTCTGGCATACTCACAACTGATGGCAAGGACATGATAGAGACGAACTTTGAAAGGCTTGCGCGTTATACCGCATTTATAAGAGAATCAAATGATTTTACCATTTTCTCCTTAACAGATATCTTTAACAAAAAGTTAATTTCAAGATTTATTTGGGTACCACAAGAGGAATGGCGCGCTTTTTGGAGAAATGTAATAGAAAATGGATATATAACTGACATATTTATGACCCCTAGATGGAGAGAGTCTACAGGAGCAATTGATGAGCATACTGTTGCACATAAAATAAAATTGAAAATTCATAACATGGAGGACTCTGAGCATTTACTTGATCTGCTTAGAAAATGTTGATACTTAATATATTAGCCCTTTGCAACACCTATAGGTATCATTTTTGCTACTATATTTGATATTTTTGCCCCAGCTATACTCGCCACCACATCATCCACATTCTTGTAAGCCTCCATTGCCTCCTCGCTTATTAATTTTCTGCTTCTTACCCTTATTGTAATATCCTTCTCCTCCAATTGCTTAAATGTTTTTGACATAGGTATCTCGCGTATAGCTTGATGCCTAGACATTAATCTTCCAGAGCCATGGCAGGATGAACCAAATGTCTCATCCATAGCTTCAGACCTTCCTGCAAGCACATAGCTTGAAGTGCCCATACTGCCAGGGATTATAACAGGCTGCCCATATGGTCTATATATCTTAGGTATATGCATAGAACCAGGACCAAATGCTCTTGTAGCACCTTTTCTATGTACCATTAAATTCATGCGCTTACCATCTACCATATGCTCCTCTTTTTTTGCTATATTATGCGCAACATCATATAATAATTCCATTCCGAGCGAATCTGCGCTCTTGCCAAATACAGAGCTAAAGCTCTTTCTTATCGAGTCTGTCATTATCTGCCTATTGGCAAATGCAAAATTCACTGCAGATAACATTGATGCGAGGTATTCATCAGCCTCTTTTGAACCGAGCTTAGCATATGCTAATTCGGGATCTGGCAGATCTATATGCTCCTTTTTCTGATAGTCGGATAATTTTTCTAGATAATCGCTACATATCTGATGACCAAAACCTCTAGAACCGCTATGCAACATTATTACAATTTGATCTTTTTCTAAACCGAATGCTTTTGCGAGCGTACCATCAAATATTTCCTCTACGCGTTGTACTTCAAGAAAATGATTCCCAGCTCCAAGCGTACCTAATTGATTTTTACCCCTATCCATTGCCTGCTTACTTACTTTTGAAGGATTTGCACCCTTTATGCAACCATTCTCCTCTATGCGTTCTACATCATTATTAAATCCATATCCTTTATCTATTACATATGGAACGCCCTCAAGAGCTATGCGTTCTAAATCCTTTTGTGAAAAACCTATACTCAATTTACTGCCTACTCCGCTTGGCACATTCTTAAATAACGAATCCATTAGCATATTTATTTTTGGATGTACCTCCTTAAAAGTAAGATTTGTCTTTATGAGCCTCACGCCACAATTTATGTCAAATCCTATCGCTCCTGGGGATACAATTCCATTATCAGCATCGAATGCTGCAACACCACCCACCGGAAATCCGTATCCTTCATGTCCATCAGGCATAACAAGCATATTCTTTACTATCGATGGCAGTTTTGATGCATTAATTGCCTGCATTAGCGTTCGATCCTTTTTTACGTTGACTATTAAATTGTCATTAGAATAAATGCGCACCGGCACACGCATGCCCTTATTTTTATCCATCTCTATCTCGTATGTATTACTCTTAATCTTTTTTATATCAAAATCCATCCAAACCACTTACATCAAATTAATTGTTTATTAGTTACTTACTATTTTGACTAGATACCATTATAACTTTATCTTGAAATTTGATAATTGCGTAAAAAATAGAACCCGCATTAAAATTGAAATTAGTAGAATTATATTAGTATATGGTTAATCAATTTGCATTGGAGCTTTTGTACTGCTTGAAACAAAATTTATATTATTGCCATTGTTTCGAAGATATCTTCGGTGTATTTTATATTCAGGTATTATACTATAAACAATATCCCAGAACCTTTTCGAATGATTACTAACTTTTGTATGTGCAAGCTCATGAACAAGAACATAATTAATTACATCATTTGGTAGATAAAGCAGCTTTGTATTTATTGTTATGCGCTTTGTTCTTTTAGAATAAGAACCCCAACTAGTCTGTTTGTATCTTAGTTTTATATCACGTATTTCAGACTTGAAATGTGCATCATTAATCATATATATTCTGGATTTTATTGTGGGTAGAAGATATTTTGAAATGCCTAAAAAGACCATCTTGTTTGATAGTGATTTTATCTTGGCCTCATTTAGACTTTTAGGCAATTTCACCATTATATTATTATGTTGCTTTTTTATCAATGCAGATGGGTTTTTATTTTCAGAACGTACTATTGATATATTTAAATTAATGCCAAGAGGCGATGTTATATCGCCATCTTTAAAATAAATTGTATTTTGCTCTATTAATTTAGGATCTTTTAGTACACGCGAGCTGAATCTCGTACATAATTTATTTGTTATTTCCTTTGCATCATGCTCTGATAAGCGTTTTGGTAATTTTATTGTTATTACACCATCATTAAATTTAAGATAGCAGTTTCGTATATTACACCGTGTTATATTAACAGGTATATTCATACCATTTATACTTATTTGATCAACCATAAACACACATTATGCATAGAAATCTATATAACAATATATTTATATTTGGAGGATTATAAGAGCACTATGAATAAAAGTCTATTATTGAAAACAGATTCGGGTAATTTGATATACCCACCAAACCAAATAATAGCGATAGCTTCAGATAGGCAAATAACACAGTATAGATTTGCTGATGAACTTAAAGTAGGAGATGTAGTTTATGTTAGTAAAACAATTGCTGAATTAGATTTAGATAAACACATAAAACCAACACTCTGGGCAACTTCAAATACATATAGAAATGATTGGGCTATAGTTTATAATGGAACACCCATGGGTGAACATAGAACAAAATTATCCTGTTATTTAGAGCCTCTAATAGGCATATCACATAATGAACATACAAATGTGATTGATCTCATTTATAATATTTTAGATACGGATATTAGATTGACAGATGTAACGTATCATAGGTCTACAATAAAAAAATGGTTTGAGAATAAGACAATGTTCCCATTAAAACCATTAGTATTAGAGGTAATTTCTGAGCGCTTTGAGATGCTGGATTTATATATGTGGAGCAAATCTTTATCGGAAAATCCAGAGAGTATAAGACGCATACGTGCAGTGCATAGCGGTATAATGAATGCCATAGCAATGCCGAAAAACAAAGAGGACGAATCACTTGCGGATCATAATATAGAAATGCTCCATTCAAATGAGAGTACTACAAAAATTGCCAATATAAAAGAGTTGATGCATCTAGTGCGATCTCATTATGATAAGGAATTTGATGAATTTGTAGAACCAACAAGAATTGTTGGAATAGAACCTGTAGAAATGAATATGCCCGTTGAGATTGATATTAGAAGTAGTCATTTGGAATCTCAAACCCCTAAAAAAATTATTGGATACTCCTCTAGGGATGTCGCAAAAAAATCCATGATCTTAAATACTTATAGCGGGGTTGGACGCGAAGAAGAGATATCAAGAGCTATGCTTGAGAGAAAGCAAATATTTACTGAGATGATTCCAATTCTTGGGGATTTAACGTTTAAATTCTTCGATGAAAACATTGAAACCATTAAAAGATGGTCTTCAACTACAGTTGGACGAAACGGATGTAGAATTGATCCTAGAATTTTCCCCATAAAAGAATGTGATTTAATTGCAAAACGAAGTATAGACATACTTTTAATGGAATATGGAACCGGTAGAAAAATAGGCCCAGCTCATTATGTACCATGGACTCGTTTGGAGAAAGATCGAAAGTATTTTGAGATTTTTTTTAAATTTGTACAGAATGCAGCTAGAAATGATTTAGATTATGATGAATTACATAGACTTGGAGTAAAGGAGTATAATAGTGATATTCATTTCATGAAAAAAGTGTATAATAAGTCCATTTTATTGCAAAATGCCATAAGCTGCGATGAGTTTATATCACATTACTCTGTATTTAACTTTGATAGCTTATTTGGATTGGATGAAAATTTAAATGAAGTAACGACAGGGCAATTAAAAACTATGGTAAAAAATATTACAGTGTACCTAAACTTTACAGATAAATTTATTCGTGAACTATACGCTAAAATAAAAAAGAGCTTTGATGATAACAAATTATTTGAACGTTTAGATAACACAAGTTCTTCCATACCAGAAGTACTAAAAGTATTACAGATTGCAGTATTGCAGGATTACGCTGAACAGCTTACGCAACATATGTATGGGCTTGGACCAGAGCATTTTTTTACAAGAGACTTCCTTGCTGAGATAAAAAGATATTATAAAAAACAGGATTCGCTTAAAGATATTAAGAATGCATTAATAAAAATGAAATTAAACACAAATACTTCTCCAGATATGATGGATATCGACTAAGCATGATAAATAAAATATGGACTTCGCGGGATTTTCACATATGCCCATTTAAGGACGTATGATTTGAACCCGCAACCTCCTGCATGCCATGCAGGCGCGCTACCGTTGCGCCAGAAGCCCATTAGAAGTAGTTATGCAGCCCTCTCTTTTATTACTTTGCTGCAAATGCATCTTTTCAAAATACTTAAGCAGGAGATATGAATATAATATTGCCCCCTCTTAGAAGTATTGTTCCGAGCTTTGATTTTAATTCCCCGTCACTTAACTCCTCTGCCTCTTCGAGAACTATATTCATATGGGCATCAAATGATGACATCTTGCCGCGTATGCTAAGTCCGTTCTTTAGTCTTATGAAAACTTTCTGTCCGATTACCTTGTTCAAAAGGTCAAAAGGTCTCTCTTGTTGCATTTATACACCAAATAATTATTCTTTTTTACCGCTCTTTGCGCTTATCTTTTTAAGCTCCTCCTTCTTTATTCCTAAACGCACTACACCAGTACCTACATTTATCTGTTTGCCTATTAGTATATTTTCGGCAACGCCAGAGAGCGGATCGGTCTCACCAAATACGCACGCATTTATAAAATGCTTTACAGTTTCTTCGTATGCTGCGCGGGCAAATACAGAGTTCTTACTGCCTATAACGCCATGCCTTCCTATACTCTTTATATTACCATAAAATGTCATCGTATCAGCAACCATACCTGAATGTCTAACGCTAACAGTTATTCCGTTTGTACGTATGGTATCATCAAGCTCGCGCAGTATTGTATTTCTTGCCGCCTCTATACCAAAGACACGCATGACCTCAAATGGATCATTACAATATATTCTATCCTTATCAATTCCGTCAATATCTATTATACCTGAGATGTTATTACTTGTAGCAACAAGATAAAATGAGCCATCCTCTGTCTGATCTATTGTTACCTTTCCTATACCCTCTATTCCGGAGATTGCCATATTTCTTATGTTTATAAAGCGAACACGCATATCCCTAATGCTTCTTTCAACTCCCCTTAACTTTGTTATCTTTATTGTTATCATATGATTTTCATTAGAGACTTCTATGCCCTCTAATTTTGATAGTCTACCATAAACCTCACGCTCCGTTAGACTATAATTTTCTAGTTTCTCCTTTTTTAATGTTATAGACATTGATGCATTTTTGAAGTTCTCTTCACTCTTCTCCAAAACGTCGCGCAGCTTTACCTCCTCTAATTTTCGCTTGAGTTCTACTACCTTTTCAAACTTTTTAAGATCACTCTTTTGAGGCCATATACGCATGAGCGGCTCTTTAGGACTCTTTCTTGCATCCACAAGCTCTATTATTCTTGGAAGACCGACAACGGTAAGATTGGACTTTACTCCTGCCTGGTGGAATGCCTTAAGTACCATCTGTGTTCCAGGCTCGCCTATCGATTGTGCTGCTATTGTCCCTACAGCCTCTCCCGGCGCGACTCTAAAATTATTTTTATTTTCTGACATAATAAACACCTACTTTCTCTTTGACATCTTCTCCTTTATTGGATCTATGCCATCTCCTCCATATATTGTCTGTACAAGCGCATTGCTTGCATCTCTTACAGAACCATCATCTCCTACATAGAAGTCCTGCATGGCATTACTCAATCTTCTATATAGATAACCAGATACTGCAGTTGTAAGCGACTTGTTCATTGATGAATATCTAGCACCCATTGCGTGCATATAATAATCTATGAAATCAAGTCCCTCCACAAAACCCGATGCTATAAATCCACGTGATTTTGGATCCTTATCATTTCTTGGGAAATATGGCAATACTCTTCCAGTATAACCGCGTGCTGGTCTACTACCTGATACTGCCTGCTGACCTAGTAGCATACTTGTCTGAACAAATGAGAATATATTACCTCTTGCGCCTATAACGGCCATACGCATTGCATTATTGTCTACACTAATGCTCTTTTGCAATAAACGCTCCGCCTTCTCTCTTGCAATATCAAGCATTGCAAAGGTCTCGACCTCATAAGTCTTCTTTCTGCTATATCCCGGTAGCAATTCCAACTTCTTCTCCTTATATTTTGTATATATGTCATTTACATTCTTTACAGTCTCTACTATTATATCATTCCTGCCTTTGTCAACAGACTCTGGCATATAATAATCCCTTAGACTTATAGTAACTCCGCCCATATATGTTGATACCATAGCAAGCTTTGTCATATTATCTATGAATAATCTTGCTGCCTTAGGCCCTGAAATACTAAATATTTCAAGTATTAATGAACCCTTTCCTGAAATTGCAGATTTATCTACATATCCTTTTATTATCTTGCCATTTTTAACCTCCAATATATTTGATCCGGATTTTGACTCTAAATTTATCTCCTCTGGTATTATCTTTGAGAAGATGTCCGCACCCTTATACATGCCACTCTTATTTGGCTTTGGAAGATCGGTTATACCAACACTTGATAATAGCTTTGTAGCTGATTCTTTTGTAAAGTATGCCTCCTCATTTGTTAGCATATATACGCCAGTTATAATATCCTCAGTTGCATGTATCACAGGCGATCCATCCGTTGCTGAGAGGATTTGCTGTTCAGCATCAACAAGGTAGCGCGCTTCCGCCTGCGCTTCTATTGTCTGCGGCACGTGCACGTTCATTTCGTCTCCATCAAAATCGGCGTTATATGGCTCTGATGCGCATACATGCAGTCTAAATGTTTTTCCAGGAAGCACTCTGACCCTATGCGCCATTATAGATGCTCTATGAAGCGTTGGCTGCCTGTTAAATAATACATAATCCCCGTCTACTAATTGGCGTTCTAATATGTCTCCAGGCTGTATTGCGGCTGCAAGCTCCTCTCTGTTTATCTCTGACATACGTTTTTTCATACCATCCTTTGAGATATAATTTGTTATTATCGGATATTCAGCGCGCTTCATAAAACCGCGTGCGGTCTCGATATTCCATTTTGTAACATATAGTGGTATTGTTAAATTCTCAGCTATCTTCTGGGGCATTCCTATCTCATTTATGCTTATATTATT
>JAJZJI010000002.1 GCA_021828345.1 Microcaldota archaeon
ACTTTGATGGTTCAGAGTATAAAAACATGGTATAAATATGGATAAATTAGACGAGCAGATACTTAATATACTTAAAATTAATAGTAGGATTACTTTTGTAGAAATAGCAAATAGATTAAATATAAGTGAAGGTGCTGTAAGATTCAGGATCAAAAAAATGGTTGATACCGATTTTCTTCGTTTTACAATAGATTATAAAAGAGAGATTAAAGCAATAGTTATGATAAAAGTTGCTGTTAAAACGCCCACAACTAAAATTGCAAATTTAATAAAGAATTTTGGAATAAATTCTGTATATGAAGTTTCTGGAAAACAGGACATTATTTGCTTTATAGAATCAAATGAAATAAAAAACATAAATAGTACTGTAGAGAGGATCAGAAAAATTCCAGATATAATTGATACAGATACTTTTCTAGTGCTAAAATAATTTTATATATGCTAAAATTTCCAATTATTTATTTCTTAATTGCTTTATTTTTGTACTTTACGAAATTCGTAATATTAGTACGAAAAACATAAATATATGGTTTATAAATAATATATTAGCAGTTTTATGAACATTGAAAGGTTATCTAGAGGTATAATTGCAGTAGCAACCTCATATAATAGAAATATTAAATTTAATTATAAAAATAGGTAGTTCCAGAATATATGTGAAATGGCAAAAAGAAATAAAGAGCTCCCAAAAACTTCGTTTTATGACAAATTAAAAATTAAAAGGAGTGAGTAAATGAAAATTACACTAATGAACTTTGGAAATGGAATAGCAACTAGTAATGGCCGCGCAACAATATTGACTAAAGATCACGTACTTGGAGATGAAATAAATTTTGAAAGATTAGAGTTAATTGCAAGTAATGAAAAAAATCTGCTTCCGATATCATCAAATAAAATGCGTGAAAGTTATAATTCTGGTCTTGCTGTAGTCTTAAGATCTGATGATGGAAACGATAATGGATTTGTAAGACTGTTACCTCTGTTGTATAGTTCAAAAAGTAAAGAGCTTGGACTTCCTGAGGATATTGGAAACATCATGGAAATAGGAAGCGCAGTAGTTGACGTAAATCTTAGGGGGAATCACTACTCTGAGGATATGCTTAGAGTATTAATTAAACATATAGATAGTCACATGAACACACTATTGTTAAGTACCTCGAAAAATGCAAGGTTTATATCAGCGATTAAGAGAGTATCTTTAGAAGAGGGATTTAAGAATTATAAGATAGTATCTCATAATGAGCTCCCGATAATAGCGCCTTTTACATGTACCTGTACAAAACCAAGTGGTACAGGGTTTGGGATTTGTAATGAGTGTAAATATAGAGTACAGATAACAGATCCGGCAATAAAAGAGTATAATAGATCTGATTTTGGATACTTTGTGCACCTTGGCACTAAGTGCTTTATGTACATATCAGACATAATGCTTGCAAATTTAATGGAGCAAAAAATAAGTAGACATGTCAGGCCCCTGCTGCGTATGGAAAATAAATTAGATGCCCAACAGGAAGTAATATCACGTCTAAAAAAGGCTTTACATTATTAAAAATATTGTTGATTATATGCCAAATAGTTTAATTGATATATTTATTCGTTTAGTTAGGGAGTATTCGCCACCTGGAAGAGAGGATGGTGTAAAAGAGCTTGTGTTATCCGAGATAGATAAATATACCAATGCAGTAGAGGATAATTTCGGGAATATATACGCGCAAATTGATGGTGTTGGCACACCATTATTTCTATGTGCTCATATGGATAACGTAGAGCCATGTAATAACGTAAAACCATCTATTAGTAATGGGCGGATACATTCAGATGGAACAACTATTTTAGGTGCGGATAACAAAGCAGCTATTGCAGCAATAATTAACATGACACAAAAAATCAGTAGAAGTAGAAAAAAGCATAGGCCCATAGAACTAATTATTACGAAATCTGAAGAAAGTGGAAATTATGGCGCCATAAAGTTTAATTATAATCTTTTAAATGCAAAAGAAGGTTTTTGCTTTGATTCAGTTTCTAAAATAGGGACCATAGTATTATCGTCTCCAGCATACGAACGTTTCGATATATCACTTATAGGAAATGGTGCTCATGCTTCAAAACCTCAAGATGCAAATAATCCAATAGATGGGTTTATATGGCTACAAAAAAAAGTAAAAACAGGAATAGTATCAAATAACATGATAGCAAATATTGGTGTTGTGAAAATAGGCAGTGTGAGAAATGCAGTACCTGGAACGGTTAATATAGAAGGCGAAATGAGAAGCATTAGTGAGAGAGATATAATTTTATATAAGGCAGAATTGAAAGATGCACTAAAAAAGACATTAATCAAATTTAAACTATCGGGCAGGCTTAAAATAGCTAGGGAAAATGATGGTTATAAAGTACTTAAGAACAATCCTACAATTGCACATGCGATTAAAAGCACATTGAGCATTAGGACAACACCTAATTTAATTAACAGTTGGGCAATCAGCGATGCAAACATATTCAACACAAAAGGACTGTGCTGCATAAATTTGGGTGATGGAGTGAAAAATGCGCATACTACAAAGGAATCAATTAGTATTAAAGATCTAATGCGCCTTGAACAGTTAATGCATGCTCTTATATCAGGGCACTAAAAATATATACAAATTCCACATTAATACACGTATATTCACATATAATTAGCTCTATACAACATGCAAACAAATACCAACATATAAAAGCTTGAAAAACAAAACTTAACAGAAGTATTAACTTTTGGTGCATGTATGGATTTTGAGCTTGTATCTCCTTATAAAATATCTCCAGGTCAGTTAGTAGCAGTAGATGAGATACTTTCAAAATTCAAAAAGTCCCAAAAACAAACATTGCTTGGGATAACTGGGAGTGGAAAGACATTTGTTATGGCAAATATTATATCAAAATTACAACAACCGACACTAATAATTGCGCATAATAAAACCCTTGCAGCACAATTATATACAGAACTAAAAGAGATGTTCCCGAATAATAGGGTTGAATATTTTATATCATATTATGATTATTACCAGCCAGAATCTTATATTCCAACAACAGATACATATATAGAGAAGGATTCATCAGTAAATGAGCAGATTGAAAAGATGAGATTACATGCAGTTTCAAGTCTTGTAAGCAGAAAAGATACTATAGTAGTTGCAAGTATAAGCTGCATATATGGAATTGGGGATCCGACAGATTTTAAGAATATGTCTATTTCATTACAGGTGGGGGCAAAGGCATTAAGGCAGAATATTTTAAGATCTCTAGTCGAGATACAATACGAAAGAAATGATAAAGTATTAGAATCTGGAAGATTTAGAGTTCGTGGAAATGTAATTGATGTGATACCAGCATACGAGGATAACATAATACGCATCGAAATTGAGAATAATTCCATACATAGTATAAAAGAAATTAATCCACTTACAGGAGACGTTATAGGAAAGATTAATGATATGATGTTATATCCAGCAAGACAATTTGTAGTTCCGGAGGAAAAACAAAAAGCTGCGCTTGAGAGCATAAGATTGGAGATGCGCGAACAGATATTAAAACTACCTCCGCTTGAGGCCCAAAGAATTGAAAAGAAAGTTAAATATGATCTTGAAATGATAAATGAGATGGGATACTGCAATGGAATTGAGAATTATAGCAGACATTTTGACGGTAGAAAACCTGGAGAACCCCCATTTGTATTACTTGATTATTTCCCAAAAGATTATTTACTTATAATAGATGAAAGCCACCAGACGATACCACAATCTAGAGCTATGTATAATGGTGATTATGCAAGAAAAAAGAATCTAGTTGATTTTGGTTTTAGGCTTCCTAGCGCATTTGATAACAGACCGCTTAAATTTGAGGAATTTGAAGCTAAAATGAATATGACACTCTTTGTTTCCGCAACCCCTGGAGAGTATGAACTTAGTAAGAGCAATGGAGCAGTAGAACTCATAACTAGACCAACAGGACTTTTAGATCCTATAGTTGAGGTATTGCCAATAGAGGGTCAGATGAGTATCTTAATTAAAATGTCAAAAGAGACAATAAAAAATAATAATAGAGTTTTAGTCACAACACTCACAAAGAGAATGGCGGAGGATTTAACAGATTATCTTGCAAAAGAGGGGCTTAGGGTTAGATATTTGCATAGTGAGATAGATAGCTTGCAGCGTATAGAGCTAATTAGGCAACTAAGAGCATGTGAATTTGACATACTTGTTGGAATAAATCTATTGCGTGAAGGACTTGATATACCTGAGGTTGCAACAATATTCATACTAGATGCGGATAAAGAAGGATTTTTAAGAGACACTAGAAGCCTTATACAGACAATAGGAAGAGCTGCAAGAAATATTGATGGACATGTTATATTATTTGCAGATAAGATTACAGGATCTATTGAAAATGCAATTAATATCACAAAAAAAAGAAGAGAGTTGCAAATAGAATATAATAAAAAATATAAAATAAATCCGCAGACGATAGTTAAAAAAATAGGAGAGAAAAAAGGCAATATAAAAGGTATTAAACATCTCGGACGATCTGATATTGAACGTGAGATGGCATCTATGGATGCTCAAATGAAAAGATACGCTGAGGAGATGCAATTTGAAAAGGCAATTGAGATGCGTGATGCAATATTTGAGATGAAAAAACTTTTAGATGGTAAAAATGAGAGATAGTATAGTAATAAAAGGCGCAAGGGAGCATAATCTAAAAAATATTGATTTAGAGCTGCCAAGAGAGAAATTTATAGTAATAACCGGGCTTTCAGGATCTGGAAAGTCCACACTTGCATTTGATACTATTTATGCTGAGGGACAGAGACGATATGTTGAGAGTTTATCCGCATATGCAAGGCAGTTCTTAGGGCTAATGGACAAACCAGATGTTGATAGTATTGAGGGTTTATCACCAGCAATTAGCATTGAGCAGAAAACGACAAATAAAAATCCACGCTCAACTGTTGGAACGGTAACTGAGATATATGATTATTTACGATTACTTTATGCAAGAGTAGGAACGCACCATTGCCCAAAATGCAATAGCACAATAAAACCACAGAGTGTTGAGAAAATAACAGAACTTATTTCATCAGATAAAAACAAAACATTGATTATTTTAGCACCAATAATACGCGGGCAGAAAGGGACACATGAACAGATAATATCAGACTTAAAAAAACAGGGATTTACAAAAATAAGAGTTGATCAAAAGATATATTCTTCTGATACAATTTTAGATGAAATTAAACTAGCAAAGTATGAAAAACACTGGGTAGAGGCTGTAATAGATACCATAAATACAAAAAATGATGACCATTCCCGAATATATGAATCAATCGAGCAGGCACTCCTTTCTGGAAAAGGTAAAATGATAGTAATAAATACAAAGGAGGGAAAGGAGAAAAAGAAAGAGATAGATAGATTTTCTGAAGAGACCGCGTATAGCACATTTGGTGCTTGCCCAAATCATCCAGAGATTGTCTTTGAGAGCTTAGAACCTAGAATGTTTTCATTTAATAGTCCATTCGGTGCATGCCCTAAATGCCACGGTTTAGGAGAAATAACAAAAATATCCGAAGAGCTTCTAATACCAGATAAATCAAAGTCCATAATGAATGGCGCAATAAAAATATATGGTAAGATGGAACTTGCATGGAGAGCCCAGCAGATAGCTACTGTTGGAAAACGTTATGGATTTGATATATGGGAACCTATTAGCTCTTTAAATAAAAAACAGATGGAGGTCTTGCTCTATGGTGATATGGAAGTAGATAAAAACAATTCAAATAGTAGATGGAAACACGTAAATCAACATGGAAAATTTGAAGGAGTAATACCTCAGACAATGAGGTTATATCGTGATACAAAGAGTGAATGGAGAAGGGATGAAATAGAAAAATTTATGAAATCTGAACAGTGTAAAGAGTGTATGGGAAAACGCTTACAGCCTGTTGTTCTTGCGGTAAAAATTGATAATAAGAGCATAATAGATCTAACAGATATGAGTATAGAGGATTCGATTTCATTCTTTTCAAATCTTCCAACACTGCTCCAGGAAAATGAGCTAAAAATAGCATCACAGATATTAAAGGAGATAAATCAAAGATTAGGATTCTTAAAAAATGTAGGACTTGGTTATTTATCTATGTCAAGAAGCTCGCGAACATTATCAGGTGGGGAGGCACAGAGAATTAGACTTGCAACACAGATAGGTAGCAATCTTATGGGTGTACTATATATATTAGATGAGCCGAGTATTGGCCTACACCAAAGAGATAATGAAAAATTAATATCAACGCTTCATAAATTAAGAGATATTGGCAATACATTAATAGTTGTGGAGCATGATCTTGACACGATACTAGCTGCTGATTACTTAGTAGATATTGGCCCAGGAGCTGGAGTCCATGGAGGGCATATAATTGCACAGGGTACACCAGAGGAGGTAAAACATAATAAAAATAGTATAACAGGAAAATACCTATCAGGAGAGCTTAAAATTGATATACCAAATAAGCGTAGATCAGCAAATGAGTATATTGTTATAAGTGGGGCAAAAGAAAATAATTTAAAGGATATAACAGTTCATTTGCCTTTGGGCGTTTTATGTGTAATAACAGGTGTTTCAGGATCTGGAAAGTCTACACTTATGAATCAAACAGTAATGCCACTTCTAAAAAAATCTTTCGGAGAGCAGTCCGATAATATTGGAGTATACCGTTCATTTGAGGTTCCTAAAATAGTACGTAATGTAATTGTAATAGATCAGGATCCAATAGGAAGAACCCCTCGCAGCAACCCAGCAACTTATACTAAGCTCTTTGATGATATAAGAAAACTTTTTGCATCAACAAGAGATGCACAAGTCAAAGGTTATAGTGAGGGTAGATTCTCATTTAATGTAAAAGGAGGTAGATGTGAAAATTGCCAAGGAGATGGTGTTCTGAAAATAGAAATGAACTTCTTGCCTGATGTATATGTAGAATGCAATGAGTGTCATGGAAAAAGATACAATAATGAAACACTTGCCATATTATATAAGGGTAAAAATATTGCTGAAGTGCTGAATATGGAGGTCGAAGAAGCATATGCATTCTTTGAAAGTATACCACAAATAGCACGCAGATTAAAAACGCTAATAGATGTAGGGCTCGGTTATATAAAATTGGGTCAGAGCGCAACTACATTATCTGGTGGAGAGAGCCAAAGAATAAAAATAGCACGCGAACTAAGTAAAAATAAACAGGGACATGTAATTTATATGCTGGATGAACCCACTACAGGTCTTCATTTTGATGATATAAAGAAATTAATTAGCGTTTTAAATGAACTTGTAGAAAATGGCAATACCGTTTATGTAATAGAACATAATCTTGATGTTATAAAATCCTGTGATTATATAATTGATTTAGGTCCTGAAGGTGGTATGGCAGGTGGAAGAGTAATTGCAAGTGGAAGTCCGGAAGACGTAGCAAAAATCAAGGACTCTTATACTGGAATGTTCCTAAAGAAAGTTTTGAAGTAGTATAGTGGGTATATGATAAAAATATCTAAAATTTCTGATTTTAATCCAACGGATTTGCCAACATATCCTGGAGTATATATGTTTAAAGATGATGGCGATAATATAATATATTGTGGAAAGGCAAAAAACCTAAAAAATAGGGTATCAAATTATTTTTCAAAAACATCTAATCTTTCTATAAAGACCCAACACCTCTTAGCAAAAATAAGAACAATTGAATGGATTATTGTTAGAAGTGAGGTGGAGGCACTTCTTTTGGAAAATAAAATGATAAAAAAATATTCACCAAAATATAACATAAATCTCAAAGACTCAAAGACGTTTGCATATATTGCCCTCACTAAAGAAAGATTTCCCCGTATAATATCAACTAGACGCACAGGACCAAAAATTGACGCATTCGGACCGTATACAGATGGAACAATGCGTAGAGAACTTCAGCGACTTGTAGTCAGTATATTTAAGATAAGAACTTGTAAAACAATGCCTAAGCGTGCATGCCTGAATTACCATATAGGGATATGTACGGCTCCTTGTATCAATAATGTAAATTATGATGAGTATACAAAGCAGGTAGAGAGTGCACGTGTTTTTTTAAGCGGAAAATATGAAGATGTTGCAAAAAGGTTAAAAGATCAAATGGATGATGCATCAAAAAATATGCAATATGAGAGAGCCAAAGAATTATATAACCAGATAAAAAGTATAGAACTTGTATCAAAAAAGCAGATAGTAGATAATGAGAAGCGCTATGACCAAGATGTTATTGTATTTATGCGCTCAAAAGAACGTATCATAATAGTGCAGATGAGCATACGTAAAGGAGTATTGCTAGGAAAAAAAGATTTTGAGATGGAATATCAAGATAATTTTGAAGAAGAATTTCTGCGCGCCTTCTATACAACAAATCCCATACCACACGAAATACTTTTAAGTTATAATTTTTGGACAGATGACGATGAAAAGCATGCGATGGAAGAGTTTCTTACTAATTTAAGAGGAGGGTCTGTTAGTATAAATATTCCAATAAAAGGAGAAAAGAAGAAATTAGTTGATCTTGCAAAGCAAAATATAGAGGCGAATATGGAACATAATATTGCACTTTTTGATATACAAAACACACTAAATCTTCCATCCATACCACTAATAATAGAATCCTTTGATATATCAAATACAGGAGATGAACATATAGTTTCGGGAATGATCAGATTTGTTAACGCAAAACCAGATAAAAGTGGATATAGAAAATTTAAGATTAAGACTGTTCATATGGCAAATGATTTTGCAAGCATGCAAGAGGTTGTATATAGACGTTATAGCCGTTTGCAAAAAGAGAGTGCAAAAATGCCAGATTTAATATTAATTGATGGGGGTGCCGAGCAGCTAGACTTTGCAATAAGATCTTTAGAGAAATTAGGACTTTCAATACCGATAATAGGTCTTGCAAAAAAATTAGAGGAGATTTATTTGCCTGGTGAAAATACACCTAGAAGATTTGACAATAATAGCAAAATGATGCTACTTTTGCGTAAAATACGAGATGAGACACATAATTTCTCGCTTAATTATAATAAAAAACGCAGACAAATGAAAATGAGGGATGAGTTTAACTCAAAATTATCATAAGTATTTATCTTTTAAAAAATAAAATTAATATTAAATGGCCATTTGTTTAAAATCAAAACGTTTATATTTGTCTATTTAAACACTTAACTATGAAAAGCTATTACTTAATATGTATAGCAGTTACTGTTATGATATCGGTAGCTGGTGCCGGTACATTTTCACCGCCAAACTATATTGTTAACTACAGAGCATTACATTTATACAACACGCAACGTTCAGCATTTGCCTATAACTCCCAAATAATGATATCAGTAAATTCTTTAGAATATAAAAATTATGAATCACCAAATCTTCAAAACATAGAATTTTTCTACTCAAATGGAACTGTAATACCAAGTTGGCTTGAAGGAAACGTAACAAATGAAGCAAATTCTAACAGTTTATATACATCTACAAACACGATTTACTGGCTCAGAATAATTCCAGCAAACACCTTCTTAGCTGCAAATACTACAAATACAATTTATATTGGTTTTGCTGCGACGTCAAATAATTTATTTAATAACCAAATCACTGGTGAGGCACCACAGTTATCTCCAACATATGCAGAATATGATGATGGTACGAATGTATTTACAAATTATTGGAATTTTGAAGGAACAAGTCTACCTAATGGTTGGGGAAATTATCAAACAACAGTAACCCAAAATAATGGAATTACAATGGAGGCACCTAGTGCTCCTTCAGACTGGCCATTAGGATATAGTACAGCCATTACAAATTCAATAGTTATTGAAACTGACGCACAAGAAATTTCAACGGGATCGGTAACATGGGGCATATTATTATCAACTGGAAGTAGTCCTTCCACAATAAGCGGTTATACAGGTGTAGGAATTAATACTGCTGGGAATGAATTTCAATATAGTTCTAGCAAAATCGTAACAGGCACAGCTTCTTTAAATAGATTTTATGTTTTTTCTATATTTTCAAATTCAACTGCTAGTGATTTTTATGAGAACTATACACAAATAGGAAGTCAGAGTTCTTCATATCCTTATATTACCTTATATGATAGTGCGGATACTGCATATTTTCAGTGGGTCCGCACACGTGCCTATCCACCAAATGGCATAATGGCCTCTCTTATCTACCCAATACCAAGCATAACACTATCAAATGCAATTACACCTAATGCAATAGATGTAGTGGTTGGTTCTGCATCAGACAACGCGCTCATAACTGCAAGCTGCGCAAGTGGTGATACTTGTGAAATAGAAAATTCTAATGGAAATGTGATTGTCTCAGGAACAACTACAGTAACATTGCCATACAATGCACTGCCTTTAGGATATAGCACATTTTATGCAAATGATATAACTTCGAATACTATCTCAAATACTTTTGTTGTTAAAAGAGTTCCTATATCAAATTCAATAAAATATGCACTTACAAATTACCAATCAGAAGGTTTTTCAGCAAATACCCCAATAATGATAAATTTCAATGCACTGCAAAATAATGCCATTGAAAATAGCCAATTAAATAACAGCGTTGCATATTTTTCTAATGGTACAATAGCTTACTCATGGCTTGAAGGAAATGTTTTAGACCAGCAATCTCCTACAAATCAACTATATTTAGCAGCCAATGTAGTATATTGGGTTAAAACTCCACCGTCAAACACATTTTTAGGTCCAGATTTAGGAACACCTACACATGCAACAATATATTTAGGATTTGGAAGTACTTCAAATAATCTTATTGATGGTAATTTCACTGGCGAAGCACCATATTTAAGTAAAAATTATGCCCAATTTGATAATGGGGCAAATGTATTTGAGATATACTTTAATGGGAATACACCATTATCTGAGTTCACAGTAGGTTCAGGATTTACTATCTCCCAAGCGACAGGAGTTAAAATAGGTTCAGACACGGTAAATGTTATAAATATAATAGGCTCATGTAGTTTCCCTTGTTTTTCTTTTGCATATAATAAAGGTACATCTACACAACCTGCTACACTTGATGCTGCCGTTATAAATAATTATAATGGTGTAAATCTTGCAAGCATCGATCTGCAAAATTCGAATACATCAACTGGTGCTAATAATGCAGAAGGAGTACAATCTGGATGGTCAGGAAGTGCATTCGCATTAGCATACAAAAACTCTGGATCATACTCAAATGGAAATGATCAACAAGGTTCTGTTTCCACCATTCCTTACTTTTATTCATTATACTTCCCTGGCGTTTCAGGCACAAGTTTTTCAGCTTATATATCACCAACGCTTTATTCTGGTGGATATAGTGGAAGTTTAAATATTAACCCACTTTCATCATCAAGTACTTTATATATAGGAGATGATTTTGGCAATACAGGTAGTACGCCTACAAATTCATTTATAGAATTTGCACGCGTGCGTGTACCACCACCAAATAATGTACTTCCATCACCATCGCAATATACATCTCCAAATATATCACAGATATATCCACTTTCACAAAGTATTATACAGGAACAAAACACTATTATAAGTGATAACGGTATGATTAATGGATTATCCCCATATACATACCAATGGTATGTATCTAACATTAGTAGTCCAACACCAACAACAGAAAATGCATTAGAGGCAAACACGCTCCTTGGAGTTGGAACATTAGTTGGGAATGCGCAATCTAAAACAGCAAACTTTATAACTACAGCAAATACCATACCAGGAACTTACTATTTCAAGTTATATGGAACAGACTCGTATCCAACAACGATTAATACAACAACGGCGATAATAGTTGTTTCATCTCCACAACATATATCAAGTGGTGGGGGAGGAAGTCCAACCTATTCATTCCAAATATCAGATAATATATCTTCTAACTTAGCATCTTCAACACCAGTATTCACAATTGGTTCTGAAATATACTATCAAAATGAGCTGCCTACAACGTATATAAGTTCATCACCACAGATTTCAGTCACATTTGCATGTAATGTATCGATAGGAAATTCGATATATAAATATGCGAATGATGTTTATGGAATTGGAGATAATTATCCATGTGGCAGCGGTGTAAGCACATATACACACCAAATAGATGTATTATATTATAAAACAATAAATCAGACAACTACTACAACATCAACAACTACTACCATACCACAAAATATTACAACAATAACTACCACACAACCAACTACAACAATTATACAAGAAACAACAATACCTACGACGACTACAACACCCACAACAATTATAAATAGCCAAAACAGCACGGTACAATCAAATACGCTTGAAACAAAATCTGTTGAGAGTAGTAATCAGACTGGATTTACAACAGGATCTACAATATCAAATAGTGCACTTGTTGCAATAGGCGCGGCAATCTCTAAACCAAGCGGTTATGGAACTATTTTGATAATTTTAATATTAATTATAATATTATTTTTATTAACAAAGAGAAGAAGAAAAAAGAACTATAAAAACATCAAATAATGTTTTTAGGTTAAAATAGTTATAGGCTTTCTGCTACCTTCTTTAATGAACTACCAACCATTTCCCAATTACTTTCTGAATGTTCTTTTGATTCTTTTGTTTTTATATTATCTTGAGTTATTGTTAATTTGACAATACCGTTCTGATCTTCTAAGATATAACTAACAGTAACATAATTTTCTTGTTTATCCTCAAGGCCAGACATACTACTCCAGTATGTATATTTAATTAATTTTTTTGGGACTATTTCAATTACTTTGCCTTTATCTTCGTATGTTTTACCCTCCCATACACCCATCCATTTTATCTGGCTGCCTTTTTTCCAATCAGTAAATAAATCTGTGCCAAAAAGATACTGCTTAACTAACTTAGGATCGGTTAATGTCTTCCAAACATTTTCTAACGAGGTAGTTATTATAATCGAAACTTTAACATCATACATACAGTCACTTAACTCAATAATTAATTAATAATATTATTTATATGTGTATCTTATTTCTGGTTTTATTCTCTCCCATGATGCAGCATCTCCAGATATAATATTAAAAATAGGATTAGATTCTATCTTCTTTGTATGTAATATTTCATTAAGTTTTTTAATATCTCTAACTTGTAATTTACTTTTAAGTAATTCAAACTCATATTTTAATTGACCCTCTGTAACATTTATTTTTTGATTTTTGGTATTATTATTTCTTAGTTTGTTTTTATCAAAAGAGTAATTTCTCTTTAAGGACTCTTCAAATATTATTGATAAATATTTATTTATGCAACCAATTGGATATTTTGCTTCCTTAAAGCGATCTAGTTGTGGGTGGTTTTTATAACCTTTTGTAAGATCCATTAATACATTTCTAGCTAAAAGAGACTCACGCCAAAGCGCTACAATTCCAATAGAATCTAAATATTTTGAATGTATGCTCCATAATCTTATAAAATCACCACATTTTTATTATTTAATTTTTAATCCTAATTGATATAATGCGGATTCCAAATAAAAATATACTAATTATTCTATTTTCAATTATTATATTATTCATCTTGTTATTCTTTTTATATCAATCAACAAATAACAGAAATATAATTTTTGGTGTTGTTGGATCCACACTAAATTATAGTGACATGACTATTTTAAAATCAAGTAGCATACGATGGATGCGTTTTGATGTAAATTTAAACAATAATTCCGTAGAGTATATAAAAAATCTTACAAATAATGGATTTAGCATACTAGGAATATTAGATTATCAGACTTTAGGTTTAGAATTAAATGGCAGCGGATGTATTAAAAATTGCAACTGGACGCTAAATGATTGGAATTTAACTGTTGAAAAAGCAGTAAACGAATACCCTAATATACACATTTGGGAGATTTGGAACGAACCGCAATTTAGTGAATTCCAGTCAGGATTTCTTGCAAATGGTAACCCTTATAACTATTTTTTAATGCTTAAATCTGCGTATAATATTATCAAAAAAAATAACCCTAACGATACAGTACTATGCCTTGGAGGTAATAATATATATGAAGGCACATATACTGAAAATGATTATTTGTGGGCAAAAGAGCTTTGGAGCTATGGTGCATCAAATTATTGTGATGCAATCTCACTCCATGCATACTCAGGATTTGAGTATCTTTTAAATAAAAAACTCCTAAATTCTGCGTATAATATGAGTTATATTTTTAATAATGAACTAAATTTATACGAAAATCTAACCAAAAAACCAATTTGGATAACAGAAACAGGAATCCCATCAAACATGAATAGCAGCTATCCAAACTTTATAAATGCAACGCAACAGAGGCAGGCAGACTTTTTAAACCAGACAATGAATCTATTCATATCTAAAAGCTATATTAGGGCAGTATTCTGGTTTGATTTGAAAGGAAGTGTAGATAAACCGTATAATTTGGATTTTGGTCTATTTTATAATAATATGACTAAGAAATTAGCATTTTATACCTTTAATAACACAATAAATAGGTATTCTTAAAGATTTCGTTTTTGCTATGGTAGTATTTAAATCACCCTAAAGATAGTAACCAATAAAAGCCATCCTATTGGGCTAATAAGTGTTAAATAGCTATAAAATAGGGTTAATATGGTGAATATATGGCAAAATTTTCATTTGAATGTAAGGACATAGGGGTACAGTGTAATGCAAGAGTGGATGCAGAGGATAAGAAGCAGTTAATGCAAAAGATATCAGAGCATGCAAAGTCTGCCCATAACATGCAAAACATCGATAAGGACACAATGAAGAAGATAGAGAGAGCTATAAAGAAAGCATAAATTTCTTATTTTTCTTTTTTTTCTTTATTTTTTAATTTTCTAAATAATATAGATAATATTTTATATCTTTAAATAAGAGCTATCCTTATTGATACTATGTCAGGAATGCCAGATGCTCTTAAAGGCAAAATGGAGAAGCAAGGATATCACTTTGTTGGTAAGCACTCAGCTGTAAAGATATGTGAGTATACAGCTAATGGTCTTAGAGGGGGTATACTCTGTTACAAACATACCTTTTATGGAATAAGAAGTTGGCAATGCGTGCAGTCAACCCCAGCAATAGGCTGTGATATTAGCTGTAAATTCTGCTGGAGAATAATCCCAGAGGAGCTTGGCTTTGAATGGAACGAGCTTAATGCAATTGATAAGTGGGATGATCCTGAATTTGTTATAGAAAATATGATAAAAGAGCAAAGAAGAATAGTTAGTGGGTATAAGGCAATTGCTGATACAGATCTTAAGAAAAGGCGTTGGGATGAAGCAAACAAGCCCATACATGTAGCAATGAGCCTTACAGGAGAGCCTACATTTTATCCTAAAATGTCAAAGTTAATAGAGGGATTTCATAGACGTGGTATAAGTACGTTTTTAGTCACAAATGGGACGCTACCAGAGGCTATTGAAAGTATGAATCCGCTACCTACTCAGCTATATATTTCACTACAAGCGCCAAATTATGATTCTTATATTGAAGTTACAAGACCTAAAATAAAGAATACTTGGGATAGATATTTAAAATCCTTAGAGCTACTCTCAAAGCTAAATACAAGAACAGTTTTGAGAATGACGCTCGTAAAAGGATTAAATATGAAGGATCCGGAGGGTTATGCTAATTTAATAAAGCTTGGAAACCCACAATATGTAGAGGTAAAGGGCTTTTCTTATGTTGGAAGCGCAAGAGAGGAGCAGCGTGGTCTATCTATGAGTAGCATACCACAACATGATGAAATACAGGAATTTGCAAAAAAAATTGCTGAGCTTACAGGTTATATATTTACAGCAGAGCACAAACCTAGCAGGGTCGTTCTTTTATGTAGGGATCAGAAGGCAAAAGAAAATAGAATAATAGATTTTAGTCAAATAGGAAAAGAATACAGAGAAATAAGCGTACCTAATAGTGTATCTTAAGCTCCTTTGAGCATTTATTGCATTTATATATTACAAATCGTTTTGAACTAGATATAACAACACTACAATTTTTTCCAGGTATAAGAATTGTTTTGCAAAATTTGCAGACTTTTATTGTATTTAAAGCGCTCTTTTTTATTTTATAATGTGATTTTATTTCGTTTGCATACTTTATGTATTTATGTGCAAATTCCTCTTTTTTTGTTATACCCCTCCCATTAAGTATATCCAAAGCAAGATGTGATAGTATTTCTATGCGCTCTGTAGCAATCTCACGTATCTTTTTTTCGTTCTTCATAAAAACATTACTTTATTCCTAAATGCCCGAGAAGCTCTGGTAGTGTTTCATCTAATTTTGAGGAATCTTTTATAGTATATATATTCCCATCAGCCATTATATTATTTTCTGATGGAATACCTCTAAAGAGCATTACTAATTTTTTTGTTTCTTCGTCTTTTGGTAATGATATTTTTTTATCCTTAATCACATTTGCTCTTGCGGCTATTTTTATCCCATTACTTATTGCTGCTATAAATTTACCGCGCTTATGAAATTCATTTATTATATCTAGTAGCGGCCTAAACTCATAAATTTTATATTGATCTATGCCCTTACCATCAAGTAATAGTATGCCGTCATAGTCGGATATTTGGGCTTTTGATGTGTTTATATCTAATTTACATACGCCACCATGACTACCCACACATTCCTTATTTGAAAAACTAGATATTGAATATGAAACACGCCATTTATCAAAAAATTCCCTGATAATCTTAAGGGTCTCGTCTCTATAATCATTTGGTGGTATAAATATTAAGGCCTTCATAATAACACTAATATATTATTAGCAGTTATTAATTTAAAATACGCTGTTTATTTACGTTTTAATAATAGATGTGCAGAATGCACACCTTTTGGCCTTTATTGGTATTTGAGATAAACATTCTGGACATTCTTTTGTTGTCGATGATAGGGGTGCTTGTTTTTTCATAGAGTTTATCTTAGATACAGGTTTTATAATAAAGAAGAATATTACAATTGCTATTGTAATAAAACTTATTAACGCGTTTAAAAACAACCCTACAGAAAATATACTATTGTTTATAGTATATGATATTTTAGAAAAATCAACATTCCCAGCAATGCCAATTAATGGGGTTATAATATCTGAAACAAATGCTGTTATAACAGCATTAAATGCGGTACCTATGACAACAGCAACAGCAAGATCTAGCACATTGCCCTTCATTATAAATTGTTTAAATTCTGTAGCTATTGATATAAAATCAACCGTCCATATATGGTGCCAAATAGTATGATATTTTTGCCTCGCCTATAGAATATTCTATCTTTATTGGTTCCTCAGTCTTTAATGAAAGATTTATACTTGAATTTTGAGGGCATGGGTTTACTATTTTCCCTAAATAATCAAGATTAAAAGTAGATGATGATGCCTTGCTTACATCAAGCTTTTTTATGACCTCCGCTTCATCAAGATGCTCCTCTTCTAATTCACCAGCATCACCTTTTGCTATTACCTTAAACGAACCCTTATCGGTCTTTATATTTACATATGAGGACAATAGATTTGCGTCTTTTAATATCTCCTTAAATGAATCCCCTTTAACCTCTATATAAGATTCAAATTCTATTTTAGGTTCCTTATCAGAATCCTTTCTTACATCTATTAATGGAAGTTTATACCTTCTTTTGCTCTTCTCACCTACGAACTCCAATGATAATTTATTATTGTCAGACTTCATAATAAGCTGCTCATTCTGCCTTGAACTGTTTAATATCTTACTTAAATTATCAAGGTTTAATCCTATTGATGATGGTTTTTCAACATCATATTTTGAAAATGCCTTATTTGGTATAAAAAAAGATATCATACTTATTCCAGAAGGATCCATTGCTTTTAATGATATACCCTCTTTTGTAATATTGAAAGTTCCTTCTTCAACCAAGCTATCTATAGCATCAACACAGCTCTTCCAATATTTAGCTTCATCAATTTTTATTTCAAACATACTACCACACATTCCAATAAGATAAGTATTATTGATATATAAAAGAATATAAAAGTTAGTCTTTTAATCTTTTATATATAAATGATTAATTTATAAAATATTCTATAAATTTCGTTTAAATAAAAAACGCTTATTAAGCTATAATACGTACATTACGTGATAACATGTTACTAATATTAGGCATTATTGGTATAATTATTGTCGTAATTATAGCGGTAATTATACTAATATATAATGGACTTATATCTAAAAGAAATAGAGTACAGGATGCATGGGCCCAAATAGATGTACAATTAAAAAGGCGTTATGATCTGATACCAAATTTAATAAATACAGTAAAAGGATATGCAAAATATGAAAAAAGTGTATTAACACAAGTTACAAAACTGCGCTCATCATTAATAAATGGTTCGGTTGAGGAAAAAGCAAATGCAAACAATCAGATCACTACAGCATTAAAGAGTATTTTTGCAGTAGCAGAAAATTACCCTGACTTAAAAGCTTCACAAAATTTTAAAGAATTACAGGAGGCAATACAGGAAACAGAAGATAAAATAGCGTTTGTAAGGACATCGTATAACGATTATGTTATGGATTATAATAATGGACTGCAGCAATTTCCAAGTAGCATATTCGCTAATGCATTCCACTTCCAGAAATTTGACTATTTCAAAACAGATAATGACGAAGAGAAAAAGCCAATAAATGTTAATTTTGATGATTTGACACCTGACGATAATGCAGTCAAACAAACAAAGACAAATAAGAAAACAAAACAGTGAATTTTGTGTCAAGTTTCTTTGATGAAATAGCAAAAAATAGGATAAAATCAATCATATTGATGCTCTTATTTATTGGACTATTCTCTTTGATTATATATGTTTTTGTTTTATTTTTAGGTGGCGGGCTATTTGCATTTATAGCTGGTTTTCTTTTAATAATAGCGTATGCAGCATTTGTTTATTTTGCGGGTAATAAAATAGTTTTAGCAGTATCTGGAGCAAAGATCGCAGATAAAAAACAGTACCATAGTTTATATAGTATTGTAGAAGGTCTTTCAGCCGCTGCACAGGTTAAAATGCCTGCAATTTATATTATGAATGATAATAACCCTAATGCTTTTGCTACAGGAAGAAATAAAAAAATATCAGCAATTGTAGTCACTACGGGATTATTAAATATTATGAATCATCAAGAACTTGTAGGGGTAATTGCTCATGAAATGTCCCACATATCAAATTCTGATGTACAATTTATGATGATTGCTGTTGTTTTTGCAGGAGTTATTGGACTTGTAGGAGCATTTGTTAGAAATATGTTCTTTTTTGGCTTTGAAGGGGAAGGTAGAAATGGAGGCATATTAATGCTTGTTGTGCTCGTAATAGGTATACTTGGACCTATATTTGCATTTTTAATAAAATTAGCCATATCTAGAAAAAGAGAATTTATGGCAGATGCAAACGGAGCAAGACTTACACGAGACCCAAAAGGGTTATCAAGCGCTCTGAAAAAAATAAAATTATATTCAGAATCAACGCAATCTAAAAAAGTTAAAAACGCAAATGAGATGACAGCATCGCTTTATTTCTCAAATCCATTTTCAAAAAATAGTATCGCAAATATATTATCTACACATCCACCAATAGATGAACGTATAAAGCGTTTAGATCAGATGTACTGATAGTATTATTAAAATCAAATACCAGGATTGGGACATAAGTCAACCTCCACCTAATACAAGAAGATTATGCCAAATACCTTTACACATAACTGCCGTTGCGATTCTATCAAAACGCCTCTGCCATACATTCCAACCGTTTGATTTTTTATCCGAGGCAAAACCACTCTCCGAACTCTCACGTCTATAATACTCTTTCAGGAAAACCATTGTATCTATCATTAGATCTCTCCATGTTTCGTGCCATTTTTTGTTACCATTCACTGTCGTATTAGACTTAGGGAGGATATAAAATTTAGTATACATACCAAATTTCTTTACGATAGATTGACCTGTGTAGTATTTATCAAGTCTTACACTGTCAACTTTTATTCCAAGTGAATTCATCATCTGCTTTGCACTGATAAATGCCTCCTTCTCCGATCGCATTCCAGTACCATAACCGACATACATTTTCGTCTTCAAGTCTATAAATGCAAATGCATAAGCAAACATTTTTCTATTTCCATTTTTCTTCTTGACATTAGATGCGTAATGCTTCTTTATAGTTAGACTGTATCCTGTCCCATCTCCAGATATATCTACATGTGTTATCCCCTTTCTTAGCACCATGATCACAAACATGTTGTGGAGAATTATTGATACTAAAGGATCGGAGTATAACCTTTCGATGGTCTTGTATGAAGTTTGGATGTTGTGTAGTTTACCAAATAGCGGCAATAGATTTGCAGTCTTCCTGTTGCTAGTATCAAAGATATCTTTCAATAGCAATATCAAGACTTTATCTACAATAGATACTTTCAAAGGTCTGCCTATAAATCTCATATTCTGTGTTAGTGGTGCGGCGGCGGCTTTTATTACAGGCCGAATTTCTGCTGTGGCAATAGAAAGCCTATTTTTGTATGTAATCTCATAATCCTTCCAGTCAGTACTGGATTTTACCGAATACCTTTCTTTATAGTAATTCGTCAACTTGCCTATATCCAGTTTGAACTTCCAAAACCTTTCGTTCGTCAATCGATATGATTTCATGTAATCACAGAAATATATACAATCGAAACACATATAAGGATATCCATAGATATCCATACTATATATTAAAGTTTTGATGTTCTAGATATATATGGTGTCAATATGCCAAAAACTTTTAGAAAGATAAAATTCTCAAATATTACATTGACTGATGAAGTCGAGACTTTTTATGAAAAAATAGTAACTCCTTTTGGAAATTCCGCTAAAATTGACTCGAATAAAAAGTATATTGGGAAAAGAGCTTACATTATAATTTTGAAGGATTAATTATTGATTAGGACTTATGTCCCAATCCCTCAAATACCACAACCTTTAAATATCATAAAACTCACTATACTCATACTTGTTGAGTGTGTATCATATGTCTAAAATTAACCCTAAAAATAATAAAAACGTAAAAAAGAATAATTTGAAGCAGATATCAAATAAGAAACCAATTATAACAAATATTAAAAATAAAAAGCAGATGAAACAGCTATCTGTTGTGGATTCTGATAAGAAAGTTGTAAAAAGAACAAGAAAGGAGAAAAAAGTGGTTGCAATACCCTCATTAAAAGAAGCCAAAAACACCATAGATGTTCTTACAAATAACCCAATAGCTGTAGATTATCTAAAAAGGAATGTGAGTAAGAACGTATTTGATATAATAGATATGTTATCCGTGCCTAGAACTGATGAATTTATATCAGAAAAACTCGGTGTACAAATAAATAATATAAGAAGAACATTAAATAGATTACAAAATTATGGTATAACAAATTATTATGTAGCTAAAAATATTAATGGATGGCTCTCTTTTGCATGGTATATTAACACAAATAAGATTCTATCATTTTTTAATTATATAGAATCTATGTCTAATAAAGAGGTTATTATAAAAGATGATTGTAATGATTATTTTATATGTAAAAAATGTTATACTGAAGATAAGTTAATATTTACTTTTGAAGCTGCATACGAAGCTAAATTCAAATGTGTTGTTTGTAATAAAAACTTTGATATGATTACAAAAGACGAAGCAAAGAATTTAGTAAATATCAACTAATATAAAAAAGATTTTATAACATAACTAATAATAAGCTAAAGTACATATATTATCAATATATAGCGAGGTAGGGTAGTCTGGAGTGCCCGCCGGGCTCATAACCCGGAGATCGGTGGTTCAAATCCACTCCTCGCTATTTTAACAGTTAGACCCCACAATTCCACTATTCTATATTTTTATATATGTTATATAATATTAATATAAAGAATATTATATAATAAAATAATAACATTATATCATAAAAAAATAGTGGAAGTATGGGGTGCTCTTAGTGGAAAATAATGATAATTATGATTATTTATGGCAAGTATGGCAAAAAGAAAAACAATCTAATGAATTACAATTATTACCAAATGATTTTTACGATAAGATATTAAAACAATTTAATATGATTAATACTGATGATATAATACATAAAACCACAAAAGAGAATATATTAAAACTTCTTTATAATATATATGAACGAAGGAAACAGAAATTAATTGTATATGTGGCATACAATAGACAAATTAGTCAGAATATGCCTAAAATTGAAATAGATTTTCATAAAAAACTATTAAATTTTACATTATCTGAAAAATTAGATATAGATAAAAATATTAAAGATAAAAAATTATTAGTAATACAAGAAATACCTAAAATTATATTACCATCAGGTAATGAAATAGGACCTGTTAAAAAAGATGAATATATAGATATAAATAACGATAATGATAAAGTATTTCTCATTACAAATAACATTTGTAAAGATATTTGAAGGTAATTAATATGAAAATAGATAAAGAGATATCAGCATTCTGTCCAAAATGCAATAAACATACAAATCATGCTGTTAAAGCATATTCAAAAGGATCTGGATTTGGAATAGGCCTTAATATAGGTAATAGAAGAAGAATAAGAAAACTAAAAGGTTATCATGGTAAGGTAAAAGGACAGGCAATAAAGAAGAAGGTATCACAGAGGCAAAAGGTAATATTAAAATGTAAAGTTTGTAATTTTGGCGTTGAACGAGTAATGGGTACAAGAACGAAGAAGAAAATAGAGATAGGTGCATAAAGGTTTTAAATGGACATTTTAGGAGGTCCTAAGGTTGGGGATCTTGTAGTTGCCAAGATATCTAGAGTGGCACAGTTCGGCGCATACTGTAAACTTATTGAATATAATGATATTGATTCGTATCTTCCAATACGTGAAGTATCCTCTGGGTGGATAAAAAATATACATGAGTTCATACACAATGGCCAGACTGTTATATGTAGAGTTATATTTATAGATAAAATCAAAGGCACTATAGATATATCTATAAAAAAGGTAAATAATAAGCAAGCAAAAGATAAGTTGGATTCTTATAACTTAGAAAAACGCTTAACGGCAATATATCAGCAAGCTTTAAAAGAGGTTAAAATAACAACAAATGAGGAAAAAGAGGCTACTACAAAAATCATATTATCCTCATTTCCTTCATTTACTGAATTTATGAAGAATGCTAATAATAATACGGAAGCGTTTAGCAAATTAAAGATATCTAAGAAATTAAAGGATGCAATAATAAACATAATAGAGTCAAATAAAAAAGAGAAGGTGTATAAGGTCGTATATACCTTAACTATGTCAACATATAACACAAAAGATGGTATATTACAGATAAGAGAAGCGCTTGCAAAGATGATTAAAATAGGCGTAACAGTTGAATATATAAGCGCGCCTAAATATAGACTACTTGTAGAAGCAAGTGACTATCTGGAAGCTGAAAAAAAATTAAAGGAAGCAACGGATTCTGTTTCGGATCTATTTAGCGATGGCGTTTTTGTTATGGAAAAAGAGAAGTTAAAAAGAGAGAAATCCGACATAATGGATAACATATAACAAAAACATAATAACTTAATTATACTATTTTATAATAGTGTATAATACTTTTTTTAGGTGATAAAATGAAGGATACAATAATAATCAAAAACGCGAATATAAAGCTTAACGACCCAATACTTATTGTTGGGTTACCAGGTATAGGGAATATAGGGAAGATAGTTGCTGCTCATCTTAAAAAAGAGTTTAAGGCAAAACGCATAGCTACGCTATATTCACCCCATCTACCTAATCAGGTTCTTATGACAAAAAAAGGCACAATTAGGATGATGAGCAATAAATTCTATCTAATTAGATCAAAAAATATCAAAAATGACATTGTTATACTAACTGGAGATTTTCAACCTATGAGTCCTGAGGGTCAATATGATATAAATGAGCGTATAACTGAGTTTTTTATAAATGAATTAAATGGCAAATTCATATACACTATTGGTGGTTACATATCAAATGCTGGAGATATGAAAAAGCCTAGAGTATTTGGAAATGTTACAAATACCTCTTTAATAAAAGAGCTAAAGGATAAAGGGGTAATATTTGGCGAATCTAAGGGCTTTATATGGGGCGCGGCAGGTATGATACCTGTATTTGGTAAACGCCATGGTATAGAGGGAGCGTGCTTAATGGGTGAGGCATTTGTAGATTATGATGCGCAGGCTGCAAAATCAGTCATAAATATATTATCAGAAATACTTAATCTAAAGATAAAGACCGACGAACTTGATGTAATAATAAAGAAGGTTGCGGATAAAATAAATAAGATGGAGGGAAAGATGAATAATCCAATGCCTCAACTGCCTCAAGAAAGCGATCATGGAATGCCATATATAAGATAGAATTTTGCTTATGCGCCAATAGTCCAATCTGGTTAGGACACGAGCTTCCCAATCTGAATAGGAAATAGCTCGCGATTCGGGTTCAAATCCCGATTGGCGCATATATCTAAAATTATATTAGAAGTATTATTACGAGCAGTAGCCCACTTATTATGCTAGCAATAAAATTAGATGTATATTTATTGCCAAAACCCAATTCCTCAAAATAACCTAGAATAGAGTCAAATATACTACCTAAAAATCCAATAAATATTATAAGAGTCACAATATAATAGTTGTAATATGTGCCAGATATAAGAAAGTACATAAGTGTTGCAGGTATTGTTATGAGCGTGCTGCCTAAAAATCCAGAAATTAGGCCAAGTTTGGTTACACCCCCACTTGTACCCTTTTTAACCTTCTTTAGGCTAAATATCATAGTAGGGCTTCCATTAAGGACTCCTATTTCACTACTAAATTTATCTGCGGTTATTGCCGCAACACTACTTACAAAACCAAGAATTAATATGTATGAAATATGTGCCTGGGACATATAATACGCAAATAGAATTGAAAAAATAAGTGGTGCAAGGCCATTAGCAATGACATTCTTTATGCCTCTATCCTTTTCTGCAACACCAATCTTTTTCTTATTTATTATTCCAAACGCTGTAACTATAGCTGAAAGCACTAAAAAAAGTATCATACTAGCTATCATAAGCGGGCCAAAAATCCCACCAAATATTATCAGTAATATACCAAGTATTATCGCAGCAACCAACGCTGGCAGGCTGAGTGTTAAAAATCCCATAAAATTCCATATTTATGATATAATTCCGCTAATTACAAATCTTTTTAAATATTCTTTTTTATATTAAATTACAGGTTCTCTACTGTAGAAAGGTCGTGAAGAACTGGTCGCCTTGCCAGCGTGTGTTACACGCTGGCACTTATTCTCAAAAATATAACTAAAACGCACAATTCTTATCTAATTTGTAATCTTAATTTATATAGCTTTAGTATAATAATATATAAATGGTTTGCAGATCTTGCGGGTTTTATTATGGTTAAGGATAAAATAGTAAGGGAATTGGAGGATCTTCCAGGTATCGGGGAGACAACTGCTGAGAAGATGCGTGCTGCCGGAATAGATTCGCTAGAGAAGGTAGCAATAGCTAATCCCCACGATTTATCAGAAAATTTTGGCATGAGCGTCGATGCTGCAAAGAAAGCGGTTCAGGTGGCAAAAGAATCAACAACTATTAATTATTCTACAGGAGCTGAGGTATTTGAAAAACGCTTAATATTAGGTAAAATAAGTACAGGTAGTGATTCATTAAATGATATGATTGGTGGGGGTATAGAAACTAATTCCATAACGGAGAGCTATGGTAAATTCTCAAGTGGCAAAACACAATTAGGATTCCAATTAACAGTAAATGCGCAGCAAACAAGAGAGAAGTCTGGTCTTGGCGGAAATGTATTGTTTATAGATACTGAAGGAACATTTAGGCCTGAGCGTATAAAGGAGATAGCAAAGAATAGCGGCCTAGATCCTGAAGAGGTGCTTAAAAATATTATATATGTTAGGGCTCAAACTACTGAGCAGCAGATATTAACTGTTGAGCGTGCAGATAAGCTCATACAGGAGAAAAACATAAAGCTAATAGTTGTGGATTCATTAACCGCTCTATTTAGGGCCGAATTTATAGGTAGGGGTGCGTTAGGCGAGAGGCAGCAGAAGCTTAATATGCATATACATAAGCTGCAGAGTCTATCAGATAAATACGATCTTGCCGTTTATGTAACCAATCAGGTAATGGATAATCCTGGAATTCTATTTGGCGACCCTACAACTCCAATAGGCGGCAATGTAATGGCTCATGCTGCTGGTACGCGCCTTTATATGAGAAAGAGTAAGGAGGATAAAAGAATAGTAAGGCTTGTAGATTCACCTAGTATGCCTGAAGGTGAATGCATAATAAGAATAACTAAGGATGGAGTTAAGGGTTAATTGGTGCATTAATGCTATTTCTTGTAGGTACTGGTATATCTGAAGATGGAATGACTATAGAAGGCATTCAAGCCTGCAAAGTCTCTAATGATGTCTTTATTGATGTATATACTAGCAGCATATCAGAGTCAAAGATAAAGAATATAGAGTCGCTAATAAATAAAAATATCAAAAAACTATCACGCCAAGATTTAGAGGAGCATATTGACCAGCTAATTTCTAAGAAGCAGGATATTACAATACTTGTGGGTGGAGATCCTTTAATTGCAACGACACATAAAATAATATTTTTAACAGCATCAAAACTTAATATTTCTATAAAGGTAATACATTCAAGTTCTATTATAAGCGCGATAATGGGAGAGAGCGGCTTAGATTTTTATAGATTTGGACGGATAGTAACAATTGCACGTTGGAGTGAGCATTATAAACCTATATCCTTCTATGATACAATAAAAAAGAACATGGATAATAATTTACATACTATATTATTACTCGATTATGATCAGAAGGAGTCATCATCAATACCAATAAATGAAGCAATAAAATATATGGAGTATGCTGAATCTGTACATAAATTTGGAATAATAAACGATTCAACAAAAATAATAATTATAGAGCAACTCTCACAAAATGATGAATATAGAGCATTTTTAAATATAAAGGATGCACGCACATTAAATAAGCTAAAGGGCATGCGCACTATTGTAATTCCTGCAAAATTATCAGAAATTGAGCAAGAGATGGTTAAGGTAATATATGGTTGATAAATTGGGTCTACTTATAAACATTGAAGAAAAAACAAAAAGCATTTATGTAGTGGATCAGTCAAGCCAGGATAACTTAAGAAACGGGCATATAGGGATAAAAGTTTTAAATAAATATACATTACGTCCTGAAGAGGCATTATATGTTATAGATGTTCGTAAGGCAGAATGTATTTCTGATTCTGGCAAAAAACTAACATTTAATGATGTAGCAATGCTATTTAATAAAAATAATAAGTTCATGGCAAGATATTTTACATATAAAGATTGGCGGGATAGAGGTCTTGTAATAGAATACCCACAAGAGCATGGCAATGATGGTAGTATAAAGAAGGATAAACAGATAAATGTAAAGGCATATCCATCAACTAAATTAAAGATAAGCATAAAGGATGTAACTGGCGTATTTTTTGAGGATGATCTGGTATCTATTATAGATAAAAGCGATATGGGTCGTGAATTATATAATAATCATTGGTTTGGCCAGTACGGAACATATAAAGCAAGCGATCACGGAAGTTTGAACAAACTCGATATATACGAGACGCTTTTTTTGATGGAGAAGGGTATATTAAATATAGAAGGATATACCAAAAATGAAATAATAGCAATTGCCACTTCCAGAAGATCTGATTTTCAAAAGTTATACTCTATATATGCGGACTGGCGCGATAATGGGTATGTATTAAAAACTGGATTTAAATTCGGCACGCATTTTAGAATATATTTTCCAGGTGCTCAGCCTATAAAGAATGATGAATGGATACATTCAAAGCATGTAATACATGTGTTTCCAAGAGATTTAAAATTATTAATATCAGAATGGGCAAGAGTAATAAGAGTTGCACATTCTGTAAGAAAAACATTCATACTTGCAATTCCTGGTAGGAGCAGAAAAAAGAAGCTCTCGATAGATTTTGTATTATATTACAGGAAAAATGGGGTTACAGAGGTTCCTGGAAAGGATATACCAAAATATTCTATGCTCTCTTTAAGCGAGGATGAGTATATTGGCGGTAGTGAACTATCAGCTATAATAAATGAGGCTCGTGCAAGGAATTCAGAATTAATAATTGCAATAGCTGATAGAGAAACCTCAGTAACTTATTATAAAATAAAACAGATAAAGCTGCCCAGCAGCGAATTTGAATATTATGAGATAGACTGGATGCAGCCATAGTAAAATAACAAAATATAAATAAATTACATGTATCTGTTTAGCTGATAGAATGTATAAACTATTACTCGTATTGATGATTTCAACACTCTGTTTGGCGGCGGCAGTTTCAGCATCTACAAATACCGCACAGTTTGTTTCAAATAATAATACATTAATGCTGCCTCAATATGGATCGGCAAATACTTTATATAATGTTGAACTTATTAGCGGCATATCTGGATATAGTAAAATAAATTTGACAAATATCAATGTACTAAATTCTCATGGTATAACGGTATCATTAACAAATATGTCTGGGGTCCCACCATTTTCCGGTAAGTTGACGATAAACGCAGGTCAAAATACATATCCGATGTTATATAACCTATCTATAATTGTTACTGGGAATGATACACAAACAACCCCAACAACTCTTTATATAAATGTGGTAAAATACAATAATACTATAATCTCTTCAAACAACATCACACCACCAAATCTATCAAACAATTATATACCTATTCCACCAACACCGCGTCTACTAAAGATAAGCGAGATTAATAATAGCGTAAATGGGGTAGTTGGAGCAAGATTAAATTTTGGGAATGTTACTGTTCTAATCCCGCCAAATACCTACATATTAATAGGAAACAGGACATATCCCAATTACAATTTTTCAATTATATTATTTAAACCTCAGAATATGTCTATTTCACCATTGCCATATAACATATCATACGCCTATGGTTTTGCGGTAAATAATCAGATAACAACAAGCATAAAATTTACAACGCCAAATGGAAATATTCGTAATATAACAACAATCTTAAATGGCAATAATACATTCACGGCAATGCAGTTTGGCGGCGGCAGTTATAATTCTATAGCATATAATTTTGGCAACTATAATAGTTATATGAATTGGACTTATAATTCTAAAAATAACACAATTCAAAATAATACTAATTATCCAGGCGCATGGGTTGTATTTCACGCACCATTTGAAATATACTACAATCATGGAATTATAGATATGGGTATACCACCACAAAACATCACATCTAATATACTCCCATCAAATACTTTAGTATCTAAAACATCTGGGGCAACTGGTACTACAAGTACTATTCCAATTACAAATTCAAATTCTAGCGGAATATATTCGAAAAGCGATATATTATCATATCTAACATATGTTGCTTTGGCTATAGTTGTAATTGCAATATTTTATTTGGCATATAAAAAGATGAAGAGATAATTATGGTTTCATCAATTCCAACAACGTCTGTCTCTTCAAGTAGTAGCTTTGCAATAGTACTTATAATAATCGCAATTTATTTAACAATAAGAATGTATCGGAATTTTAAAGGTGCAAAATTCAAAAAATCAAAAGTTTATAGACTTCCAATAATATATCTACTACTTACCTTTATTTCACTTTTTATTTTAAATCCATCAATTGTAGATATAATAGCTGTTTTGGTTTTTATTATAATCGGTTATTTCATAGGCTTTTGGCTCAGTAATTTAGGTTTAAAATTCTTTGAAAAGAATGGAGAAACGCATTATAAAAGAGCGCCATTTATACTTATATTATGGTTGGTATCATATATACTCAGATTTTTAATAGAGTTATTATATCCATCTAATATTTTATTTGGTCTAGCTACCGAAATGCTTTTGGCTGCAACATCTGGTATGGTGTTAGGAGAAGCAATACATATAGTTAAAACTCATGAACGGTATAAAAAATAAATAATATTTGACCGCATCATTAAAATATTGGATCGGGCCCGGCGGGATTCGAACCCGCGACCTACTGGTTAAGAGCCAGCCGCTCTACCAAACTGAGCTACGAGCCCAAGAATACTAAATATTCTATATGAAAAGTATAAAAAGATGCGCAGCAAACTAATATAAGTGGTATAATGCCAACAAAAAAAGAGCACATGACATTTGATGATATATACACAAAATATCAGGACAATCTTTTGGATTATGTGCTTTTAGGAGCATTATTGTTAATATCTGTAATAATTGTTGATACAATACTATCTTTTACTGCTGCAATACCAACACTAATATTTTCAACTATCGGTTCAACAAATGCAAATATTTCATTATTTTCATATGTAATTAGTATATTAATACACATAATATCACCATTGGTGCTTGTACTGCTTATCACTTCATCTAAATATTTGAAGAAGGAGGGAAGCGATATAGTATTTGCTCTTTCAGATGGTTGGAAGGATATAATTTCATCAAAATTCATATACACTATAATAACAGCTGTTATTATTGCGTCAATTTTAAGTGTTATAGCTGGATTTTTCGGAGCCATAATATATGGGGTTATAATAGCTATAATCATTGGAATGTCTATGATAAAATATCTAACAAAAGAGAACCCAAATACCTTCATGAAGGTGTTCCATCTAATATATGATAAAGATAATACCTCAGGATTAATACTTTATTTAATAGTATTATTACAGATAATTCCAACAGTTAATGTGATAAATTTCTTTTTGATACCAATAGGCGTTTTAGTTTTGATGTATACTAATTGATCATTTATTTTTTCAATGAGTATATAGTTATTATAAAAACTACTATTAATGTGGCATCTAGTAATGAGCAGTACTCACATATTTCTCCTAATACTGCCATTGCTGATATAGAATATAATACAGCAACTATTGCTATTAAATACCAGAAATTCCTTACAGTTTCAAACTTCTTATCTTTTAAAAAGAATAGAATAATTGCAATTATGGACCATCCAAGTGCATAGTATGCTAGAGGTATCCCTATTATATTTGCATATTTACTAGAAAGAACTCCGCCACAGTTTATTATCCCTGTATGTGAACAGTAAAGCGGTAGGCTGTTTAATTCAACCGAAGTTAAATAGATAGAATCAAAAAGCGCTATAATTAGCATAACTAGTAATAGTTTACTTTTAAATTTATTATTAAATTTCATTTTAGCACTCTATAAATAAAAATAATACTTAAAAGTAATATATCAATTTAATTTAATAAATAATATGTTAACACTATTAATTATTCTCATTAAATTTCTATAAAGAGAAGGTTTTTAATACTAAAATACGATACTAATATAGGAAAATTTATAGGCTCATTTTATGGAAAATAATGATTATTCTGCTAAGGATATAGTTGTGCTTTCTGGCACTCAGGGTGTTAGGAAAAGGCCTGCAATGTATATAGGCTCTACAGGCATAGCTGGATTTAATCATTTACTCTATGAAGTAATTGATAATTCCATAGACGAAGCAACAGCAGGATTTTGTGATACTATAAAGATAACACTCTATAATGAGGATGGTATTGATGTTGGAGAGGTATCTGATAATGGAAGAGGTATACCAATAGATATAATACCAAAAGCAAACAAGCCCGCTCTTGAAGTTATAATGACATCGCTTCATTCTGGAGCAAAGTTTGAAAATAAAATATATAAGGTGTCTGGAGGTTTGCATGGTGTTGGATTAACAGTAATAAATTCACTTTCAGAATATACTGTAGTTACAGTTAAGAAGAATGGAAAGATATACAGACAGAGTTTTAGCAGAGGTATGCCAACATCTGAGCTTCAAGTAATGGGTGATATAGACCCAAATGATAATGGTACTACAATAAAATTCAAGCCTGATAAAGAGATATTTTCTGTAAGTCATTTTGATACAACTACTATAACGGAGCGATTGGTTGATTTATCATTTTTAAATCCTGGGCTTAAAATAGAGTTTAGAGATAAACGTGGTATAACTGAGGATACAGAAAAGATATACCATTCAAATAATGGTCTTCCAGATTTTCTAGAGTATATACGCTCCGATAAGGTTCCAATATCAAAGCCAATAATAATGATAAAAGATTATGAATCTATAAAAGTGGAACTTGCTATACAATATGTAGAGAGTTATAGTGAGGAGCTTATCTCATTTGTAAATAGAATAAAGACTGGTGAGGGCGGAACGCACGTAATAGGGTTCCATACTGCGCTTACGCGTGCTATAACAAATTATATACAAAAAAATGTTAAAAATAAGAATAAGACCGCTGCTATAGAGGGAGAGGATACGCGTGAAGGCCTTATAGGTGTTATTTCAATATTGATGCAGAATCCAGAATTTGAAGGGCAGACGAAGGAAAAATTGGGTAATTCAAACATAAAAAGTATGGTTGATAGTTTTGTATATTCAACCCTATCAACATATTTTGAGGAGAATCCGGTAGAGATTGGGAAGATAATTGCGAAGGTGCAGGGCGCTGCTGAGGCACGTGAATATGCAAGAAAGGCAAGGGAGCTAGCACGAAAGAAGGGAATGTTTGATGGTCCTGTACTCTCAGGAAAGCTTGCGGATTGTACTGAGGATGATCCTGAAAAGACAGAGATATTTATCGTTGAGGGGGATAGCGCGGCGGGATCAAGTAAGCAGGGTAGAGATAGATTCTATCAGGCAATACTACCTCTACGTGGAAAGGTATTAAATGTGGAGAAGGCGACTGAGGATAAGATATTTGGAAACAAAGAGCTTCATATGATGGTAACTGCGTTTGGTACTGGAATAAAGGAGAGCTTTGATATAAGCAAGATAAGATATGGAAAAATAATACTACTTACTGATGCTGATGTTGATGGAAGCCACATTAGAACGTTGCTCTTAACATTTTTCTACAGATATCTTAAGCAATTAATAGAGAATGGTAATGTTTACATAGCGCAGCCGCCATTGTATAAAATATCTAAAGGGCGCGAGTCACATTATGTTTATAGTGAAGAGGAGATGAATGAGAAATTAAAGCAATTTGATGGCAATGCAAATATTCAGAGATATAAGGGTCTTGGAGAAATGAATCCAGAGCAGTTATGGGAGACAACAATGGATCCAAAAACTAGAGTTTTAAAGAAGATAATGATAAAGGACGTAGTTCATGCAAATAAGATATTCTCAATACTTATGGGCGTTGATGTAAGCGAGAGAAGAAAGTTCTTAGAGGAGCATTCCAAAGATGTTAATTTCTTAGACGTATAGGTTATTTAAATGCCGGAAATCATAGAGACGCAAATAGAGAAGGAGATGCAGAGCAGCTATATTGATTATGCGATGAGCGTAATAGTAGGCAGAGCCCTGCCTGATGCACGTGATGGATTAAAACCGGTTCAAAGAAGAATATTGTATGCAATGTATAAACTAAATAATGTATACTCACAACAGACAAAGAAAAGCGCCAGAATCGTTGGAGAGGTTATGGGTAAATATCATCCACATGGAGATATGGCTATATATGATGCTCTTGTTAGAATGGCACAGCCATTTACCATGAAGCATACACTTGTATCTGGACAAGGGAATATGGGTTCTATAGATGGTGATCCACCAGCAGCACAGAGATATACTGAGGTTAAACTATCAAAAATAGCAGAAGAGATGTTAAATGACCTTGAAAAGGAGTCTGTAAAATTTACACAAAATTTTGATAATACTGAAGTTGAGCCTGTTGTTTTACCAGCAAAGCTACCAAATCTTTTGTTAAATGGCAGTTCTGGAATAGCTGTTGGTGTTGCTACAAACATACTACCACATAACATAAATGAGGTTTGCGATGCAATATCAGCATTTGTTGATAATAGAGAGATAAAACCAGAGGACTTAATGTCTTATATAAAAGGTCCAGATTTCCCAACTGGTGGCATTGTATTTTACAATAATCAATTATACTCCTCATATATGACTGGTAGAGGATCTGTTACTATACGGGGCAAAACGGAGACTGAAGAGACAAAAACTAGAAAAAGTATAATCATAACAGAGATACCATATAATGTGAATAAAGCTATACTTGCCGAGACTATAGGCAGGCTTATTAGGGATAAAATAATACAGGGCATAGCTGATATTCGGGATGAGAGCAGCAAGGATGATATACGTTTAGTTTTAGATCTCAAAAAAGATGTGAGTGTAGATTATGTACTTAATCTTTTATACAAACATACACAGCTACAGATTACATCTCCTGTAATGAATATTGCTGTTTTAAATAACGCTTTATTGACCATGAATATAAGGCAGTTCATAAAGGTATTTGTTGATCACAGATTTGATGTTATAACAAAGAGGACAGCATATGATCTTAATGTCGCAAAAGATAGGATGCATATAGTTAAAGGTTTAGTAATAGCAATGGAGAACATAGATGAAGTGGTTTCACTTATAAAGTCAAGCCAGGATACAAAGGATGCGCGCTTTGCACTTATGGAAAAATATGAATTGTCTGAAAAGCAGGCTAGCGCAATACTTGATATGAAATTAAGCAGACTAACAAGTCTTGAAGTCTCATCTTTAAAATCAGAAGAGAAAAATCTTGAAATAAAAATAGATGAATTAACTAGTATACTTGCAGATAATTCGAAAGTATATCATATAATAAAAGAGGAAACATTACATATAAAAAATACATATGGAATTGAACGCAAGACAAAGATAGAGATTAGTGAATTGCCTCCAACGATAGAAAATGAAGATCTTATAGAGGATATGGACATAACTATACTACTTACAAATAATAATTATCTAAAAAGAATGAATATGAAGAGCTACAAAGTACAGGATAGGGGAGGTAGGGGCATTAAGGCTATAGAATTAAAAGACGGAGATTTTGCTAAGCAAACATTATACTGTAAAAATAAGGATACCTTAATGGTCTTTTCAAATCTTGGAAGGGCCTATTGGATAAAAGCATATATGGTTCCGGAAGGGGATAGATATAGCTCAGGAAAGGCTGCAATAAATCTAATAAAGATGCGTGATGGCGAGCATATAGAGCGTGTTATAAATACGAAAGAATTCATTGGAAAGTTTATAACATTTGTTACATCAAAAGGTGTAATAAAGCGTATAAGAGGGGAGAAATTTGCAAAGCCAAGATCAAATGGTATAAATGCAATACCTTTAAGGGATACCGATTCACTTGCGGATGTTTGTATATCAAACGGAGAATCCCAAATATTTTTATCTACAAAGAGTGGCAAATCAATACGCTTTAATGAATCTGATATAAGGCCTATGAGTAGAATGGCCCATGGGATACGCGGTATACGGCTTAAGGATAAGGACAGTGTTGTGAATATAATTTCTGTATCAGAAAAAGATTATGTGATGTCTATAACTGAGAAAGGGTATGGAAAGATAACGGAGCTTGATAAATATCGATTACAATATAGGGGAGGGAGCGGTGTTCTTAATATAAAAATAAGTGATAAGACTGGCATGGTGGTAAAGTCGCTTAAGGTTAGTGAGAATGATACTGCATTATTAATAAGCTCTAATGGAATTTCTATACAATTCCCTGTTTCATCTGTACGAAAGACTGGGCGAGCTGCAAGTGGCGTTAGAATAATGAGGCTTGACGCTAAAAACTCTGTAGTTGATGCTCAGATAATATCCCCAGATCTAGTAGATCCAAATCAAAATGCAATTATAGAAAGTGATAGTAACGAAGCTGATGGCAACATATAATAAATATTTAAAACTCTATTTTAATTGATATTAATGATAAAGGTTGTCCTAATTGGCAAAATGGATAAAGAGAAACTAATAGATGTAGCATTGACTGCAAGGGCATTTGGTGCGTCCGAACTTATTGCAACACAAAAAGAACAAAGTAGTAAATCATATATATCAAAATATTTCAAAGAGATTAATGAGGATTGGGGTAGCAGCTTTAAAGTAAGCTTTGACTCTAATTGGAAGAAGCTTATATTAGAGCCTAACAATAATTACAAAACAATATATTTAACTAAATATGGCAGCAGCATAAAAAAATCAGAATATGCAATATCCACATATAAAAATATAATGCTTATCGTATCTACTACTGATAATATAAAAGAATTATATGATATGGCAGATTTCAATATAAGTCTTACAACTCAGCCCCATACTATAATATCATCCATTGCGGTATTTTTAAATATGTACTATAAAGGAAGAGAGCTTGCCATGCATTTTGAAAATGCGAAGTACAAAATAATACCTGAAAATCATGGAATACATATAACAAAAAGTCATTAATTACGACCAATATTTTTTTGTTCGTATAAATTGTTTCTGTGCGTCTAGCAAATCAACAAAAAAACTATTATAATCTCTTTTTAGCATCATAAGTATTTTTGCCGCTGTATGTACACCTATACCATATGTTGCAAGTGCCACTGCTGTTCTACCACCATATGCATCAAAAAGGCTTGCTTCTGTTGTCATCTCTCTTAATACTTTAATGTCGTTTTTACCAAACTTTAATCCTAAATTACGTTTTTTTGCAACAGCAGCATAATTTTCATTATACCTTGTTATCATTGTACTTTTGCAACTTGGGCATTTAATGCTCTTAAAATCTTTTAGCTCGTCTAATTTTCTTGTAAATTTGAAATTACAATAAGTGCACAATAATTCAACCTTTTTCATTAGTGTTGAGTTTACAAAAGAATCCATTATAAGGCTATTTGGGGTTAGTGGTGCTATTAGTTCTTTTGTATAATACGCTGAGTTAAGTATTATATTACCGAATATGGAGATATCATCAACATCAAAAGATTTTACTCTTCTGTGTTTTATTATATCCGAAAGCATTTTTATTGAATTATCTTTTTGATAATTATCCATTAGTTCGTTTATTGTTTGTAAATATATTGGAGTTGCTTCAAAATGCTTTAATATTTGTTTTGATGTCCGTTTTGATACTTTAATACCACGATCTATAACTCCAAAAAACTTTGCTATTGTTATAAATTTATATGCAAATACGTCGCTGTTTAATAGAGCAGATTTTAAAAGGTCGAGTATATTTTTAGATTCAAAAGAGTATATTATCTGCTCTAAATCAATATTTCTATCAATCTCTATTAATATTGAATATGGAGACGTTCTAATACCAACGCTTCTTCCAGTTCTATCTACAATGTAATTAGATATTATTTTTCCAAATGCTTCATTTCCTATACTACCAAGAGCAGAATAAATAACAAAATAATTATCCAATTTTTCAATGAATATATAATTGGAATTTGGTATAAAGGATTTTTTCTGCTTTTCAATAAAGTCATCTATTGTATTTCTCATCCCCTTATCCTGTAGCATGATGCCCTTATTGAATACGTCAAATACGCCTATTGCAACTTCATTTGATACAGGTATGTCTTCTCCACTCCAATCTGGAACTGCGCCATCAAAATCTCCAGACGGTTCAACGCTTATAATATCATCATCAATGCTTATTACTCTCCATGGCAATCCTCTAGTTATAAAGGATGAATTTTCTTGGACGCTGTTAATTACAAAACGTTCATCTAACGTAGATATTATTTTATTTGTATAAATATCTTTTACTACAAATTTTTTAGAATCTGATATAAAACTTAAGTTTTTATAATAATATATTCTGGCTCTACCAGACATGGATATTACACCACCATTATTTTTGATAAGCGATTGGGTTTCCATAAAAGATAAAAGGTCATTTAATTTTTCAATGGACATATTTTTATAAGGAAAAGAATTTTTTATTATGTTAAATATCAGTGTATGTGATAGTTCCGTATTATGCTGCATTAATATACCAATTATTTGATGCATCAAAACATCAAGTGCGTTTTCATATAAATTAGTTGTTTCTATTATACCCAACTCAACGTTTTTTAATATTGAATAACTCTCTATAATTTCTATAACATTTGTGGCAATTATAATACCTACAGATGTGCCACTTTCCATATGTCCAGATCTTCCAATTCTTTGTATTAATCGAGTGGCCTGTTTCGGGGACCCGTATTGTATTACAAGATCTATTTTGCCTATATCTATACCAAGCTCAAGCGAACTTGTTGCAATAACACATTTTAATTTTCCCGATTTAAAATTTTCCTCAACAGATATTTTTTCAATTCTGCTAAGTGAACTATGGTGTACTCCTATATCTCCAAAATGGTCTAGTTTATTTATAAATGTTAATTTACTTCCAAGTGCTTCAACAATTTGCCTTGTATTACCAAATATTATAATTGAATGCGATTTTTTTATATGATCTATTATACAATTAAGTCTTGCTGCGGATAAAATATCCAAGTCAAACTTTTTGATTATGCTATTTTGCATTAATGTATTTTCTTTTGGATACTCTATTTTTATATCAGTATCTTTTTTTCTTTTGAGCTCGGCGATTTTAAATGTATTATTATTAAAAAGAAAATTTCCCATTATTTTTATATCACCTATTGTGGCGCTTATTCCTATAACCTGAAGTTCTTTTGAAAAGAGTTTAAGTCGTTCAATTGCTAATGAGAGTTGAGTACCGCGTTTGCTGCTATAAATTTCATGAACTTCATCTATTATAATATATTTTGTATTCTTCAAAGCCTCTTTAAAATATACAGATACTAATATACTCTGCAATGTTTCTGGTGTAGTTATAAGTACGCGCGGAGCATTTGCATGCTGTTTTTGTCTTTCCGATGTTGTTGTATCACTATGCCTTGTTGCTATACTTATGTTAAATTCTTTACATATTGAAGATAAACGCGTATTGACATCTCTATTTAATGCCCTTAGGGGTGTTACATAAATTAATGATATACCTAAAGTTGTTTCATTTTCAACAATCATGTCTAAAATTGGTATAAACGCTGCTTCTGTTTTCCCAAAACCTGTAGGTGCACTAATGAGGCAGTTTTCCCCATTATGTATTATAGGAATGCACATTTTTTGTATGTCAGTAAATTTGCCATATTTTTTTATAAATGACTCTTCTACCACACCCATTTAATTACCTGTTATATATTTTTTGGTGCCACGGGTGCCTTTTTCTTTTTATTAATTTATCTGCAATTAAAAATAAAATAATAATAATTATTGCAGTAATTGCAACTGCGGAATATCCATCAAGGAAGAAAAGTGTTACCGATCCGTTATTTGTTGATACATCTATTTGTTTTCCATTATAATATGCACTTCCGTTTATTGAATTTAATAAAACATTGTTGAAGTTAATAATCCCGCTCTTTCCTGTATATACTAATAATTTTGTACCGTTTTTAAATGTTAGATTTAATGATGCATTAATTGGCATGAATAAGTAATTGACCGTTTTTATGGATATGTTATAAACAGGAAGCTTTAGAACAAATGTATAATTTCTACTGCTATTTAGCGTTTTATTTATTGGTATATTAACGCCATTATAATATGCACTATAAATAAAGATATTTTTATTTAATGGTATAAATGGGGTACTATTAACATTTCCTATATCTGTCTTGTAGTAATTTGGATAGATAAAATTATTGTAAATATTTTCGCTTATTATCCTAGCAATATGCTCATTTGCATAAATGGCATGTATATTTAGTGGTGATTTAACTGTTATATACGCGCTTGTAGTGTTGTAACTGATATTTGACCATCCTATAAAACCATCACGCACCGACCCATTTATGTATTTATATGGGTTTTTAATTGATATATTATCTATGCTGTTGTTATCATACCATCCACTACCACTCACGTTTCCAATATCCGAGCTTACATTTACATAATATTGTTTAACCCATATTGCATTAAAAACAAGAGGACCATTAATTGTAATATTTATCGATTGATTATGGTATGTTTTATTCCATCCCTCAAAAAGAAATCGTTCATCACTGTTTAAATAAGATGTATTTCTATCTACTTTTATATTTGCAATGCTGTTGTTATCATACCATCCACTACCACTCACGTTTCCAATATCCGAGCTTACATTTACATAATATTGTGCTCTCCAATGCGCGAATTCGGAAACATTCCCACTTATGCTTATTATGGCTGTATTATTACTACCAGTATAAGACCCATACCCACTACCACTCCAATTTAGGAAGGCAGCTCGTTGATATTTGCTTATGTAAATGTATTTAGGTGCTGATATTGTTGTAGTCGAATATGCCAAATATTGTGATGATTGTGAAAGATTTCCATAATCTGAATAGGTATTAAGGTAATATCCAATATTCCACAATAATGTATTGTTTTTATACATCGGTAAATTTGAACCAGATTCAAAATAATCTAATGTATTTGCTACTTCTATAACGCCATAAGGGTTGTTTATTGATGTTTCACTATTTTTTCCATATCCTATATAACTATATGCTTCTGCCACTTTTTTTACTATGGTTTGATTATAAAAACTAAAATTTTTGAATTTGACCGGAATCATAATACTACTATTGTTTACTGCATCAGCATATTCAGCGAAAGCAACAGGTGGATACCCACCAGATGTTGTTGAATTGAGCACAACGCTTCCTATTTTTATATTATTTAGAAATAAATACCATACATCTCCCAATGCTCTAAACCCATACTCATTAAATGTTCCATTATCTCCAACGCTTCCAGATGGGCCTATATCCCCATAGAAATTGTTTCCAGAATAATTTGCCGGAAAATACTCCCAAAACCATGCGGGAATTCCAGCGGTGAGGTTTACAACACCAGAGCAGCCTGAAGGCGAACAGTCGTTTGCATATTCTCCACTCATATTCGGTATCTCATAACCTATCTGTATGAATGCGCCGTTTTTGAGCGATTCTCCAACCCAATAAGCAAATGACCCATGTTTCGGAGGGTTTTGATAAATTGTTTGTATGTAACTACTCGATCCATTATTAAATTCAGCAGTATAGGAGGATTTTGCACCGGTCTGGAACCAGTATTGAGAATAACCAATGTTAACAATTATGAACATTATGACCATTATAAATAATGCCACATTTGTATAATGCTTAATATGCACGTAGTCGCCAATTAATAATATCAAAAAACTATTAAATACAATAGCATTTTTGAATTTTATTTAATATTATTAACTTACGCTAATTTTTTAAATGATAGTTTAAATAATCTTCTATTGATTAAAAAATGATATTATGGTAACATGGGATTCTAATATAAAAGCAAGCAGATGGTGGTATCTTGCAGGCTTTTCTTTAATTGGTGCTTTAGTAGCTACTATTTATGTGCTTTTATCTAAAAGTCAGAAAAAAACATTATCATTACTTTATTTAGTTGGGTTTATTGGCCCTATTATAGTTTATGCCATTGTAAAAGGGAAGGACAATAAACTCGCTGATCTGTCAATTAAATTGTTTATCGGAGAAATAATTATTTTTATTATAATGATTTTTTCAAATTCTGTGTTATTGGGGATCTTTAATTATCAATCATTAAACAGTATTAATGTAAATGGAACATGTATAGCAAATAAAGGTTTCGAATGTAATGTAGTAAACGCTAGTAATAATAATTTGACAATATTATTTAGCCAAGCAACAGGATCGAATTGGAATGGGAAGGTAATACTGTATATATCTGAGTCCGGTAGCCAGGTATATAATGGCTGTAGTGTTGGTTCCTGTATATCTAAAGTAATATCAGAAAATGGTCTTCAAAGCGGTGAACAGCAATATATATCTTTTAATAATGTTAGCACTTTAAATACTCAAAATGGCTATGTATCCTCAGAATTATTTGTTGATTATGGAAGTACTTATTTACCCATTGGTATGTTAACATTTAAAGGGTAAAATTGTTTATTGAATGTTTTAATTGGTTTATAATTTTTAAACTAATAAAAGTAAATATAATAATTAATAATTGTTTGTAATATAATTATTAATATTAATAAATGTTCCTTATCATATGTTAATCTATGCGAATAGCGTTTGTAGGTAAGGGCGGTAGTGGAAAAACAACATTAGCTACGCTTTTTACAAATTATCTTATAAATACTAAAAAATCTGTTCTTGCAATAGATGCAGATATCAATATGCATATGGGTGAGCAACTTGGTTTTAATGAACAAATACCATTTCGAAAGCAGCTTTCAAATCCGGATGCAACTAAATTTATAAAACAGCATCTTAAAGGAAAGAATGAGCGCATAAAATCATTAGCAGAATTTAGGAAAACAACTCCACCAACAAAAGAGTCAAATCTTGTAAAAATATCCCAAGATGATCCAATAATAAATAATTTTAGTATAAAAAAAGAGAATTTGGTATTTATGGCTGTAGGTACTTATGATCCTGATGGGATAGGTGCAAGCTGTTATCATAATAATCTTGCAATACTAGAGAGTTTACTATTTCATATCGTAGATGATGGTGCATATGTTGTTGTGGATATGGTTGCAGGAACAGATGCGTTTGCAAACACATTACACTGTCAATTTGACCTTTTAGTTTTGGTAATAGAACCAACAAGAAAGGGTCTTGAAGTATTTAGGCAATACTATGAGCTTGCAAAGAGTGCTGGGGTTGATAATCAAATAATTGTAATAGGTAATAAAATAAGAACCAAAGAGGACAGGATATTTCTTTTAGATAATATACCAAAGGCGCTTATTTTTGATTTATTTAGTGAGTCTGAATATTTAAGAAAATATGAACAGATTGGAGGTAAAATTGATTTAAATTTATTAGAAAAACAAAATCTTTTAATTTTGGAAAAATTATTCTCATTTTTTAATAGTATAAAATCCGATCCTAATAAAAGACTAAATAGGTTATATGAGCTGCATAAAAAATATATCGCTCAGGACTCAATAAGAGAGCGTTTTGGGGATTTATCTGGCCAGATTGATGAGTCATTTGAATATCCAAAAGTGAAAAAATGAATAAAAAGAAAATGGTTTTTAATGGGTCTAGCGCCATTAAAGATTATCTTAATCCTAATAATTATCCATATACCCCAATGGTTGAAATAGATTTGCCAAAGTCTCTACAAAATAAAAATATACACATATTTGCAAAATTAATGAGCTTAAATCCACTTGGTAATGTTAAGGCAATTCCTTCTTATAATATGATAAAATCTGCATATGAGTGTGGTGATCTTAAAGGTGTTAATACTTTAATTGAAAGTTCATCTGGAAATACTGCATTTTCAATTGCTAGTATTGGTTGTGCATTTGGTGTTAAGAAAACTAAAGCAATAGTTTCACATGAGATACTTGAAGGCAAGCTTCAGCTTTTAAGACTTTTTGGTACAGAAATAGAAATAATTGAAGAACCAATATGCCCAGATCCTGAAGATAAAAATAGTGGTATTTATAAAGCTAAAGAAATGGGTACTGAAAAGGGATATTTCAATCCTTCACAATATGACAATGTCGCAAATCCTCTTTCTCACAAAAATTTGACCGGAAAGCAAATATGGGAACAGACCAATGGAAATATAACCGTTTTTTGTGCTGGTTTAGGTACAACCGGTACAATGGTTGGTGCAGCTAGCTTCTTAAAGAAGAAAAACAAGAATGTACAGACTGTTGGGGTTGTTAGAACACCAAATAATCCGGTTCCAGGACCAAGAACTGCAAGTCTTTTGAAAATGACAGCTTTTGAATGGAAAGAATATGTTAATCATTTAATAGAAATTGGAACTATTGCATCATTTGAAAATAGCTTAAAACTTATACGTTCTGGAATAGTTGTTGGACCGAGCTCTGGGTTTGCTCTTGCAGGACTAATAAAATTTTTAGAGGAGAAATCAAAGAATAAAACACTAAAAGAATTAAGAAATAAAAATGGCGAAATTGTATGTGTATTTATATGCTGTGATGGCCCTCTACCATACTTAAAAGAATATTTTGAATATTTAGATGATAAATTTTTTCCAAAAGTTCGAAATGAGCATCTTTTAATTTATAAAAAGCGCAAAAACACACAAATTATTCATAACGAAGATGATAAAATAATGGTTACACCAAGAAAGGCGTTTAAGGAAATCTTTATCAATTCAGAGGATGATGTGTGGCAGAAATTAAAGGATGGGGGTGAAATAAGACTATCAAAAAACGTTATGGTGGTAGATATACGTTTGCCATTAGAATTTAATCATTTTCATATTCCCGGATCCATAAATTTCAATTCCACAAAAATAAACACTAATATATTATCAAAACTTAGAGGTAAAAAGGTATATGTTGTATGTAACTTCGGAAGTTTATCCTACGCTTTTGCCAAATCATTAATAAAAAATGGTATTTTGGCATTTAGTATAAGTGGTGGTTTAATTGAATGGTCAAATATAAACCTTCCTCGTTGGAAACCTGATGTATGTAAAAAATAATTAAACCAAAAGGAAAATAATAAAAAATTAATTTTTTGATTTATATTTTTTATTATTTCTATTACATTTTGTAAATAAAGTAACTAAGCCTGCTGCAATTAAAATTGCACCTAAAAATGACAGTGCACCAGCAAGTGGTACTATATGTCCTAATCCAATTCCAAATAGAAAGCCTCCACCAACAATCAATCCTATGCCTAAATTATTCATATTACAGTATCTTAATTGGACTATTTAAATTCTTTTACAAAATTGGCATAAAAAGTTATTAATTAAACATAAACTTTAGATAAAAAAACACATAGATAAAGCTTTTATAAATCACCTACAATCTATATCTAGTGGGAGCTTGTATAATTATGTGATTTTAATAGTGTTTGGTTTCTTTGCAATTTTAATTCCATCGCTATTTTTGTTATCGTCAAAATTACTTAGAAAAAATTATAGCAATAATAGTGTAAAAGGTTCTCCATATGAAAGCGGGGAGGAGACTATAAGCTCAAATCGTGATATAGATAATGAATATTTGCCATTTTTTGCGATTTTTATACCTTTTGAAATAATTGCTGTTTTAGGTCTACTATGGGCTTCGGTCTCTTATGGCATGAGTTATGACCTTAACCTTTATTATATAATATTACTATCAATATCAACAATGGCTGCAATGTTTGGCTATAAATTTATTAGTGATAAATATGTCTGAAAATGTAGAGCCTCCATATACTCTTGACGAATTTGTCAATGCAGAGCGTGAGATGACGCATTTAACTGAGGCATCACTTAAAAAATATAATAAAAATACGAACGTGATGTTCGGAAAATTATCAGATCTTACTAGAGAGATGTCAAAGGGTATTGTAAATTGGAGCAGAAAGAATTCATTATGGCCCCTACAGTTCGGTCTTGCATGCTGTGCAATAGAATTAATGGATTTTGGTGCATCGCGCATTGATGCTGAGCGAAAAGGATATCTTTTATTTAGGGGTACTCCACGTCAATGTGATGTGATGATTGTTGCTGGATGGGTTACAAAATCAATGGTGCCAAGAATAAAACGCCTTTATGAGCAGATGGCAGAACCAAAATATGTTATAGCATTTGGCGAATGCGCAACTTCTGGGGGCCCGTGGTGGGAGAGTTATAATATAATACAGGGAATAGATCAGGTATTACCTGTTGATGTATACGCAATTGGTTGTCCTCCAAAACCGGAGAACTTATTCGGAGCATTAATGAAACTGCAAGAAAAAATAGGTGGAAAAATTGACAGAGATAAAGAGAGAGGAATTACTGAATCAATTGAAAAAAATGATTGAAAAGGGATATACCTCTCTTAAAATGATAACCGCAATTGATAGAAAAGATCATATAGAAGTAGTATATCTTCTCTATAATTACAATCACAATAAACATCAGCTATTTAATGTAATTTTAAATCTTGATAACTTAGAAATAGACAGTGTAATGGGTTTATACAAATCAGCCGATTGGTATGAGCGAGAACTCTCAGAGATGTTTGGTATAAAAATAAAGGGTAGGAAGATAAAACGATTATTACTAGAGGAATGGAATGGTACCACATATCCACTTAGAAAGGATTATGTCTGGGGGTCTACCTATAAAGTGAGATAATGCCTAGAATGAAAATAAATGTAGGACCAATACATCCAAGCACTCATGGTGTATTAAGGCTTATTGTGGATGTTGATGGAGATACTATAATGGATGTCGAGCCGCATATAGGGTTTTTGCATAGGGGTGTTGAAAAACTTATGGAAACTAGAATGTATATGCAGAATCCATCCTATACTGAAAAGCTTGATTATGTAGCCCCAATGGGGTGGGATGATCTTTATGTATCATCAGTAGAATCAGCAATTGGTGTTGAGGTAAGTGAGCCTGCTCAGTATGCGCGCATGATTTTGCTTGAATTGCAGCGAATAGCAAGTCACCTGTTATGGCTTGGAACATTAGCAAATGATCTGGGGCAGATGTTTACTATATTCATGTGGGCGTTTCGTGAGCGCGCACGGGTTTTAAAATTACTAGAGGATATTACAGGATCTAGAATGTTTTATGTCAATTTTAGGCTTGGAGGTCTATCAAGCGAATTACCGATTGACTTTGATGATAGAACATTAGCATTAATGGATTATTTAGAGGAGCATGTACGCGAATACGTATACCATTTGGATTCAAATCCAATATTTATGGAACGTACTAAAAATATAGGTGTACTTACAAAAAAGAATGCAATAGAATATGGTGTTACTGGTCCTGTTGCACGCGCATCCGGTATAGATTTTGACGTGCGAAAGGAGCTCTCTTATTATATGTATAAAAAAATAAAATTTAATACCCCTGTACTATCAAATGGTGATTGTTATGATAGATATAAAATAAGATTTATTGAGATACAGGAGAGTATAAATATAATACGCGCATGCGTTCAAAAGATGCCAAAGGGCAGTGTTAAGGGTGCTCCTATAAAATTGATAGGCCAGCCGGCAAAAATTGATAATATAGTTATACAGCATAGAGAATTGCCAAGGGGCGAGGGTATAATTTATCTTGTTCCAGAAGCACAAAGACCATACCGTATTGCGCTTAGATCTCCATCATACATAAATCTATCCGTATTGCCACATCTCTCAAAAGGCGCAAAATATGCGGATCTTTTTGCAATATTAGGAAGTCTTGATGTGGTCATGGCAGAAATTGATAAATAATTATAAGTTATAATATAATAGAGTGTTTTTATGGAGCGTGAAGAGCTGGAAAAAATGACAAGGGATTATCAAAACATACAGATGCAGATTCAATCACTTTCAATGCAGAAACTGCAGTTTAATCAACAAAAAGAGGAGTATAAGGATGCTGAAAAGGAGCTTCTTCTTGCAAAGGGCAAGGTATATATTGATATAGGCGGCCTTATGATAGAGACAACAAAGGATGAGGCGATGGCGAAGTTAAAAGAAAAAATAGAGTCTACAGAAATGCGTCATAAAATCGTAACTAGGCAGTATGAGGAAGCATCAAAGAAGGAACAGACATTAAGAGGTACTTTAACCGAAGAATTAAAAAAGAACCAATAATGGTTTGATGGCAGATATAACGTATAATGGTCTATTAGAAAAGATTAGAGAAGGGAGGGGAAGAAGGGTAGGTGTTTCTTTCCATTCGATGGGTGATACGGATGCGATTGCATCTGCATTAGCATTATCCTATATATTTGACGATATAAAAATCATAAGTCCAGATAGGATGACCGCTAACGCTGAGCGCATAAAGGATATACTTGGATTTAAGGAATTTAAAATGATAAATTCCATAAATAAAAATGATTTTGACCTTATAATACTTGTTGATGTTAATAATATTGAGGGTTGTGGCAGAATAAAGGAACAATTAAGGGCATTTGGCAAAGATATAATTATAATAGATCATCATCTAAAAAAAGATAACGCAAAAAATTTTATCGTATTTAATGATGAGCAGTTTAATTCTACAGCAAGTATAATATTTGAGTTGCTTAAAGATTTGAAAATAAAATTAGATAGTAAGATTGCAAATATGCTTGCGATGGGTATAATATCCGATTCTGCAGAATTTAAGAATACAACTCCAAAAACATTTATTCAATTAGGTGAATTATTTAGCATAGCTGGAATAAATTATATAACATTAATGGATATGACTAGGCATATATCCCCTGCGGAAGAGCGCATAAAAACAATTAATGATATAAGGAATGCAAGCGTGTCTGTTGTTAATAACATGTTGCTTATGAAAGGAGCTGCTCACGCATATTCAAATTTGGCTGCAGAGAGTGCCTTACGTATAGGAGCAGATGTTGCAATATTCGGATCTCGTTCAGAGAGTGAGATATCATTTTCAGCAAGGTTAAGGCCAAATCTTGATCAAAAATACAATATACATTTAGGTTCTATAATGGATAAATTATCTAAAATTATAGATGGTAGTGGGGGTGGGCATCCATGTGCAGCTGGTGCATATGGTAAGAATAAGGATAAATTTGAAGAATTTATTAATGCGTTTATAAGTGAGATATCGAATGCGGGTAGTGTTAAATGAAGATTGCTATAATATCAGATTTTCATATAGGCTATGAGCGTTTTTATGAGGATGCTTATATACAGGCAAAGGATGCATTAAATCTAGCTGCATCAATGGCGGATGCGCTTGTAATACCTGGAGATGTTTTTGATAAGCGTAATCCAAAACCGGAGGTATTGGCGCAAGCGATAAACATATTTAGAGATTTAAATCATAGGCATTGGAATGCGCAAGTTATAACTTTTAGCTCCACAAATAATACTAAAATTCATACAAATATACCTATAATAGCAATACCTGGTACACATGAGCGTACAGCTGAAGGAAAGGAAAATCCCCTTACGTTGCTTTCACTTGCAGGACTACTTGTAGATGCTAGCGAATCAATTGTAACAATTAAAAAAGATGATGAGTGTGTATCAATATTTGCGCTTGGCGGTTTATCTGAGGAGATGGTAAAACCAAGGTTAAAAGAGCTTGATCCAAAGCCTGTACCTAATAATTTTAACATATTTATGTTTCATCAATCCACATATGAATTGCTACCATTTAGTGAACATTTTATACATAATGAGGAGTTGCCACAAGGTTATGACCTATATGTTAATGGTCATATACACAATAAAGTAATAGATAAAATACATAACAAGGACTTTTTAATACCTGGAAGTACAGTACTTACACAGTTAAAGGATGGGGAGCAGGAGGAAAAGGGATTTTTCATTTATGATACGGTTACTAAAACATTTGATTTTATAAAGATAAAATCAAGGCCCTTTACATCAATTCGCATAAAAATCGATGCTGTAACTCCAAAAAAGTTTTCTGAAAATTTAGAACATGAAATTTCAAGTGCAATAGAAAAATATTTACCGGAAAAACCAATAATAAAAGTGAATGTTTCTGGTAGTATAAATAAGGGCTTTAAGCGGCTTGATATGCCAATTCGATCTATTCAGGTACGCTTTGAGAATAAAGCCTATCTTGAAATAGAGACAAAGGATCTTGTTGATATGGAAACTGAAAAACAGATAGCAGATATACAAGAAGGCAAGATGTATGGTCAATCAATAAAAGAATACGGCGCAAATCTATTCCGCTCAAAACTAACAGAGCACAACTTTGATATAAATATTAATGTGATGGAATTATTTGCAATACTCTGCTCACCAAAGAAAGAGCGGGCCTTAAAGGAGGCAAATGAATTCTTCAGTAGAATAAGTAATCCTATCTCTTCTTAGGTTGTTCCTTTTTAGGATGTTCTTTTCGCTCTTCAATTCCAAGCGCCTTATTTATAGCATCCTTATTATGTGGGTCAATCTTTTCACTAAGAAATTCAAGATGGGCTGTATTACAGCGTCTCTCTTTTTTATTTCTAAGACTAGATACTATCATTACAAAATTGTGGTCTAATACTTTAGTTACAACTGCTTTGTTACCTGCGTCTCTTCCATATCTCTTTATACATATTCTTCCTTCTTCTAACAACATATAAAACACCATATAAATTAATGCGCAACTAGCTGCATTACAAATTTTCTCTGCTTTATGCTTATATCATCAAGCTTCATATCCCCATTCTCTATTCTGCTGCCTAGTGTTATCACATTGGCTGTGCAGTTTGCGCATAATACACCACCAAAGAGCCTACTGTTGCTTCTTCTGCTCTTACCGCCCTTTTCACTTATATTAATACCATTAAGTTCGGTGCTGCATATAGCGCAGTGCGGCGCAGAATTTCTGCCTCTCTTATAATGTATTACATTTCTTCCTTTGATAGTGATTCTGTTCACTTTTTTGAAACTACTTGATCTAAAACGTGGTTCTGGCAAATAAACACCTATATCTCTCTATTTTAATAATAAACTATTTATTGGTTTGTGACTATTCTATTGTCCCTGTAAATTAGCTTCCAATCTCATCTCTTCCTTTGATTTCTTTCTATCATAAATAAGTATAAAGGCTGTCATAATTATACCAATGATGAATGTTATTGAAAAAAAGAAGCTCTGATATGTCATATTTGGGAATACAAAATTGATTGTATCCTTTACGAATCCCATAGAATTTGCAAAATAGGGAAGTGCAACGCTATAAATTATCAAAAATATTGGAAGTACTACAATAGCAGATTTCATCTGATTTTTCATACTCTCGGTCATAAGCGGCATTATTTCACTCTGTTTTTGCATTATCTGCTCCTTAGACGCGCCATTTTTGGTCATTTCATTAAGTATTTTAGAATGTGCTTTCATCTTTCGTTGTATTTCACGTGCTTTTTTAGGATTTGATAGCTTTCTTTGAAGCGTAAATGTTCCTAATGCATAAATCATAGCTATAACTACAATTATAACCGCTACATTTGTAGGCAATGTTGTAAGTAAAATCATTTAATTACCAAATATTTCGTTGATGGCATTATGGAGTTTATTGACTGCATCATCAAGGTTTTTCTTACCATCTCTGTTTTCTATTATGTATAATGAAATATTTAAATATGCGCTATAATATGAGAGTATTGATATATCTGAAATACGCTGATTGTCTAATGTTGAGCCGTCCTGCACCTCACGTTTTCTTTTTTTATCATTAGCCCTTCTTTTAAGTACCTCATCAGTCGGCGAATTTATATATACAAGGCCTGCAATGTTCTTTAGATGCAATAGTGAGTGGAATGGTATGCCTGGAATTATTCTGGATTTTTCCTCATTCTCTATAGTAACATGTGTATCTAATACGATATTCGTATCCATTCCAGAGATTCTATAATATGCATCCTTTCTTAATTTATTCATTGTACTGCCTTCAAGCTTTTTTATTTCATCTCTATTGATTATTATATTACGTTTTATGGCCATATCCTTCATCATGGATCCCACATTAACTACTGTATAATCACATTTGCTCTGACGCATTTTTACTTTGTCTAACATTGTGGTTTTTCCAGCCCCAGACAAACCCATAACTATCAATATCTTACTGGCCATAACTTTATTTCCAAAAACAGATTTATATTAATATATGTTTGAAAATAAGAGTATACTATAATATATAATTAATATAATGTGGATGCATGCAAATAAAATGCGTAGTGTTTGATTTAGGTGGTGTAATTGTTGATTACACTGAGCAGGAATATTATAAAATGCTAAGTAAAAAATATGATATTCCATATAAAAAAATATTTGATGTGTTTGAGCATCTAATAGAATTAGAGGAATCTGGATCCATAACGCAAGAGGACCTTGAGATGCAGGCAAAAAAAATGCTAAATTTGCGGTCTAATCTTATGTGGGTAAAAGCATTTATTACATTTGGAAAGACAAATGATAATATGGTAAAATTGATTAGAAAATTACGTAAACGCTACTTTATAGGATTACTTACAAATATAAGCAGGAGTAGATATGCTACTGCGACAAAATATTTTATAAATAAATCTGATTTTGATATGCGATTTGTTTCATGTTATATTAAAATGAGAAAGCCTGATATAAACATATACAAATATATTATTAAAAAACTTGGATTTGCAGCAAATGAAATAATTTTTATAGATAATATGCCAAAAAATCTAGTTAATGCAAGAAAACTCAGCATAAATTGTATTCTATTTAAAAACTATAATCAGTTAATGCACGATCTTAAAAAATATAATATACATTTAAATTAAAAGAATAAAGAAAAAGGAAAAAGAATAAACTATTTTATTAGTCCATTCCTGGAGGCATTCCTCCTGGTGGCATACCACCACCGCCTTTGCTCTTAGAGCTGATCATGTCATCTATTCTTAATATTATTTCAGACGCTTCACTTGCGCTATATATCGCCTGTTTCTTTACTCTTATAGGCTCAAAAACACCAAGCTTTTGCATGTCTCCGATAACATTCTTATAGATATCAACTCCATATGTATTACCATCAGCGGTTCTATGTTTGTTTCTTAATTGCACTAATGTATCTATTGCATCCATTCCTGCGCTTTCTGATAATGTCTTTGGTATTATTTCTAATGCATCAGCAAATTTCTGTATTGCGAGCTGCTCTCTGCCTCCAATGTCGTTTGAATACTTTCTTAATTCTATAGCCAAATCGACTTCCGTTGCGCCTCCACCAAGTACGTATTTGTTATCCTCTACAACGCTTGATATTGCGCCAATTACGTCTGTGAGTGAGCGTTCCGCTTCATCAACAACGTGCTGTGTTCCGCCTCTTATGAATATGGATACGCTTTTTGGATTTTTGCAATCCTCAACGAATACCATCTGCTCACCGGCAATCTTCTTTTCTTCTACCATACCAGCAAAACCAAGATCACTTTCATTTAAGTCATCAAGGCTTGTAACAATTTTTCCACTAGTTGCCTTCGAAAGTTTTTCCATATCGCTCTTTTTGACCCTTCTTACTGCAATTATACCTGCTTTTGCAAGGAAGTGCTGAGCAACATCGTCTATACCCTTTTGTGTTATGATTATGTTTGCTTTGCTGTTTTTTATCTTTTCTACCATATCCTTTAGCATTTGCTCCTCTTGTCTTAAGAAGGCCTGCATCTGTTCTGGGGATGTTATCTCAATTTTTGCATCGGTCTCTGTTTTCTCTATTTCTAAAGCAACATCAAGCAATGCAATCTTTGCACCCTTTATGGATTTTGGCATACCTGGGTGTGAAATTTCTTTATCTATTAATACACCACTTATGAACTGTGTATCCGCAATGCTGCCTCCAACCTTCTTTTCTATTTTTATCAAATCATGGTCTATTATGATTTTTCCTCTTGGGTCCTTATCCATTACCTGCTTGACAGCATTAATAACAAGTTTTGATAAATACTCTTTTGTCTTATCATCTCCTATATTCTTTGAACCCATCGATACCATTGCAATCTTTTGCAGAATTGCATCATCTTTTGGGTCTATCTCTTTTGATATATGTGTTAGGAATTCAGCAGATTTTTCTGCAGCAATTTTATACCCTTTTATGATTGTTGTTGGATGTACTCCCTGCTCTAATAGTTCTCCAGCCCCGCGTAATAACTCTCCTGCGAGTACTACAACTGTTGTTGTTCCATCCCCCGCCTCTTTATCCTGTGTTTTTGCTATGTCTACCATTATTTTTGCTACTGGGTGCTCAACATTCATTTCTTGTAATATTGTAGCGCCATCATTTGTTATTGTTATATCTCCAAGATCACTCACTAACATTTTGTCCATACCCTTTGGTCCAAGCGCCGATTTAACTGCATTTGCAACCGCAACGCCAACGGCAATATTGGTTCTCTGGGCATCTCTTCCTAGTAATCTAGTTGCTCCATCCGGTAGATATAATATCTGTTGTCCTCCAAATTTATCTTCAGCCATGTTTTCACCTTTATATAAGTATAAATAGATAATATCCAAAATAAAATGACTTGAAATTCAAGTGCAATACTATACAATACGATATTATATATAGTATAAAAAAGTATATATATTTTGCTTTTAAAGAGGGAATTTGTTAGCATGCCAAATAAAAACTTTCGCAGAAAAATAGAAGATTTTAAATGTTATAACTGCGCTTTTTTAGTGCCTGGGAATGGATATACTGATCATTGCCCAAAATGCCTTTCAAGTAAGCATGTTGATATACATCCAGGTGATAGGCTCTCTATGTGTATGGGCAAGATGCTACCAACACATTCAACCTATAAAAATGGGCAATTTACAATTCACTATGAATGTTTGAAGTGTCATATTAAAAAAAGGGTCAAAGCAGCTGCGCAAGATAATAATGAATTGCTTATAATGCTCTCATCAAAGAGTCCTAAATAATTATTTTTTCAACAATATTTGAATATAATTCATATACACTCTGATTATTCAGTACCGCTACTTTAGATCCATTGCTCATATCCTCTATATCCTTGTTAAATGGGATATTGCCTAAAAGCTCCGCACCTAAATTAGTACATACATAATCTATATGTTTGCTAGTTCCATTTTCTTTGGTCATGTTTGCAATTATACCTATAATGGATTTACCAAGTCTTTTTGCCATAAGTCCAGATCTAACAGAGTTTAATGCACCTATCTTCTGTTCTGTTGTGATTATTATGAATCCATCCATGTCTAGCACCTGCATTATGGTTAATGGGGCATCAGATGTACCTGGAGGTAAATCTATTATTAAGTAATCTAATTCACCCCACGCTGTATTCTCAAAAAAATCATAAAGCATCTTTACTATTATTGGGCCTCTCCATATTATAGGTTTTTTAGTATCATCAACAAGCATCGCTGTTGATGCTATTTTTATACCATCCTTAACTAAAGGCACAAGCGGCATATGTTCTATATTCATCATATCGGTCATACCTAAGAAGATCGTTAAATTAGGACAATCTATGTCTGCATCTAGTATACCAACTTTAAATCCTTTTTTACTTAGTGTATACGCAATATTTATTGCGGTTGTAGTCTTTCCCACACCTCCTTTTGCGCTGTATATGCCTATTTTATGTTTTATAGAACTAAGATTACTTTTTATTGCTTCCTTTCTTTTTATTACATTCGCAAATGATGGATGTATTGTATTAGGATTATTGTTATTCTGCTCTACATTATCAGTCATGATATGCTTTATGTGTTAATATTAATTTATATCTTGCTATCGTTTCCAATATCTAAATGTATAAAATAGGAATATTGTACCTAATATGACCCCAAACCATAGTGTTGAAACACGTATCATTATGGTTGCAGCTGCGCTTAATGTATTTACCACATTAAAATTATTTGCAATAAGTGTAGTCATTGTAAGATCTGCAGATCCTATAGTGCCTGGTATTAATGATGCTATTCCGACCATCGCAGATACTACATATATCAGGATACTTCTAAGTATATCAGAATGTATACCTAATGCTTGCGTAGTAAAATATACCGATAATGAGGTCATTACTGCTGCAGGCAATGTAAATATGGCAGAAATGAAATAAACTTTTTTATTGTTTAATTTGCTTTGTGCGGCAAAATACTCTTCTCCATAGAAAGCAAAAATATCTGAAAATCTACCACGGAATATCTTCTTTTTTATTATATTAAAGAGCCATGGGCTTATTATAAAACTAAAAGGTAGAAGCATTATGATATCTATAGGTATCAATATTGGCAAATACGATGGAAAAATTATTACCAATATTAAACTAAGAAGAACATATCCTAAGAAATCGGTAAATATATCAAAGCTCACAATTGGTAGAAGACCGAACAACTTATGTTTTGATACCTTATTTATTGAATATGCGGATACGACTCGACCTATTTTTCCTGGTGTTAAATTCATTGAGTAAAGTGATAAATATATCATAAAATTTTTGAATATCGGTATATCAATTCCAAGTACCTTCATATAATATTCCCATTTGAAAAATCTTATGAAGATACTAAAAAATTCAAATAAAAATGCAAGCATGTAAATAATGCCATTCGCGCTTAGCATGTAACTAAATACTTTGTCTATACCACCATTTGAAAAGTATGCAATAGCAAAAAAGACAGCAAAGCTCACAACCATAAGTGCTGCAACAATAATCATTATTGCTCGAGTTAAATTAAAGTAATCTTTTTTGCTAAATTTCTTTTTACTAGCAATCCTGTCCCAGATACGCTCCTTTTTTCTTTTAACCAAAATATCACTTAACTAATTCATAAAACAACGATTCGTATTTTTTAGATATAAGATCCCAATCAAACTTTTTAATTATTCGTTTTCTTGCCGCTTTCGATTTTTTTCCCATAATATCTATTTTTTCATATGTATAAATCATTTTGTTATAAATATCAATATAATTATTTGGTTTAACATATACCCCATCCTTTTCCATTATTTCTGGTATGCCACCTATTTTTGTTGCTATTGTTGGCAATTCACTAGACAAACTCTCTATTAATGCCATTCCAAATGGCTCATATAAAGATGGAAGTACAAACATATCAGATGCGTTGTAATAATAAGGCATGATCTCCTCACGCAATCCGCCTGTAAGAACTATATTATTCTCTAATCCTAATTTTTTTATAAGATTTAATATATTACTTTTAAGCGGTCCGTTGCCAACAATTAGAAGCGTAGCATCATATTTTTTAATAAATTCTCTAAATGCACGAATAAGATATATTTGGCCTTTCTGTGTGACAAGTCTTCCATTATTAAATATTACAAAACCATCCAAATTATTTTTATTTATTATATCCGATACAATTTCATTACTTTTCTCTCTTTTTTTATATCTATTATAATCAATTCCGTTGTATATCACTAAGGCTTTTTGTTTATCAACTTGTGGGACTGTAACATCCATAGCATATTTCGATACACAGGTTATGGCATCTACTGCGTGCATAATTTTTCTTCCTTCAAATTTATCATAAAAAAGCGCCGCAAAATCTGTTGCAAAATCTATGTTTTTTGGCAGAGAATTGTGTATTGTAAGTACGATCCGTTTATTTATTGATGTTATCGTTCTTACATTATTCATAAAATATTGATATCGGTTATTGATATGGTATACATCCGAATGCTCTTTTAGCAGCGTTTTATTTAATTCATCCATTTTTAAAAAAGGCAGCGGAGCTCCAGGTATGTGTGTATAATGCGCCTTCAATCTAATTATTTTAATTCCAAATATTTCATCATATGTTGTTTTTTGATTGCTCTTCAATGATCCGGATATTATAGTTATATTGTGTTTTTTTGCAAGTCTTCTATAAATTTCTAGCAATACGTTTTCCGTACCCCCGCCATATGGATAAAAGAATGGGTTTAATACTGATATTTCCATTATAAACTACCAAATCTCTATTCTAACAATACATAATATATAATATATTTATATGCAGTGTCATTTAATTATATAACACCATTAAAAAGAATACAACCTTTTTTATATTTATATGTTTAAATGAAATATTGTCTTTCTAGTCAAGG
>JAJZJI010000025.1 GCA_021828345.1 Microcaldota archaeon
GTAAGCGTTTATAGTAAGAATCTTTCATGTATGGTGCGCGAATATATTGATGAAGTTAATGGTATTAGACTTCCAAAAGGTTTTATTATAGCGGATGGATATAATGCACCATTTAGTAACAATACCTTTGATGCAATATACTGTATGAATAATCTTTATTATGTATTAAATAATACCATCGAGCATTCAGCTTTAAAAAAAATAAAAAATATTTTAAGACTTATTAAAAATAATGGTTATCTATTAATATCTGGTACAAATAATAGTATAGTTCAAGAGTCAGTAATATTACAAAATAAAATTGGAGTATATACACCTATATACTCTACATTTAGTTTAGATAACCAGGAATCTATAAAAAAATTATCAATGATCGTAGATAATTGTAATACATAATTACTTTTCACTTCTTTTTTGCACAATTTCTGCAATGCTCGGCTTTGATTCTATCTCTTTTTTGATATCCGCTATGAATGTATCAACTTTAACATTATGAAGCTGCTTTCCCATTCTATCTCTTATTGATATTGTATTTCCATCTCTTTCTTTCTGGCCGACAACTATAGTATATGGAACCTCATTCATTTTTGCATCCCTTATCTTATATTCAAGTGTTTTATCTGAGATGTCTAGCTGCACACGTATATCATTTTCCATTATTTTATTGTAAACAATTTGTGCATAATCATTAGATTGCTCTGAAATAGATATGACGGATGCTTGGATTGGTGCAATCCATGTTGGGAATTTTCCTTTAAAGTGCTCTGTTAATATACCTATAAAGCGCTCTAATGAACCATAAAGTACTCTATGTATTATTATAGGCGTATGCTCCCGTCCATCCTCTCCTGTATAAGATAGGTTGAAGCGTATAGGTAATTGATAGTCAAGTTGTATAGTGCCGCATTGCCATTCCCTTTTCATCGAGTCTCTTAAATGTATATCGATTTTAGGTCCATAAAATGCGCCGTCTTTATCTTTAATATTATATTTAATCCCATTCTTTTCTAATGCATTTTTCAGATATGATGTGGCAGCATCCCAGGTTTTTTCATCGCCAAGATGGCTATCTGGCATTGTTGATAAATTTGCGTAATACTCCAGCTCAAATATTCCATATAAATATTTTGTAAGCTTTAAAAGATTCATTATCTCAGATTCTAGGTGCTGTTCATCGGTAAATATATGTGCGTCATCTTGTGTTATCTCTCTTACACGAAAGAGCCCAGTTAATGCACCACTTATCTCATTTCTATATAATCTATCAAAGTCAGCCATGCGCAATGGGAGATCCCTATAGCTCCATCGCTTTGATTTGTATATCATTATTGTGGATGGACAATTCATTGGTTTAATACCAATATCATTATCTTCTCCTAATATAAACATGTCATCTTTATAATGGTCTATATGTCCACTCACATGCCACAAAGCTATATTAGCAAGCGCAGGTGTTGATATTTCTATATACCCATTTTTTCTTATTAGTTTTCTTATAAATGTTATTAATTCTTGATAAATTATGATCCCATTATTATGCCAATATACCATTCCTGGCGATATCTCTTGGAAACTAAACAGATCCATACGTTCTGCTATTGTTCTATGATCATTTTCACCTAGACCAGACCAATCTGACTTCTTTACAATTGATAAGTCTATTCGTTTTTCTTTTTTCTCTTTTTGTTTATCCTGCCCTTTTACATTGTTATTTGAATACCATCGTGACTGCTCTGCGAGTGGATGTCCTTTTATATTTATTGATAATTGTTTATTCCAGCCAAAAGGAGCGGAAACTATATTTAAATTATGTTTATTCTCCTTTGCATATGTTTTTATATGACTATAAAGCGCAGCTGCTTTATCCAAATCTTCAAGATTGCTGCTAAGGTGCGCAAATGGGTATAAAACTATACTCTCAACTTTTTGTTTTTCTGCAAATTTTAAAGAATCATTAAACATTTTTTTTGCGTTTTCAAGTGTATCATCTTTTTCAATTGTCATAAAGAGCACAAGCGCATTTTTTATGTGCTCCTCCTGCCGCTCTATACTATCATATATGCTTGCTTCAGGTTTTATCATTTTATAATATATACTATCAACGTCAAGTTGTAATACGCGCATAAAAGCACCGATATACTATGATATGTTGAATCTTCTTTTTATACTTTGTGTATTAGATATTGCAACGTATTATAAATTTTAATTATGTTATATGGTTATCATGGCAGATGATATACGACTTGAGAGTCTTTTTGAAATTAAAAGTATATTAGATATAGTCGGAAATAGAAATGCGATAAATGCGATGCGCTCTTTTTCACTTTCTATTGAGAAGGGTGAACATAGGAAGCCTCTTTTACTTTATGGTCCATCTGGAGTTGGGAAAACCGCATCAGCGATAGCAATAGCAATTGAAAATAATTGGAATATTGTCAATTTTAATGCTAGCGATTATCGTGATAGTGATACTATAAAGAATATATTAATGCCAGCATCTAATACGAAGAGCATATTCGGAAAGAGAAATTTGATAATACTAGATGAGATCGATGATCTTGTGGCGCGTTTTGATAGTGGAGCACCAGCTGCAATAAGTGAACTTGTAAAGAAATCTAAAAATCCCATTATCTTTATATCAAATGATTTATGGGATAGAAAAATAATGTTTTTAAGAAATGTGGTTGAGCCAATAGAATTTAAAAAAATAGATATCGATTCTATGACGGAAAGGCTTGCACATATAGTTAAACGGGAAGCTATAGAGATGAAAATAGATACTATAAAGGTTATTACTGCAAGGGCAAAGGGGGATATGCGCAGTGCAATAAATGACTTATATGCATTTATAGGTAGTGAAGATGCCACTGAAGATATATCTGAGCAGTTGGGTATGCGTGATAGGAAAAGTGATGTGTTTTCGGTTTTAGATCGTATATTTTTATCAAATACCTTATCATCACCAATAGCCGCTATGGCAAATAGCGACGTGGATGCTGACATGTTATATGGTTGGATAGACGAAAATATACCAAAGCGATATAAAGGTGCAAAAGAATTAAGCTTAGCATTTCACAATTTATCAACAGCTACGATGTATTCATCACGTGCCGTGCGCATGCAATATTATGGTTTATGGCGATATAGAAATGTGTTGATGTCTTCAGGTATATCTCTTTCTAAAACTGGTTACCCCTCAACATTAGAAAGATATGCGTTTCCAAGAGTAATAAGTTCACTTTCAAAATCCAAGGACTTTAGAGAGAAATCAAAAGCTCTTGCTGAAAAATTATCTGAAATAATACACTCAAATTCAAGAGAAATTATGAATCAATATCTTCCTATGCTTGCAATAATGGCTAGAGATTCCATAAAGCAATCAAAAGAAAATGCATACATCCAATTTGAACAAATATATAGACTTGAGAAAAAGGATGTCGATGCGCTTGTGGAAATGGCCCCTATATAAAATAATGTATCAACATTCGTGTCTATAAAATTAAGTGCCAGCCAAAATGGCCGGCTAAATCTGTTTATTCGCAGTTTTCGGCAATTAACAATGCTGAAATACCTACACTTATTTGCTTCTTTGCAGCATATGATTTTGCTGCCTTTATGCTAGATATAAGTTTATCTGCCAAAATATCTTTTAAGGCAGAATCCATTACTAGATCATGCTTTATATCTAGCGCCATGTAGGCATCTCTAAAGTTGTTGCTACCAAGTGCGTCTCTTACTATTCTACGCACGCACTCCGCACTACTTTCCAATCCACCATTTCTATCTATACTTTCTACCATATTCCCCACCCTGTTATGGCCTACTGTACAGACTTTAATTATCTAGTGATTATTGTGATATAATAAGGTTATGTTTTAGCGGAATTTAAAGAATTAAAAATACACTCTATGTTAAGGAATGGATTTTATAGTGTAGCAGAAGTTTTTAATATACTCTGGTTTATGTATATCATAAATTGGTGTTTAGTTATGGCAATAAATGGTAAAATGCTTATGATTCTAGCAGCGGTAATAGTTGTAGTAGCTATATTAGTTGTGTTTGTTGGTCGTTCTAGCAGTCCATCATCTACTAATAAGGGGAGCACATTTAATACCTCAAGTGCCTCAAGCTCACAGAAAACCTCTTTAAGTGTATCACCTTCAGAATCATCTGCGTATACAACGCTATCATCTAAGAAGAATATAGGTTTTGAATCGCTTCTTAATTATGTAACGGATACCAATTCAACAAATAGTACCCCTATAATGATTGATTATAAAGGTACTGCAAGTGGTACATATAGCGTATTATCGCTTGATTTTCCTATTAATTTAGAGTATGCAAATGTCAACAATAATTGGAGATTGAAGCTAAACGCAACCTCCATTCCACTATTTGGAAATATAACAGCTTATAGTATATATAAAAATGGAACACTTTATTCATGTTCTCAAAATACTGTATATAATGATTCTGGAAGGAGCGTTAGTACACAATGTAGAATTGAGAAAAATAATAGTATATCTGGAATTAGTGTAAGTAGCTTATCAAATTATAATATAAAAATAAATAAAATAAGCGAAAGTTCGTATAACGGAATTCCCTGCCTTTTTGTTTCAGGCAATGCGGATAATATAACGACACCAGAAAGTTCAAATAGTACAGTACCGTCAAATTATAACGCTAATATAAATGTAAGCACCTGTATATATACACAATATAGGCTTCCACTTAATTTAAGTATCAATATGACTGCAATCAATAAGACAAATAGCAATCAGAAAATAACATTAAATCTTAAATTGAATGAGGTATCAATTGTAAATAATGTTAATCAAACATATGTCGATACACTACCCGGTCCTATAGTAAATTCTACGAGTTTATCTACATTTAATAATTCAAATGGAAATAATGGAGGTAGTACAAATCTACACGAATTTAATAATGCGTGTAATCAAACGGTGTTCTTATATGTTAATAAAGGATATGCAATATGTGGAAATTATAAAGTTGTTCTTGTAAGTGTTAGTTCTGAGAACATAACAACACCATATTCAACATTTAATATATATAATAATGAAACGGGTACTTTGATAATGGCTGGGTTATCGGCAGATCTATTCCAAACGAGTGATATCACATATAACAATGTGACGCTTGATATTTATAATGCTGGCACATTTAACATGACAGGACTTCAAGATTCTGCAATTAGGTTAAGTATACAAAAAATATAACGTGAAATTTTTATACTTAATTTTATTCCAGGTTCTTAATTGTACCTATGGCAAATATACGAGGTTGTTTTGTTCTAACGAGCAGCAATTTATCGTTTATTGAAAGCGGAAGCGCCTTTGCGAGAGATATCTTTATTATATCATTATTTGTATCAAGAATTTTTGCTGCAGAATAAGAGAAGACTCCAGATACATCAAAGCGCTCTTTTGACACATCAATATTCAATAATTTTGATTTGTTTATCTGTAACACTACATTTGCCGTTCTCTTTATCTGAGTTTTAGCCAAGATGTCTCCACGCTCAACATCTTTACTGTCTATGCCTTTTACTGCAATTCCTACACGTGTGCTCGCATCTGCAGATTCAACATCAACATCATGACTTTGTATGTGTCTAATAGATATGGTTTTTCCGCTTGTATGTACTAAGTTATCATGAACTTTTATTGTCCCATTAATTACTATACCTAAAGCAATATCACCTACCCCTTTAACTGGAAACGCCTTGTCAATAACAACTTTTGGATCTAAACTACTCTCTTTTTTCGTATTTATCGCGATATTTTCTATTAATTGAAGGATATTTTCACGGTTGCAGATTTCTGTATCTATAGATAAGTTTTTTGTTATGTGCTCCGCACCATTATCATCTGTTAATACTACACGTTTGCCCAGCAAATCAGAAGCTATTATAGCCTCTCCAAACAATGCATCTAAATTTCTGGTACTTATGATAACAATATCGCATAAAAAGATAGATTGCGCAAATCCATAATACTTTTCATTTATATCTGAGGGTGTCAATACTACAATGTTTGTGTCATTTATCCTTCTATTATAAAATACGACTCCGTTTTCAGTACCCTTCTTCCCAATAGACTGCGCAAGTTCAATATCATTCGGTATTGCCACTATAATGTTATTCATAACTAAGTATTAAAAAACAAAAAATAAAAATAGAGTACCTATTTATTCTACTTTAATCTCCCTACTTTTTTTATCCCTAGCTTTTTTTATCTCTATACTTAAAACCCCATTTCTATAACTTGCTTTTGAACTATCTGCAACTACTGGTTCTGGCAAGCGTAATGTTCTATAATACCCAGAGGATGATCTCTCTTTTCTATAAAAATTCTTTCCAGATTCCTCTTTTTCATCATATCGTTCTGCCTTTATTATTACCTCATCCTCTGTTACTTTTAGTTTAATGTCCTTTTTTTCTAATCCGGGCATTTCAGCATTAACCTTAAACGAATCTCCATTATCTTGCAAATCTATTCTAGGTACTGCAAATCCCTCATTGAAGAATTCATTTATCTGACTTCCGCGGAACAGGGAGAAGGGATCTGAAATGATGTCTGAGAACTCAGGCATTGGCACTAATTTATATTTTTTCTTTTTTTCGTCCATTATATCACTTTGTCAACTTTTTTTTGACATTTCAATATTTTATTTAATAAACAATAAATTATTTAAACCTTTTGAATCATAATATATACACGTGGATTAAAGCGGAGGTAAAAATAATGAGAAAGATAATAATAAAGGCTATAGACAAACCTTCAATAGATAAACCAGATTATATGATAAGCTGGTTTTGCGAGGCATTAGGTCTTAGCAATACCGATGATAAGAATACTATAGAAGCACAGCTTTTAAAATCATTTCTTATAGCAGCGCAAAAAAGCGACGGTATATCAAGTTCGCAAATAAAATTGAAGGGAGACATAGCGCGTACTACTATAATTTACCACATGAATAGATTTATTGAGACCGGTCTTGTAGTAAAGAAAGGGCGCAAATATTATCTTAGATCAAATGCGCTATCATCTGCAATAGAAGAAATAGAATATGACATAGATAGAGAGTTGCAGCGTATGCATGACATGGCTAAAATCTTCGATAGAAAGTTTAATAGTTATTATAACAAAAAAGGAAAGGAAGTCAAAATTGACTAGGTGTTTTAATTGTCCGACAAAAATTCTATTGGTAATGAAAATATCGTATCAGACAAATCTACTGATATAAAAGATGCGAACTTGGGCGACGGGAAGGAAGGTAATGATATTCTATTAAAACAGAATAAAGATTTATCCGATAAGTTTCTGAGGCTTGCGGCGGAATTTGACAATTATAAAAAACGTTCTGCCATTGAAATAGAGAACTCAAAGGACATGGGAAAATTCGAAATGATGAAATCATTATTGACAATATTAGATGAATTTGAAATTACCGTAATGGCTGCATCTAAATCAAGTGATAAAAGTATGGCAAAAGGTATAGAAATGCTGTATATAAATTTTAGGGATGCACTCAAAAAGTTGGGGTTATCTGAAATAAATACTAAAGGTGTATACGATCCATATATACATGAAATTGTTATAATGCAAAAAGATAATGGTAAGGAGGGCACAATACTAGATGTAATAAAAAAAGGTTATATGTTCAATAATAAGTTGCTACGTGTTGCGTCTGTTATAGTATCATCAGGAAAAGAGAGTATAGATTCGGAAGAGTCCTATACTGATGGAAAAGAAAAAATTGATGAAAATAATGCTAAAAAATAAAAAAGTGATAAATATGAAAATAATTGGAATAGATCTCGGAACATCAAATTCTGCAGCTGCAGTTCTTCAGGGAGGGAGACCCGTTATAATACCAAGTAGTGAAGGTGCTAGTCAGTACGGTAAAGCATTCCCAAGCTATGTAGCATTTACAAAAGACAATCAGAAACTTGTCGGAGAACCTGCAAGAAGACAGGCGGTTGCAAATAGCGAACGTACATTTTATGCGTTCAAAAGAAAGATGGGGACAGATTTCTTATATAAAGCAAATAATAAGACGTATAAGCCACAGGATCTATCTGCGATGTTATTGCAGAAGATAAAGCAGGATGCAGAAGCATTTTTAGGTGAACCAGTAACAAAAGCTGTAATAACAGTACCGGCATACTTTGACGATAATCAAAGACAGGCTACAAAGGATGCGGGAGAGATTGCAGGACTTGAAGTTGTTAGATTGGTAAATGAGCCTACCGCAGCATCGCTTGCTTATGGTATAGATAAAGTAGGAAAGGATATGAAGATATTAGTATACGATTTAGGCGGAGGTACGCTTGATGTAACTATAATGGAATTTGGCAATGGGGTTTTTGAGGTAAAATCAACAAATGGAGATACGCATCTTGGAGGAACTGATATGGATAATTCTATCGTGGAGTTTCTATTAAAAGAGGTAAAAACTCAGCATAATATAGATATCTCAAAAGACCTTCAGGCAATGCAGCGTTTACGTGAAGCAGGAGAGAAAGCAAAAATAGAATTATCAACAGTATTAACTAGCGATATAAGCCTGCCATTTTTAGGCAAAGATGCAAATAATAACCCTATAAACTTCACGTATTCATTCACACGGGCAAAGCTCGAGAGTTTAGTAGTGCCTATAATTGAGCGCTCTACAAAGGCGGTAATGAATGCACTAAAGGATGCAAAACTTGAACCTGTAAATATCGACAAGATAATATTAGTGGGTGGTCCAACTCGCATGCCAATAGTTCAAAGATATGTGGAGCAATTGCTAGGAAAGAAAATAGAACGCGGCGTAGATCCTATGGAGGCTGTTGCGCTGGGAGCTGCAGTGCAGGCCGGTGTACTAACTGGAGAGGTAAAGGACGTGGTTCTTCTTGATGTGACTCCATTGACGTTAAGTATAGAAACATTAGGGGGCGTCGCAACACCATTAATCGAGCGTAATACCACAATACCAATAAAGAAATCAAATATATTCTCAACTGCGGAAAATAACCAGACAAAGGTTGACATACATGTCGTTCAGGGTGAGAGAACACTTGCAAAGGATAACATAGATCTTGGGCGATTTGAATTAACAGGTATACCACCAGCCCCAAGAGGTGTACCACAAATAGAGGTAGCATTCGATATAGATTCTAATGGTATATTGCATGTTACAGCTACAGATAAAGCTTCCGGAAAGGCTCAGAGTATGGATATAATAGCACCGCATAAAATGAGCAAGGATGAGATAAACAGAAAAATGGATGAGTGGAAGCAGTATGAAGAAAAAGACAAAGAGCTTCGTGATAATATAGAGACAAAGAATAATTCCGAATCGCTCATATATACAGTAGATAAAACACTCGATGAATATAAAGATAAAATACCACAAAATATAAAAGATGAGATAACAAATACAAAAGCGGCATTAGAGTCAGCAATAAAATCGGAGAATTATGCAGAAATGAAAACAAAGAGTGAGGAGTTAGGTAAAGTGCTGCAAAAGATCGGTGAGAGTATGTATAAGAATTCAGCAAATGCGCAAGATGGTCAAAATACTGGACCTACAAATGATTCAGACACTACTGGAACCGGAGCATCAGGAAGTACGGGCGATGGACATACTACAGATGCAGATTTCAAAGTAGAAAAATGATGTATTAAATAAGCGAGAATGATAGGATGGAGGATTTTTATAAGATTTTGGGCGTAGAAAAGAATGCGAGCGTAGATGATATAAAAAAGGCTTATCGCAAACTTGCGCTCAAATACCATCCTGATGTAAATAAAACAAAGGAGGCAGAAGAGAAGTTTAAAGAGATAAATGAAGCATATGCAGTACTAAGTGATGAAAAAAAGCGCCAGCAATACGATACCTATGGTCATGATAACTTCAACCAGCGCTATTCACAGGATGATATCTTCCGTGATTTTGATTTTGAGCAGGTATTTCGTGATTTTGGTATTAATTTTGGAGGAGGCGGATTTTCGGATAATATCTTCAATGATCTTTTCGGCAATGGGCAGAGATCTAGAGGTGGGGATATTGGGAGCGATATACTAGCACATGTAAATATAACATTAGAGGAAGCATATAACGGAGTAGATAAAAAAATAAAATTAAAACATGTACTCGCATGTAGCGTTTGCAAAGGTAGTGGGGCTGAACCTGGAAGCAGTATAGTAACATGTAAAATTTGTAATGGGAATGGGCAAGTAAGGGCAACACAAAGAACAATATTTGGTATAATGCAGACTGTTGCACCATGTCCGAAATGCAATGGTACAGGTAAGAGTGTAGATCGACCATGCAGTAATTGCAGAGGAAATGGAAAGGTCGTGTCTGAAAATACTATAGATATATCAATACCTAAAGGTATTGAAAACGGCACACAATTGCGTGTTAAGGGAATGGGGGATTATGGAAAGAATAGAACCGGTGATTTATATGTGGAGGTATCTCTACAAAAAAGTAGAGAATTTCAGCGCGATGGAAATGATTTATTGTGTGATATAAATATACCATTTTATACAGCAATTTTAGGCGGTAAAACTAATGTAAATACGCTAAGCGGAGCAAAGGATGTATCTATTAAGCCTGGAACCCAAAATGGTGATACAATAGTACTTTATGGAAGTGGTATGCCACGATTTAAATCAAATCAGTATGGGGATCTTATAGTAAAAATACATATTGATATACCAACAAGCACAACAAAAGAGCAGCATGAACTCATATCAAAATTTGAGGAGCTGGATAAAAAGAAGAAGAAATTTGGCATATTCTAATAGCATCAAATGTAAAATAGATATTTAACTTAAATTTAATGTTGATCTAAGCCAGCATAGGTTAATAGTTTAACCGATATCAATATATACTTTCAAATTAGACTCTAAATATCTGCATTCTTTTATGTGATTCTATGGTCGATGCTATAATAGAGGGAATGAAGATAAAATTTGACGAATTCCTAGATAGGCATTATAAAGAGCAGATAGAATCACTTATAATATCATATCCTGAAAGGGTAAGCCTTCGTGTAGACTTTAAGGATCTTGAGCGTTTTGATTTAGACCTTGCAAATGAGTTAATAGAGCATCCCGATGTGGTTATAGAGGCGGCTACATTATCATTAAAGTATAGAATAGGCGATGTGTTAAGCGAGGATAATGAGCCGCATGTGCGCTTTTATGGTCAAACCATAAACAATCCATTGGTACAGGATGTAGGTTCAAAGTATATAAGCAAGATGATATCACTAGATAGTCTAATAGTAAAGCGTTCTGAGATTAATCCGAAAATAAAGGTTGGGACGTATAGATGTACATACTGTAATGCTACATATAGGCTAAAGCTTGAAAAGGAGGAGGTACCTGAGATCTGTTCGCAATGCAGACGTAAATCAATAAAGGAGGTTCCAGAGGAATCAAAATTTGTAAATCTTCAAAAAATTGCAGTTCAAGATCCCTTAGAAAAATTAAAGGGAAATACACCTACCTGGCAGCTTGAGGTATGGATATCTGATGATTTAGTAAATACAGTTATTCCTGGAGATATAATCTCAATAACGGGTATACTTAGAATAAGGCCAAGAAGAAATCAACGCGGCAAATTAGATAAGAGCTTATATACGATGTTTTTAGAAGCGGTATCTATAATACCAAAACAAAAAGAATTTGCTGATATTAATATATCTGATGAGGAGGAGCGTCAGATACGTGAACTTGCAAAAGATCCTGAGATATTTGAGAAGATAGCTTCGTCAATAGCCCCTTCAATATATGGACATGAGGAGATAAAACGCGCCGTAACACTACAGCTCTTTGGGGGGACTATGGGAAAGCGTCTTGTTGATGGAGGCATAATAAGAAGTGATATGCATATAATGTTAATAGGAGATCCAGGAAGTGCAAAGACAAGAGTTCTGCAATCGGTTTCTCGCCTTGTTCCAAAAGGGATATATGTTAGCGGAAAGTCGGTAACGGGCGGGGGTATGACCGCCGTCGCAGAGCGCGATGATTTTGCTGATGGGGGCTGGACATTAAAGGCTGGAGCTCTTGTTTTAGGAAGTGGTGGAATAGTTGCAATCGATGAGTTTGATAAAATAGGCGAGGAGGATAGGGCTGCACTTCACGAGGCGCTTGAGTCCCAAACAATAAGCGTTGCAAAGGCCGGAATAATTGCAACATTCAATGCACGTGCAGCTGTTTTGGCTGCAGCAAACCCAAAATATGGGAGATTTGACCAAAATATGTATCCGGTAGAACAATTTGATATACCGCCTACGTTGCTATCGCGTTTTGATCTTATATTTCCAATAAAGGATAGAATGGATGAGGAGCTTGATAAGGAGATAGCAGAGCATATATTAAGGCAGCATGAAGCAGCTGGAGCAAAAATTGCAAATAAAGATTCAAATCAGCAGGTGACCCTACCTCCTATAGATACAGAATTATTACGAAAATATATTGCATATGCAAGGAAGAATGTCTCACCAAGGCTAGGCGAGGAAGCATCAAAGCGCATACAGAGTTATTATGTAGAATTAAGAAAGGCCGGTATGAAGAGTGGCGCGGTTCCGATTACCCCAAGACAGATAGAGGGTCTTGTAAGAATGTCAGAGGCAAGCGCCAAAACGCGCCTTGCCGATCTTGTTGAATTAAATGATGCTGAGAGGGCAATAGCCTTATCTGAACATATGTTAAAAACATTAGCTGTTGACAGTAGTGGAAGGCGTGATATAGATACAATCTTAACTGGGGTCCCAAGAGAACGCGCTGATAAATACAATAATATAATAGGCATAATAAGAAAGCTTGATTCTGAGGAAGGAATGGCAAAGACGCAAAGAATAGTCGAAGAGGCAGAAAAGATAGGAATAGATGCAAATGCTGTAAACAAATATATCTCGGATCTAGAGAGAAGCGGGGACATATTTTCACCAAAACCAGGTGTAGTTAAGATGGTAAAGCATGAAGGGGAGTAATTACAAGAATAAAAATAAGAATACTTAAGAACTATAAACGGAAATAAAATAATTTCAGCCACTAATAGATTTATTAGAATATGTGGCGCGCCCACCAACGTATAAATCTTTTTATTAATATTCGTGTGCTATTAGTATTCTTTTTTATATCATTAATCATTGTTTTATATAATATTTTTTCTTGTGGATCAAGTTTACCCTCCTTTACTATCTCTTGCTTCTTACCATCAACAATTTGCGTTTCCGTTTTGCTTATTACATCTTTTTTTACCATCGCATACCATTCATCAAGTGAGCTTCCGCTTACATCTTTATCCTTTAGTATGGACATCATATCTCGCATATTCAACTTTCTTTCCTTATTTCTTGTATGCTCATGTAAAAGAGGGCGCATTGCTGCTTTATCACAGATCTTTTCGATATCCGCAGGCGAATATCCAGCTGTTGCTCTTGATAATCTACCATAGCTAAGACGGTGCCTTGGCTTATTTCTAGTATATAACTCAAATAACATCTTTCTATCTTTATAATGTGGAGGGCTTAGATATATTGCATCACTAAATCTTCCGCTTCTTTTCAGGGCAGCATCAATATCCCATGGCTGGTTTGTCGTTCCCATCACAAA
>JAJZJI010000026.1 GCA_021828345.1 Microcaldota archaeon
AGTATCTGTTAATTTGCTAAGCGGAGCGGTGCCGCTTAATCTCATATTATTTGCTATACTAACTATAAGCATTGCGGAGTATGTACGCATAAAATACATAAAAATAGAGGAAACTGATGAGGTAAATAATGCATTTAGTTATCTTATATTAATAATTGGAATCTACTTTGTGGTATATGGAATGATTTCATTGATAAATATGGATTCCACTGTGAGTACTATATCCTATTCAACCACATCAAATTTGGATCAGGCGATGATCGTCCCTACAACAATAATGGGCATTCTTGCGGTTATAATAGCTGTGGTCAAGATAAAGAGCAATGATACAATGGAGAATAGTTTTATAGGAATACCAGCATTTCTTGTTGGAATGTATGGTGTATTTTACAGTGCCGGCATGCTTAGTTATTCTTCGCAGAACAGTCTTATATTAATATTATTGGAAGCGGTATTTTTGGTAGGCGGAGTGGCTGGAATGTTATCTATGGTTCTTATAGCAAAGAAGCGCAAAGGGATGGCAATATTGATATTTGTCCTTCTTATAATAACTGCGATAATTTCTGTATTCATAGGAATGTATTCTGTTTATCTAGGAAGCGGATATATATGGCATACTAGCCCGTTCCCATCACCACTACAAGTTTTGTAGTAAGTTTCATGCAAGGTTTCTTCTATAACTTCTTTTATGGTGCAGTTGTACTCTTTGATTATATATTTAGTCGCATGCTATCTAAATACGCTGCAGATTTGCAGGAAAAGTATATATATTATATCGATATAATCTAAGATTATGAACAAAAATATGCCTGGTATTGGTTTACGTATAGAGTCATCTAAAGAAACGACTTCAGATATTTCGGAGTCTTCCAAAAAGAGTCCGTTGCGTAGAAATATCTCAGAAGAATCATTAGATGATGTATCTAGCGATGTTGAATCTTTTGAAGTAGATCCAAGAACTGTTATATATCCTGATACAGATTAGTTGATTAAATGGTAACAAAAAAAACTAACTCTAATTATAAGAGTATGATAAGAAGGGAGCATTCGAGTGAAGAAGAATCAAAAAGAGCGGTTGGTTCAAAGAAAAATAACCAGAGGCGAACATTAAGCCCACGAGCTGAAACTAAATCAATGCAAAAATATATTGGTGGAGATAGCTCTGTATCACCAATTAATTGGTTATACGATCCTTCAGATACACTACTTTTATAGTGATTTAATTATTCACTATAATATAGTAGTTTGAAATTGGTATAATGGATGAATTGAAGCGTTATGCTATAAGAAATTCTGGGCGTAATAAAATCAATAATATCAAAATGCTGCGCCGGGATATAACATCTATTTTTATTGGAACATTGGCTACTGATATAGCATTTGATATCACAACAAAATCTAAATTTTTGTCTATTGAAAATGCAAGTATAATATTAGGTTCTACGCTTTTTGGTGCTGGAATATTTTATACTGGAAAATTTTGCGTTGCTGAATACAAAAAATTTAAAAGAAAATAAGCAAATATCTAATCCGAGTGCAAAAAAAGTATATTATTTATATGCGATTGCTTTTGTAAATTAATAATCTTCAATGCAATCTAAGAATGCTTTAAATATGTTTTTTTTGTTATCCTTAACGAAGGGGGTAAAATGGATGGCGATAAAAGTACTACGGATTTTTTTAGGAGTGTAAAAAAAAGAGACGGTTCTATAGTTGACTTTGACATTAACAAGGTGTCTAACGCTATAAGAAAGGCTGTTATGTCAACAAGAGGTAATACCGAAAATATAAACATAGAAAATATAACAGAGCAGGTATTAAAATCAATTTCATCTCGTTATTCTTCATATAAAATACCTGATGTCGAGGGGGTGCAGGACATAGTAGAAACGACATTAATGTCTGTAGGATTATATGATGTAGCAAAGTCCTATATACTCTATCGCGATAGGCGCAGAAGCATTAGGGAATCAAAAAAATTAGGTATAATAGAGAAGATATCGAATGGGCAAATAAGTATAATAAAGCGTGATAATAGAAAGGAGGTATTTAGCGAAGCAAAATTGAAACGTTTCATCTCAAGGGTTTGCCTTGGCTATGAGGGTGTTGTGGATGTAGATCGCATAACAAAGCAATGCGAACTTGGCATATATAACGAAATAAAAAGTAAGGACCTTTCAAATTTAATGATCCTATCATTAAAGCAGTTTATAGAGGAGGATCCAATACCATATGCTGTTATAACCTCAAGGTTGTTCATATATTCATTATATAAAGATGTGATAAAATCAAAATTTGATGGAGTTACTATAAAGGATGCATATAAAAATGCATTTAAGGATTCCATAAATAAAGGGGTTTCTCTTGGCATACTATCTAAAGAGATACTTAAGTTTGATTTAGATAAGATTTCCAATGCACTTGCTATGGATCGCGATGAGATAATAGCATATAGAGGCCTTCAGATATTATACGACAGGTATTTCATAAAAGATCCAAACACACAGGAGGTATTAGAATTACCGCAATACTTTTGGATGCGTGTTGCAATGGGGCTATCAATAAATGAGAAGGATCCGGAGGCACATGCAATAGAATTCTATAATATGCTGTCTACATTAAGATTTGTTAGCTCAACGCCAACGCTCTTTCATTCAGGTTTTGTACATTCGCAGCTTAGCTCCTGTTATCTTACCACTGTAGAGGATGATCTTTCGCATATATTTAAATCAATAGCTGATAACGCTCAATTAGAAAAATGGTCTGGCGGTCTTGGTAATGATTGGACGAATATACGCGCAACAGGGGCGTATATAAAAAGTACTCATGTTGAGAGTCAGGGTGTAATACCATTTCTTAAAATAGCAAATGATACGACCCTTGCAATAAATAGGAGCGGGAAGAGGCGTGGCGCCACATGTGCATATCTGGAAATATGGCATGCTGATATATTGGATTTTATAGATCTTAGGCGCAATACCGGGGATGAGCGCAGAAGAACGCACGATATGGATACCGCAAGTTGGATTCCAGATTTATTTATGAAACGCGTGATTGAGGATAAGGAATGGACATTATTCTCTCCTAATGAAACTCCAGATCTACATCATATATATGGTAAAAAGTTTGAGGAGCGCTATATTGAATATGAGAGAATGGCAGCAGATAATAAAATGAAGATAGCTAGAAAGATATTAGCGCGAGACTTATGGAAAAAGATAATAACCTCTTTATTTGAAACAGGCCATCCTTGGATTGTGTTCAAAGATCCATCAAATATAAGATCCCCACAGGATCATGTTGGTGTTGTACATAGCTCTAATTTATGCACAGAAATAACGCTTAATACCTCAAAGGATGAGACAGCAGTTTGCAATTTAGGGTCTATAAATCTCTCAAAGCACATAAAGAATGGCACATTGGATTTGCAAATGCTCAAAGAGACTGTAGACATTGCCATGCGCATGCTAGATAATGTTATAGATATAAATTTTTACCCAACAATAGAAGCAAAGAATTCTAATTTGCGTCACAGGCCCGTAGGGCTTGGTATAATGGGCTATCATGATGCATTATATCAGATGAATATAAATTTTGATTCTAATAAGGCACTAGAATTTGCCGATTATAGTATGGAGGCAATATCCTATTATGCAATACTTGCATCAACAAAGCTTGCATCTGAGCGTGGGGCGTATAGCACTTTTAAAGGTTCTAAATGGGATAGGGGCATATTGCCAATAGATACAATAGCCCTTTTAGGAGAGGAACGCGGTATGCCAATAGAAGTGGATACTAGTGCGCAGATGGATTGGTCGATTGTACGTAATGCCATAGCAAATAACGGTATGAGAAATTCCAATTGCCTTGCTATTGCGCCAACTGCAACAATTTCAAATATTGCAGAGTGCTTCCCATCAATTGAGCCGGTATATAACAATTTATATGTAAAATCAAATATGAGTGGTGAATTCACTATAATAAATCAATATTTAATACAGGATTTGAAGTTGCATGGATTATGGAATAGAACGATACTAAATAAGATAAAGGAGAATGATGGAAGCATACAATCAATATCATTAATACCTAAAGAGATAAGGGATAAATATAAGACTGCATTTGAAATAGATCCAGAATGGGTAATAAAGGCTGCAGCAAGGCGCGGAAAATGGATAGATCAGAGCCAATCTCTAAATATATTTACTAAAACAATATCTGGTAAGCACATTTCCGATACCTACATTAATGCATGGAAGATGGGTATAAAAACTACATACTATCTAAGGACGGAGGCCGCATCATCTATTGAAAAGAGTACGGTTGATATAAATAATACCATAATTGAGCCTGATGGAACTCAGAAGAAAATAGAGGTATACGAATCCAATAATGGTTCAAGTGTGCAATTATCACAAGAGCAAGTACCTATACAATTAGATTCTAAATTTTGTAACATAAAAGGAAGGGAACTTTCAGATGGAGAGGTATGCGAATCTTGCCAATAGGTGCGAAGAATGCCGAAATCAATATTAAATGCATCTGGAGTTGATCCAAATAAGATACTACCTATGAAATATATGTGGGCGCGAAAGCACTACAAGAATGGTGTTGCAAATAATTGGGTACCGGAAGAGGTTGCAATGCAGGCGGATATAGAATTCTGGAAAAGTGGAAAATTATCTGATGATGAGCGCAGAATGATTTTATGGAATTTAGGTTTTTTTTCCACAGCAGAGAGTTTGACTGCAAATAACATAGTTCTCTCAATATATCAACATGTAACAAATCCAGAATGTAGACAGTATCTTCTAAGGCAGGCATACGAGGAAGCAGTTCATACTGATACTTTTATATACTGCTGCGATTCTCTAGGCTTAAATCCGGATGAGATATACAATATGTATCTTAATATACCAAGTATTAGTGCAAAGGACACATTTGTCATAGATATAACAAAATCAATACTTGATCCTAATTTTAAGACAAACAGTCAAGAGAATATACAGCGCTTTGTTAATGATCTTGTTGGATTTTATGTTATAATGGAGGGCATATTCTTTTATGCTGGCTTTGCTATGATGTTATCATTACAAAGAAGCAATAGGATGGTTGGTATCGCAGAGCAGTTTCAATTTATTCTTCGAGACGAATCTGTGCACCTTGCATTTGGTACAGATCTAATAAACACAATAGTTGAGGAGAATCCTGCAATATGGACTGAAGAGTTCAAAGAATCAATTGTAAAAAACATTAAAAAAGGTGTAGAGCTTGAATATCAATACGCAAAAGACTGCCTTCCAAAAGGTATTATGGGAATAAATGCGGATATAATACTTCATTATCTTGAATATATAGCGGATAGGCGACTAGAGCGCATAAACTTAAAGCGCGTGTATGGAACTGAAAATCCTTTCCCTTGGATGAGTGAAATAATCGATCTTAAAAAAGAGAAGAATTTTTTTGAGACACGCGTTACTGAATACAAAAATAGGGGATCGCTCGAATGGGACTGATCTGCTAAAATTTAACTTAACTATCTACTTTATTTTTAAGACTATATTTTTTTGTCGATAATAACATAACGATAACTATTTATATCTAATGGCTCACTACATAAAGGTCAGATACCTGATTATATTTAATTTAGGATGTTATATGCCGATAAAACAAATTGAACAGTATAATGTGGATATTAATAAATATGTAAAACAGATAACGTATGAAGGTTTATCTTCAATACATCTATTTGATATAACCGCAAGAAGCAAATTACATGCAATAGCTGCACTTGGGAATAGCGCAGCATTAAATATATCATATGATAGAACGCCTCTAGGTCACCATATCCCATATTGTTGGGAGAGCATAGGTTTGTTTATAATAAATAATTTAAATAATGGACATATACTTGAAATAGAGTCTGATAATGGAGATACTACTATTCATATTATCATAAAAAATTCAAGCAGGGCAAGGCGCGCTATACTTGAATGTAAAAATAAGGAATTATTAAAAAAAATAAACAGGAAAAGTGGAGTTTCCGTATCACATTTATTGGCATATGACGATTGGTCTGCATCATTTATTATAAATTCTAATATGTATAAAAAAGAACTTTTGAGGCGCGATCATAATGGGTCTACGGTGTCGCATTGGATTGCAAGGCATTCGTTAAAAGGAACATTAAGCATGTTAAATAAATTAGAGTATGGGCTTGATGTAGATAAGAACTTTTTTGAATATATATTAAGGCAAAAAGACAACAATGGCGAGACTGTTAAAGATATTATAAAAAGAAGATGGATGAATAATCTAAGTTTGTACGATCTAATTAGACCATAATGTTTAAATATTATCTAAATTACCTTAGTAATGCAATAAGTTGAATAAAAGTTTACGTGAGAAATACCTTGAGATAGAGAATGCTAATTTGTTGCGCCGTATATTTTCGCTTGAACAACAGTTAAAGCTATCACAAGAAGAACTTTATAGCGATTCACTTACAAAAGTTGGCAATAGAAAGAAATTTGATGAATATTTAAATAATGAAATAATGCATTTATCGCGTTCAAGAAATAAGGAGCATCTATCAATTATATTGGTAGATTTGGATAATTTTAAACAGATAAATGATACAAAAGGCCATGTTGCGGGGGATAAAATATTGGTCAATACTGGTGTTGTTTTAAAATCTGCATTTTCTAGAAATATTGATGTTGTTTGTAGATATGGTGGCGATGAGTTTGCCATAATACTGCCAAATACTACAAGGGAGGGTGCGGATATTGCTGTCGGTATGGCAAGAAGGCTTGCCGAGCAATCAAATATTCAAATGTCTATTGGTATATCAACCATTACCTCACTGTCAATAAATCAAAAGCCTATTGAGCAGGTTATAAAAGATATATTTGAAGAAGCGGATGCGGATATGTATGCTGATAAGGCTTCAAGAAAAGCTCCACTCATACGCCGTTATTAAATTTATAAATTTATGCGGCGATTTTGTTATGGTAAATAAATTAAAAATAAATGGCGAATGTGATAAATACATAACTGAAATGTCTAATTATCTGAGAAGAATCGCAAATAAACCAAAATCATATATATACAGCATAGCACTATCAACAATGCTTTTTATGAATGGTTGTACGAATAACATTGCAAACAATTCCCATTACCAATATTCACGAATGCAAAATAATTTTAATGTGCCTAAAAATGTATATTCAAATACAAATAATTTATTAACTGCTACCGATAACATATCCGCACATTATAAATATGCAATATATGATCAGCAAGAGGTCATTACATTTAATAAAATACATAATAAGATCGGCGCGGATGTTGTTGCAGTACCTCAAGTTGGGAAAAAATTACTTTCATACATGTATTTAATAAATGCAGTTACTGATAAAAATTGGTGGTATCAATATGGAATTTATTATAGCGCATTATCAAGTAATAATCAAATAAATATAACTGTAAATATATATGATTCTGAGGGTGTATTGCGCGATCTTCAATTTATTCGACCTAAAATAAGAATAAATCCAAATGATACTGTACACCTTACTATGAAAATATTAAATAATAAAGTAGTAATGGATGCTTTCGATAAAAATAATGGATCTGATATAAAGTATACACAAAAATTATATGGATCAAAATTTATAGGCGGAAGATTTAAATGTAAAAATGGTTCAATAATTACGGGTTTAATGAGTGAATTATACCATACTGGATATCATTATCAAATAAAAGAAAAACCAGTAACATTCACGTCATCTGAAATAAATTATTATAAAATATCTATCGCTGAGGATGTATTAAATTCTGGCGTAGGCAAATATTATACAAATAAAGGTGCAGTATTGGTTTTAGGAGAAAGTGCAAATAATGTAACTGTTGCATCTTATGCTCCAAAACCAGATCAATGGCTTAATATTAATGGTAAGACTAAAATTCAATTTATAGGTTCTAAGATACCTATAATATTAAATCCCTTAAAGCATCAAATAATATTTGGTGGTAATTAATTTAAATGTAAAATTAATTAGGTGTATTCGGGGCGTATATTCAAAGTTAAATTATGCAAAAACTATTTATATTAAAAAGGATTATACCTTACTCATTAGGTGTATATTATGTTAAAAAATATTGAAGTTGCTGTAAGTAATAATAAGACTACAAGCGCAATATTTATCAGTTCTGTTATAGGTATTTCAATAGGTTATGCAATGCTTTTCTCCTGTATTAATAATGCCAATAAAATAGACACAATGAAAAAGACTAGTGACAATACTGTTTTAATTAGAAAGGATGTTAACGCAATAAATAATGTTGCATACCTCTCAACTGCAATAATTGCCACATCCGTTTCATTAGGGCTTTTTGGATTTTTACGGGAAGCATAACTATTTGTGATTAATATGTACAACGAGACAGAAATTAAAAGTAAGAAGCTAGATTTTAAAATACAATATCTTCCAAAAATTGAAGGTTATGAGGGCGTTATAAGGGATGGAATTCCAATGAGTACAAACGCTATAACATCATCGGGCTATGGGTCATGTAATATAAAAGTAATAGTGCGAGAATCACTATACGATAAAATATATAAGAATATAAATTCTGATCTTCAAAATTTTGCAATGAACTGTGGCGGAAATAAAAGTATATATTATTCGACTGACGGCTATATTGATGTATATATTTCGGGGTACTCATATGAAAAAAATTCTGAGGTGCGTAAGTTTATTACATTAATCGGTCAGAAGATAAAACGTTTAGAATATGAAGAATCTTTGTTGAGGGTTTAAGTGATTATATGATGACACAAAAAATTAGTGTTGATACCTTACAGTTTATACCAGTTGAGCAGTATCTAGAAAATAGATTATCTAAAAAATTTCAGAAAAAATTAAACAATCATAATGAAAAAGCATTTGGTCATGATATATACGAATTTAACAAAAACAAATATCTTACAATCTTTTCAAACGAAAGATTTGAAACCATACCTATAATATATGTTAATGGTATCGATGGGATACGTTCTGTGAGGCATAAATATACGAATGCTGATAGGATGGCATTTATAGATATTGTGAGCTCTTATACGATTGTTGAAGACGCTCCAAAAGGCATTATATTATCATCTATCTCAGTACCTTTTTATAATAAAAATTTCATGATTAAAGATGTTAAAAATGTGATTATTAATTCTGGAATAAATATAAGGCCAAATAGTATAACTTCTGAAAGAATCACTTTAGATGGCTCAAATGTAACACCTTTTTTTGGAGAGATATCATTTAAGGCCGGTAATATCTCAATAAATGTAAATTTTGATGCTGAAAATAAATTAGCTACAGTATGGACAAAAATTATTAACTATACTCAAATGTTGGAATCAAATATCGATCCGTTTAAGGATTCAAATGCTGATGCTCCAACCAACCCAAAAGTTATGGAGATGCTCCCAATAGATTATAGCATACTGCAGCTGGAAAATGTAAGCAGAGTGGCAGGCATTTTAAGAAGGCATGGCCAGATTTAGAAATAAAATAAATAACTAATACAGTTTATAGACCATATATCCTTTTTTAACTTCATTATCAACAACTATGCCAACAGAATCTCCTTTATTTGCTTTAATGACGTTCTCTTTATTTATTTGAATGCTGTTTATTCGTTGAGTTATTATTGTATTAGTTCCAACAATCTCTATGACATCACCTATATTGATACTATCATATAATTTTATTGCTGCAACGTCTATTTTTTTGAAAAAATACTCTATAGTTCCAATAGGTTTTCTAATCCCTTCTATTTTATTATCATTATTTATATTGGTGTTTCCAAAACCAGCATTATCAATATTTTCTAAATCATCATTTTTATCATTTTTTTGGCGTTCAGATGCTGTATCTGTATCTACGTCATCTAAAATATAATCGATATTTCGTATTCTAGCCATCTAATCAATTATCTATTGCAAGATATATTTTTAAGTTTTTGTTGATTTTGACATAATATATTAAAATGCTTAATTTGATGTAATCTATATATATCTAAATGCACCTTTTTTATTCGGTATTATGAACTTAGAATGTAGGACGTTTATTAACTCTATTGGGATACGAGCAGCAGCAATATGTACTGATGGTGATAATACAGCATGGGCAAAAAATGCGGCAGAACATGGAATAGGATTGCAATATATAAAAAACGCACTGCGCAGGTTTGAACTTAAAACGGCGTTTTGCGGCATAAAAGGATATTTTGAAGTTAAAGAAGCGTTGTCCTTTAATCCTAGAATGTATTATAATAGCACTAAGGGATTGGAGCTATTTTATTCAAAATTAAAGAATGCTGGGATAGGCAGATGTGAAGAAATGGAATTAATGGCTAAAAATTATATCTCCAAAAATATAATATGGAGTAGTTGGGGCATAATTAATTCTTTTGAAAATAGATTTTTTGTCAGTTGCAATGGGTCTACTGTTGCACGTGCTGCAAATAGTATATTTAATTTTAAGGATTATGCATCAAATGTCGATTTATTCGATTCAGATAATCTAATTATTGGGCTCAAGGCAAATATATTTGATGGAGAGACCAAAGCAAAATATATGTTTGATATGCTTGCCAATAGAAATATCCCACTAAAAAAAACTATATATATAGGAGACTGCAGTACTGATATACCTGCATTAAAAATGGTAGGATTTCCAATAGCTTCGCCATTTGCTACAACTGAAGTTAAAGCAATAGCACATTATATACTTAAGGATAAAACCATAATAAACATAAACATAAGGCGTTAATTTTTAATGATTTTATGTAAGTATAACATTTAATTTTATAAATAGGCCTTATCATAAAACTATTTTTTGGATATTACGTTTAATCTTATGAATGAATTTTTAATGCGATATAGTGGATGAGAAAAGGGTTTGAAAAATATGTTGACTATTTAATTGAATCACTTGGCAAATCTTAAATTTAATTAATTAAATAACACAATAACCTTATATAAATAAAATTATCTTAGTATTTCTAATATAATTTAAGATTAATAGAATATATTATATATCTAAACGATTAGAATACCAATAATATTTCTATGTCAACAAAACAAAAACAATCAAAACTGTCTGAAGGATTAACTGAAAGATTAGACTCTCTTAATATGCATTATTTAGATAGACTCTCTATACATCTTGTTGCTGCAAATATAAAACCATCATCATTGATATTGTTAAAACGCAATTATGAGCAGGTGCAAAATATAATAGATGGCTTAAAAATTCAAGGATTTCATGTTGTATCTCTAGATAGGTCCGATTGTAATTTTTTTGAGCTTATAGCTGCTTCAAATAGCTTTAGATGTGAGAGTTTAAAAGCCGCTATCCATATTAATGATAAACATAATATTGGTATGTTATTAGGATATCCAGAAAATGCCATATTAAGTTTTATCAATAAATTGCCAGGAAGAATATATTCATATCAACAGATGTCGAATGCATGTATCGATGGATTAAATAAAGGTAAAAATATCCCTAATTTTTTTGCGTATCTACTACACGTTCCAGAAACGTTAATAGTAACCGAAGATTTTATAACTGTGGACTCCCAAAGTGAAGCTATAAGCAAAAGATATATGGAATATGTACGATCAGCTGATCCAAATCTGTCTAGTGAAACTGAACGTAAATTTATAGATGAATTATATAGAGATACAAACTTCAGGGGGAATATTTACTCTAATGGAGAGTTTTATTCAAATAAAGAACATTTTAATATTATTAGAAGAGAATAAGCAAAAATTATTTTAAATAAATAACCAAAATTAATAACTTATATATATTTGAAAGAATAAATCAATGTCTATTAAATAATTGTTGATTTTATGCAAAAAGAGAATCAAACTAAAAAAGAGATCAAGACTGACGAAACAAAAAATTCAGAAGTAAATAAGGAGATTACTATAGAATTACGTACGTATAGTACATCTTCTAAAGAAAAGTTATATGTGGGAAGTGAAATAATCTATTTATACAACGGCGGCATAAGGGACTTTAGTGGCATAAATGCCAAAGGCACAGACCTCGGAGCAACGTACCAGAGTTCAAGATAAAATGAGATGAGAACACAGACATACACAATAAGGTGTTGAGCCTAACATCACAAAACCGCAAAAGGTTAGGCATAAATAAGCATGTAAGAGAAGGAAAGAGAATCAAGGTTTACGGCAAGGTTATGGGTAAAATCAAATAGTGTTGTTTATGGATAAAGGGCAAATGAAGAGTGAGATAAATCTAGTAGAGACATTCAAAGAGGTTATCGACTACTTATCCCCCTTGCAAACACCTACAGAGCAGGTCAAAGAATATCTAAAGTCAGTAGAGAATTTGAAGACCAGGCTAAATGCAATAGGCGCAAAGAGTGTCTTGCGCAAATAAGAGCGTTGCATCGGTGCTGCTAAGGTAATAATAGTTTGTTAGTATTTACAACATAATCTTAGAATGCAACAAAGTATATATATTTTGATGGAGAAAAAATAATACTGATAAAATGGCAACAAAAGACAGTTTAATTACACAAGCAAAAAAGCATGAAAAAAGTGGTAATTTTCTAAAGGCGGAAAGAATATATGCAGTACTCGGGGATCAGAAAAATGCAGCTAGAAATAGAGAATTATATATAGATTTTGGAAATGATGCACGAAATGCATATAGGCGTGTAAGATATATTAAATTAAGATCAGATATTATTAATTCAATTGAAAGATGTCTTAAAACCATGTTAAGAAAAAATTGATTAATATGAAACTGAAACCAAAAAACAAAGGAATATACTTTTTTACAGAACATGGAGATTGGGGTTTTTTATCACCGATGTATCAATGTAGGATTATTATTGATAACATTGAGTATAAAAGCGCAGAGCATTATTATCAATCTATGAAGGCAAAAAATAATGATGATAAAAGCTGGATACGCGCTGCAACAAATGGTTATGAAGCAAAGAAAAGAGCCCATACTCTAGTAAGTGAGAACAAAGCTGTTAAGAATACAGTAGATGATAAGCTAAAAATAATGCGTAGGGTATT
>JAJZJI010000027.1 GCA_021828345.1 Microcaldota archaeon
TCCCATATCCCTATAGTACTCTGCTATTGTTATACCAGTATATATACTGGCCTCACGTGCGGCAACAGGCATATTTGATGTATTTGCAATTAATATTGTACGCTCCATTATCGGCTTTTTAGTCTTCGGATCTTTTAATTCCGGAAAGGTCGATAATATTTCAGTCATTTCATTGCCGCGCTCGCCGCAACCAACATACACTACAATTTCGCTATCGCTCCACTTTGCAAGCTGGTGCTGTATTACAGTTTTTCCAGAACCGAACGGCCCTGGAACTGCAGCTGTACCTCCCTTCGAAATTGGAAATAATGTATCTATAACACGCTGCCCTGTTATTAGCGGTATCTCAGGAGGCTGCTTGCCCTTAACAGGTCTTGCAATGCGCACCGGCCAGTACTGCAGCATTTGAATTGGCACTTTTTTATTGCCATTTTTAATAGTTGCTATATTCTCAACTATTGTATAATCACCCTCCTTTAAACCATCTATCTTTCCAGATATCCCCTTTGGCACCATCACCTTATGTGTTATCAGGCTTGTCTCCTGTACAGTGCCGATTATCATGCCCATACTAACTTCCGTCCCATTCTCTATTGTAGGAACAAAATGCCATTTCTTCTCCACATCAATAGAATCTACATTTATACCCCTTGAAATAAAGTCTCCACTTTGAATTTTTATCTTATCTAAAGGCCTTTGTATACCATCAAAGATAGAGCCTAAAAGTCCAGGCGCTAGCATCACAGATAACTGCCTGTCTGTATTTATTACAGACTCACCAGGTCTTAGCCCAGAGGTATCCTCGTATACCTGTATTATTGCATCACTGCCATTTATCTTTATTATCTCGCCAATTAACTGTAGCTTTCCCACTTTTACAACATCATACATCTTTGGGTCCTCTAACCCCTTTGCTATTACAACAGGTCCGGAAATTCTATATATAAAACCATCCATTCTATGCACCTCCCTTTAATCCTTTTATGTCAACACCCAATACGCGCTTTGCAAGAGCCTCTACTGTCTCACTCTCAATACCTGCGCCTTTTATTGGTATAAATATTATAAGCGGTTTTAATGAATACTCAAGTCTTCTGGCCGTATTTATATCAATGCTTTTTCTTATGCTCTCTGAAACGAGCAGAAGACCATAGGATCTGCTCTCTATTAATTTGTTTATCGTATCCACGGCCTCAATCCCGCTCTTTATGAATATATCACTAACGCCAATTAGTTTAAAACCAAGTACCAGTTCGCGCTCGCCTATCACTGCAATATTCTCATAATCCATTATAAAACACCATGGTCGCGCTGCTGCCTGCTCTTATTAATGATTAAAATTATAAATACCCATACTATTCGCCTAAAATTACCTTATGCAGAGTATTAATATATGTATATCTGGGACTTTTTAAAATCAAAATTTCATTATCATAGCGTTTTGTGCACGCTCCCTATTTATGTCATAGTATTTTGTATACCATGTGGCACGCAATATATCGCGCTCCATCTCCGACTGCAGCATAAATGAGAGAATAGTATGAAGTGAAATCGGTATTGTGTTTAATGCTTCAATATGCTTTTTATACAGAGCATGCTTTAATGATGCCTCAAAATATGCCATAAGCGGATCCTTCTTGTAGTGCTCAAATGCATTATCTATCTTAAATGGCATATCCTGCGCCATATCCTCAATATTCTTTTTTGACATATCTGATAATTTTGAGAGTGATATCTTTCCATTTGGTATCAAATTTTCCTTTATGTCGTCAAAAGAATAATCGAGCACCTTTGCTTTTATTATCGCCATAATATTCTTCACATCTATGCTCTCGCGTATGAAGCGCTCGATTACCCATTTTGTACCGGTATAAAACCTAAAACCCTTGTTGCTGTTAAAAAAACGCAGCATATTTAACATATTTGAATAGTAATAGGAATCTAGGGCCAATATCACTTTTGACAATTCACCCTTATTTTTTATCTCATCTATATGCTCAAGTAATATTGAGCCATATTTGTATTTCACCAGATAATTTACTATCTCCTCAACATCCGGCTTTGCAAACATGTTTATATAGTCCTCCTTTGTTATCTTGCTCACAATCGCGCCTATTGGCTTATCTCCTAACACAAGAAATGATTCTGCCTCTTTGAGCTCGTATCCCAAAATTTTTGATGAGAGCAATACCTTTATGTTCTCAATATCCCATCTTGCAGTGTACGCATTCATAAAGTCCTTTGCGCTTAGAGGCATCATTGATAGAGCATGCTTTATGTTATTCATCATGTGCATATTTATGACAGCCTCTTGAAGATCTGGCGTTATGTATTTTCCGCTAAATAGATCTATCTCAGTTCTATATTTTGTATCGCTAAGATAGGTAATAAAATCATTAGTATCCTTTTGCAGCAGCTGTTGAATTTGTGCATCATTTAAAAAATCAGTCTTTAGCGCCCGTAGTTTGCCATACGAACCCGCATATGTCGCATCCATATGCTCACTTTATATGCTCAGAGAAACGCTTCGATAGCTGCTCTTTTATGCCTGTGATAATGGCATCAAGCGAATAATTTATATATCGCTTTCCATCCTCAGAGTATGCCATTATGCCGCTGCGTATATCATTATTCGCTTTTGCCTTCGCATTTACTATGAGCTTTATATCCTCTTTTCTTGCCTCTATTACACATTTATCTCCAAGTTCTAATTTTGCCATTAAAACAAGCTTATCAAGAAGCGCCGCGTACCTTTTACTTTTGATAAATCTATCCATATTGTTATTCAAAAACATATAAGACTCTGATATTTTATCATCTATAGCGCGCTGCAATATAAGTTTAGATTCTATAATGCTAATAGAGTGCTCTCGTGCAAGTATCTGCTCCGCATCCAATTTACCCTTCTGCTTGTAGTGCTGCATTATTTTTACTGCATGCTCCTCAGCCTTGATGCTCTCTTCCTGCGATTGCTTTTTTGCCTTATCCAAAAGCTCTGCTACCTTAGCGTCAGTCTCATCCTTTATTTGCTTAACAAGCTCATCAAGTCCCATTGAAAGATACACCCTTAATAGATTAGAGTATCTGCAATAGTATTATAAGCCCCAAGACAAATCCAATGATCCATAATGTTTCAGGTATTACAAAGAAGAATAACACCTGCCCGAATTTTTCCGGTTTCTCCGCTATTACGCCCATTCCAACGGCGCCTATCGCCTGCTGGACTATACCTGTAGCTATTAAACCGCTTGCAATAACTATTGCAGCAGCAATAACCACTAAAGGATCTACAACTGCCATTTTTTCACCAATATATAATATAATATGATAAGACTAATCTATTTAATTAGAAAGAATTAATAAACATTTTGATTTAGCCTCCTTTATAAAACAAAGATTTTGAATTATTTGCCCAGTACATGCCCTGCTGCAATCCATTTGCCAAAATTCTCAAAATCGCTTTCGCCATTTAACGCTATATCACACATAAATTTATTCCACTCATTCTGATCCATCTCAGCAAAGGTTTTATCATAGTTATCTGGTATAAATATTCTGCCTGAAAGGATACCATTTTTTGTATGGCCTCGCACGCTATGTGTAATTTTGCCTTTTATATCCCCTTCAAATTCTTTTATAGTATTACTAATTTTATCATAATATATAACAACGCCAAATACCGATGCGCGCCTATCAGATTCATTCTCCATTAACTTCAAAAAGCGCTCATGCCCTAAGGTATCAAATACATATTTGAACAAAACCCCAGGAAAACCATTTAATGCCTTGGCATAAAAGCCCGTATCCTCCACAATAAAGCTGCAGTTCATCTTAGGTATTGCATGCATTATCTTATCACGAGCAACCTCATTAACAGATATTAATTGCACCTCCTTAAATTCAAATGGAACCTTCCTTAACATTATATTATACTTAGATAAGTGTTCATTTCCAACAGATACTTTTGTATCATTACTTGTTAAAAATGCTATTTCCATTCAACCACAAAAATTATATTTATAAAAATTGATAAAACCAATAAAAATAGTAGAGTAATAAAAGTAGAATCATTGGGAGAATCCCAATGCAGTGTTAAAAAACAAAATGGTTTAATTTAATTTATTTGTATATAGACTGGTATTTTGTTCCTGTATCATCCACTATATGTATACATTCGCCTTCGCATTCTATTAAACAGGCCTGACATAATATACATGCTGAACCATTTACGCCTACAGAAATACCTCCGCTCTTACCATCGCTCTTTTCGGCAAAATGATTATGACCATCCTTAACATTCTCCCACTTCTGCTTAATGGCATTATCTGATACACCCTTCCATTTCATATTTTCAGGAGCATTATCCTTATTTGCGCCATCCGCATCGGGATTACCAGAAGTTCCTCTACCTCTCATCTCAAAAACGGCAACAGGACATACATCAAAGCAGTGATGGCATCCAGTGCACTTTGGCTTATCTATGTATACATCCATTCAAATCACATTTATTAGAAATAATCGCATTAATATTTAAATAGATAACGTATCATTCTATGGAAAAGGGATGCACATTCGTTACGTTCTATTCCAAATGTGCATCTCTTGATGCGGCGTTATCCTTTTATGCAAATTAGCCGAACAATCCAGCTAGTCCGCCCACAGCTTCCTCTTCAGTCTTCTTCTCCTCTTTTTTCTCCTCTTTCTTTGGAGCTGCATGTGCTGCTGGAGCTGCTGCTGGAGCTGCTGACATCTGCATACTCTGCGCATTCTTTATAACATCCTTTATGTTAACATCCTTCAAAGATGCGACTACGGCCTTAGCCTGTGCCTCATCAGGACTTGCGCCCGCTGCCTTAACTACCTCCATTATGTTCTTTTCATTTATCTCTTTACCGGCTGTATCAAGCAATAATGCCGCGTATATATATTCCATAATTTCACCTTATTTAATATCATTTCTTTGCATTCTCCAATGCTGCTGCTTGCAAAGAGCCTATCGCAATAAGTTTATCCACAACGCCCTTGTCATAGATCTTGCATTCGACTCCAAGATACATTGCATTATTGTATGCTTTTGCTATAAGCTTATTTATTGTTAACGCATTAACTATGTTCCCTGCCATACTTACTGCAAGCACATGCTGCACTGCTACATTAAGCTCATGTATAGTGCTATCGCGCGTTATACCTAAAACCTTACTGCTAAATACCATATTCTCAAAGAATATTACTGAGGGACCTACACTCACATTAAATGGTTTTATATTTAATGTCTGAAGCGCTTTTGATAGACCAACAGTTATAATCTCTCCTTTCTTTATTGTTTTGTCTTTTGCTATGACAACCTTTCCCTTCTGGATCTGCGTATCTATTCCCGCCTGCTTTAATTCGGTTACCGATTTACCAGGCTGAAGAGAGGTCTCACCACTATTAATTGTAATATCTTGTGGCGCTATCTGATTTGGCTTTGCTGCAAGCTTTAATGCATTTGATCTAAATTGCGCATTTAATTCAAATGGATCCTTATTACTAAAAACTATTGCAGATGTATTACCAAGATACTCAACAAGTTTGCTGGCCTTTGAATTACTCTCGAGAACACGCTTTAACATACTCTTTCTACCTACAAGTATATAGGTATCAGCACGCAACTTGTTCTTTGACAACTGGAATAATCTATCTGGAATTCCATTTAACTGTATTATTCCAACGCTCTTATATTTTCCGAAGAGTTTAGAATGTTCCTCGACAAATTTTATCTTTTGGTTCTTATTAATCATAAAATAACCTCATAGTAATTTCATTGGCTTGCTCATTGTCAATTTTATATACGTTGAGCGTATGTTTTGACGACCAACCTTCTTTGCAACATCATTAAACACAGCATCTATATTTGATGTTATCTCATTTACTGGCATACTCTCCGTTCCGACAACGCAATGCACGGTAGGAAGATATTTACCCTTGCTTCTTATATAAACGGACCTACTCACATTCTTTAATATTGTCTCCAAATCGCCACTCACTATAGGTTTTGGCATCTTACCCCTAGGACCCAAAAATTGTCCGACAGCCTTTGCTATCTGAGGCATAAGATTTGGTTGCGCAAGCATCTCATATGAGAGTAATTCATTCTGCTTTAATTGATCCTTTGCTATTAATTGCAATTCCGCACTAGATATTACACGAACATTTAGTTTCTTTGCCTGTTCTGATATTTTTAAATCATCAGTAAATACAGCAGCATTACTCTGCTTACCCTTTCCAAAAGGCAAAACCACAGATAGATTCAAACGATTATCGGTCTTATTGAAATCTATGCCTTTAAAGTTTATTGCAAGCTCCACGCTCTGCAAGAATTTCCTCTTCCCCTTGTTTTCAGCAAGGAAAGCATTAATTTTGTCTATATCATTCTGTTGCATTATAATCCCTCCTGCATAAATGCAGTCTAAACGGGAAAACCAGTTTAATAATAGAATATTGTCGCAGAAAACTATATATAACTATCCGTCGTTTTGTTGAAAGGGGACCATTAAAAATTTTATTATATTTATATTTTATATGACACCCCAAATTTTTACATTACTAGATCGTAACATCTTCTTCTATCTAAATAATAGAATATCGTAGTGATTTAGCATTTCTTTCACTTATAGACTATCGCCCCATAGCAATCGTAAGAATTAAATCTCTTTATAGCAAAATAAATAAATATTATGATACAAAAAACATTAGAAAATACCAAAATAAAAAACAGAAAGGTCATGTTACTTGCGCTTAAGCCCAAATGGGCGGATGAGATACTTTCAGGTAACAAAAGATGGGAATATCGTAGAGTGACTATGCATGTTGAACCAAACGCACGAATGCTTTTTTATGCTTCTGGAGATATCCATGCGATAGTGGGTGAAGCTATAGTAGATACAGTTCTGAATGAACCTTTAGACCTGTTAATACAACATACAGTAGATGATGTGCCAGAAAAAGAAGCGGACTTGAGACGATGGTTTATCGGACGAAATATAGGTCATGCCATAAAAATCAAACATCCGGTAAGATATGAAAAACCACTCACTCTCGACATAATTAGAGAACATATATATAAATTTATGCCGCCGCAAGGATTCTACTACCTAAAAGATGAGCACCCATTGCTTAGACTGTTGCCTAGCAAATAAGATTGTAATTTTAGGGTTTTGTATTGTCCATGAGCTTGATGTGAATTCCAATTACGCCATTTTGCTTTTCCTTTTAAACGGTATAGTTTTCCTTTTGTAGATTTATCTGATCTTTTATACTCAGATATTGGGCATGATCGAACTTAGATTTGTCAAAATTTAAAAAAAGGCCACAAAAGGAACCGAAAATAAAAAGACCTGCACCCACAAGACAATTTCATCCCACCGCTTACATATCAATTATAAAAATATTCAAATATCATTTTGCTATCTTGTTTAATATTGGATATGTATCGTATAACCGCTCCTGCTCTAACTGCTGATATAGCATGTATATTATACCCACAGTAAGTAGTATGCCCATTCCCGTGCCTACGGCTCCGGTGAGTGTTGCGAGAGCTGCAAGCAATCCAACGAATATACTTCCCAGTACCGTAACAGTCGGTATGTATTTGTTAAGTAGCGATTCTACAATTCTTGGATCTCTTCTAAACCCTGGTATCTGCCAACCCATTGAACCTAACTGCTCAGCTATATTCTTTGCACCCTGGCCAGACATTTCTACCCAGAACTTTCCAAAGATTATACATAATATTATCAGAACAACAACATACACTATCGCATGCACCCATTCTGGAATTAACATCACTCCTCCCCATGGAAGAAATAGTGAACTTGTACTAGTAAGTAGATACTGTATGTATGGACCATATCCACCAATACCTAAAGGCGCTGCGTATGGCAGAGGAAATGTTGGGGATATAAGATAGGTTATACCTCCAGTTAATTGAAGGGTTGTGCCACCAGATGCTGTACCGACCGGCTGATAGTATGCTATGAACTTTGCAAGATTTGCAAATGTTCCAGTAACATTTGCTATAAATCTAAACCACACAGTTAAACTCAATTCAAGTGCGGATGCAAGTATTACAGGCAATACACTAACATAAAGAAATGGAATGGGCAGTCTTCCACCAACACCACGCAATTGTTCAAAAGATAATGGAAGCTCTACCTTCGTCTCATATGCGTATATGCTAACTGCGAATATTAGTATTGAGAAGAATAATGGAGCGAAGACAAGCACCATATTTGATATTGCGGCTGCGCCTCCAGCACTAAGTACTGCGCCTGCTTCTGGTAGAAGTATCTCTATTGTTCCAGCAATTATTGCATATGAAACACCGCTTGCTATGAACATATTAATACCAGATGTTACACCATATTTGCTCATCATCTCATCTAAGAATATTATGGCAATGGCTCCGATTGCAAGCTGCAATACTACAATACCGATGAAGGCTGTGGATATAACAGGAACGAATCCGCTTATAGAATACGCAAATGATTCAACTACTGCTATCACTATTGAGAGCAGCTTTTGAAATGCTTGATAGCGCGCTTTCTCCGCAGGATTTTCCATATCTATTTTAAATAGACCAGAGCCGGATATGAATTGAAGCAGTATACTTGCAAGCACTATTGGACCTATTCCAACAGTTATTATACTACCTATTTTAGCTGCAAATATTATACTGACAAGCTGCAATGTTGATGTGCTTGTGGTATTACTAACTCCATATGCATTCACATTATATAAAACAAAATATACTGCAAGTATTGCTCCAGTCCAATAAATCTTTTCCCTAAGCGATAATGGTTTAGAGGGCGGTTTTATTGCAGGTATAAATCTTGAAATCTTATCCATGAATTCCATTGCCATTAGAAAACACCATTATCTGCTTTTTATCTACTTTTTCTCCTTTATCTTTATAAGATATTTATTATAACGCTTCTCTTCTATTGCATCAAGCTGCTTTTTCATACCCTGGCTCTCTAAAAAGCCTTTTATGAATGCAAGTGATGCGTCGACAAATTGGCGCCTTGATGATATAACGTCAAATTCAACCGTTATATTTAACGGCTTCACACTTTTTACTTTTAGTTCACCAAAGTTTAATAAGCTTATTATTCGCTCAAGCTCCTTTATCGTTTTCTGTTTACTATTTATATACATATTAGAATTGATTGCATTGCCCATCTGTATTCCAGAATAATAGAGCAATTTATTTATTATATCAGAATATTTTACATGCAATAGAGAATGCCATAGCAGCTGATTATATAACATACTAAAATGTTTATTAGTATACTCTTTTTTTATAATTCTATTTGACATATATGATGTAAACTCCACTATTGTATCCTCTACAAGTATAGTACTATCGCTTTTTATGAGATGCTTTGTTTCGGTAAATGCACATCTATCATCCCCATTAGAAATGCATTCATGCTCGCGTATTATAGTTGTCATACCGCGCATCGTACTTATAAATCCAGATATTATCCCAGCCTCAAGATTATGTATGTGAGAACCTATATTAAATTCTGGCGAATCGTATACAGCAAATGAAAAACCGGATATATCATTGCTATTATCTATTATCTGCTTATAACCTATGCTCTGAAAAAAATCCACAAGCCCTATTATAGGATTAATATTATAAATAGGATTTTTACTTGACATACAACTCTTATATAACATGCGCCCAATGCCTGCGCCATACCTAAACTGCATCTCTCTTAGTGATGGAGTTAAATTAGATAGTAACCTGTTAAATAATATCGCAGAATCATCCACAATATACTCATTGTATTCATTACTATTATAACGTATACCATTAAGAAGAAGCTCTTCATAGCTCTGTGGAGCTGCGCGCACTTGATTGGTCGCTTTTGAATTGTGGTGTTTCTTATATTTAGGTGCAACTTTTCTTATGGATCTTATGATGTTTTTTGCACTCTTTTGTTTATGCTCTTTTAAACTAGATATTCTTTCTTTTTTTTGTTTATTCTTTTTTACACTCATTAAATCCCAACCAAACGCATTACAAATTACAGTCTATAATCATATTGCATGTTTATATGCCTTTTTGTATGCAGAAATATTTTACAGTTATATTTAATAAATTACTCTATCGTCTTGTTTTTTTCAGCTTGCACATTCCATTAAGCCTTGATAAATAGTAAATTGATATTATAACATTTATTAAAATTATTACAATGAGCAATGCATTCGAATTATTAGCTATTGCAACATCTATGTATGTGGCTTCCGCCGATCCTAAAATAATTGCTATTATTGATACAAATATGGGAAAGGCACATCCGCATCCGATAACCATTCCCGTAATAAAAGAGCCTATTATAGATATTGGAGAACCCGCAAAAGATAATTTCTTCCCACTATTTATTATTAAAAATATGCTTATTGTAAATAAAATTGAGGACGAAATCGCAATAAGGTAAATAAGATAATTTGAATAAATTGAAGTAAATAAGAGTATTCCGCGATTCTGGAGTCTTATCGAATATATTATTGCATAATAATAAGTTAAAAACAGCACGACATTTATCAGTAGATATTTAGGATTCTTATATATACGATATAAATTCACTAAAATATTTTCGGTTATGTTATCACGCACTCAAATTGGAGAGCTGCTCTATTGTTTTTATTGTGGGTGTTTTGCAAATCGATGCATTATTGTTTATAGATGCGCAGATATAGGACACGTATACATCTGCAGCAGCATATTCAGAATAAGAAAATGGATCATTGAAGTTTTTCAATTGTGAAATAACCTGTGCATGCGTCATCTCCTCAAGTGGATATGGAGGTGAAGATACGCTGCCATTGCCAAGTATCACAGCATCCGCTCCATTATATAATACATTGCCCCAAAGCAAAAATGGAGTGCCCCTAAACTTTGAGGTATTGTTCATAAAACGCATCGCATCAATATATGTAGCATTAGGCGCTTTTTGTACAAAATAATATAGCGGCTTAAATTCAAAACCTAATTTTACAGGGGATTCATAATCGGCTGATACAAAATTTATATAATTGCTAGAATAGCTATTCCCATATGATATATTCGAAGGTGTAGTGTAATTGTATGCCGCCCAGTACAGTGTAGGTAGATCGCCATCCCCAAAGCTACTATAACCCTCATATAAGGATGAAAAATTTCCAAATCGTGACAATGCAAGCGCTATTGCCCATCGATTTTCACCGCAAAATATACAGGATAGAGCGCCCATATATATCACCGTTGGTTTTCCATTTATCATTATCGCATTATATTTATCTGAACTATTTATTGAGGTTATAAATACGGATGAATTTATTGAATTATTTAGTAGCATATTACCCGCAATCTCAAAATAGCTATTTGGCGCATAATTTATTACATTTAGCTCGCTCGTATTAAGTGGCATATCTATATTGGTAAGCCTATGCCCTACATTATTTATTGTTGCATTAGAATTAGATGCAGCAGTATTTGCTAATATAATTGTATTTGCATGTGCAATACCCGCTATACTCTCCTGGAGATATGTATTTTGATATAATAGATATATAACTGAGATTGCAAGTAGGGCTATCGCAAGTATAAATATATAATTGTAAATACGCTGTTTATAGAGTTCCTTTGCAACACTGCCGCTATTTTGGTTCATAAAATACCATTGTGTAAATATTTTTAATATTTACTTATAGAATATATATCTTAATTAATATAAAGCTACCAGATACTTTTGGTGATATTAATGCAGCTTCAATCAAATACAGTAATGCAGCAGCAAAATAGCAGCATAGTGGAACTTGCGGATGCACACTGCCATTTGGATATATTCGAGAATTTTAATATAATAAAACAATCGATATCTAGAGGCGTTAAAATAATAATAGGCAATGGAATAGATACGCCATCGAATATGAAGGCTGTTGAATTAAGCGATAATATCAATATTTTTGCGACAATGGGAGTTGATCCCGAAAATGCAATAATAATGGGGGATGATGAATTAGAATTTAATATTAAATTGATACGTGAAAATAAAGGCAGAATTGTAGGCATAGGCGAAGTTGGGCTGGACAATAAAATAGCGCTAAATAATGATCAAAAAAATAGGCAGCTGTATGTATTTAATAGAATGATAGATTTAGCATTGGAGTTAGATCTTCCAGTATCAATTCATTCGCGTGGAGCCTTTGATGATGTTATCAATGTTCTATTAAGCAAAAATGTAAAGCGCGTGCACATGCATTTTTTCGAGGGGGATGAGAACCAAGCAAAGGTGCTTGCGGACAATAACTTTTTTATATCCGTTCCACCCGTTGAGACCTCAAAGAGAAAGCGCGCTATAAATACTATGCCCCTTAGCAATATAATGACCGAAACGGATTCCCCAGTAGTCGGAAAGAGTCCAATGGATGTATCAATATCACTAGGCATGATAGCAAATACCAAAAAAATTGATTATAACGAAGCGGCTATTGCGATAATGAACAATACCAAAGCTTTTTTTAATATTAGCAACAAATTAAAAGGATATAAGCAGATAAGATAGTGTATTGTATTTTATTTGCATAGATATTAGCATATTACAGAAATTTACATATGGGCCCGTAGCTCAGCTTGGACAGAGCGGCAGACTTCTAATCTGATGGCCGCGGGTTCAAATCCCGCCGGGCCCGATACGTAAATGTTTATGCC
>JAJZJI010000028.1 GCA_021828345.1 Microcaldota archaeon
ACGGTCTACTAACCGCTGGTTTATATCTTTCCAATTCCTTAGGTTGTTCATATCGATCGTCTCAAATCGATATGACCTGGGGGTTTCTAAAAACCCCTAGGAAATAGTGGAATTATTGGACAACGCCAAAAGGATGTAAACTATTTATATTATATAGAACATAATGGGCTTATGTTTAATCGCAATGTAGAGGTTAGTAGGGTTTATTCACGCTTAATAAGAAAATCCATATATAACGTAGTAATGGACATTGGAGAGGCGCGTATGCTAAATGAGGTAATTAACACAGTTAATCAAAACATTTTCTATGATATAGATACAATTAGCACATTAAAGAGAAAACGTGAGCAGAATAAAAATAAAATATCATTGCCAGAGTTGGCTACAGCCGCAACGATAGTAAACAATGGTATGATAGGCTGCTGGGAGCAGATAAGGATATTTCCAGAAAGATATGATAATAGAAAAAGCATAACACCAGACTTCTTTACAAACATGATGGTAAATGATAAATTAGTTGCAATAGAGTTTCACTCTTTAAAAATGCATTTTAGAATTTATAATGCACATTTAGATAGAATAAAAGATGACCTTGAGAAACGCATTGCAGCGCATAAAAACAGAGGTCATTTCTTTATATTTACATCTGATATAAATACAAAATTTTTGTCTAATTTTGGTTATAATGTTATGGATTTTTGTGATTGTTATTACAATATTTCTGGTAGCATGGCGATTTGCGAAAATAAGGAGTATTCACTCACATTTGATAGTATAGCTGATGCCAAGATAATTAATGATTTTTCAAAACAGTATTATAGGCTTTTCTTAAGAGATTTTGAGGATATTAAGAATATGGCAAAATATAGTTTAGGATTGTCAAATCTTTTGAATATAGTATTGCCGAATGAACATACTATAAAAAAGCTCTATTATAGTGAATTCGTGGAGCACTTGCATGATTATATAAGAAGGCAGATTAAGGAGGATATATTAGGAGTTGTTGGTTGCAATGTTAAAAAATAATAAAAAATTAATCGATGATAAAAAACTGCTTTTATTGGACTTTGATGGGGTTATAGTTCCCGGTCCGAACAGAAATGAGCTTAAAGGATTTATGAATAGATCCGCAAGTATAATAGCGGAGCATAAAAAAATTCCACTAAATGCAGCACGAATGTTGCTTAATGAGCAGATGATTAAAAATAATTGCGTTACAATATCGCAGCTTTTTTTTATTGAGTATCCTGAGATAGATCCAGAATATGTGAAGGAGTGTGTTTTTGGGGAGTATAATAGGTATAAATACAGACCAAATGGCAATTACAATGAATATATTAGTTGTGCACTTGAAAAAATAAAACGTTGCGGACTAGATATTGCAATATTAACCAATAATTCAGAAGATGTTGTAACTGAAATATTACCGTCATTAAAATTAAGTAGTATTATTGAAATTGTAATAGGAAGTGAGCAATTAAATCCATTATTAAAACCTGAAACGAAGGCGTATATGAAGGCGTTAAAAATATTAGGCCACGAAGCTAGCAAAACCTTATTTCTTGATGATAGTATAACGAATGTCATTGGTGCTATGATAGCAGGCATAACCAGCGTATATATCGGGAGAGATAATGAAGAGGATGCAGTCATAAGATATAAAACACTGCGCTCATTTCTAAGAACAAATACATAAAGCTAATAAAATTAACCTGATGGATACCTATACCGAGTGCTCTGACAATAACTCTAACATTTCATTTGGATCTAGAGGCATATGTGTTGTAAGAGGCGCATTTTTGCCCGTTTTAAGTGCCATATCCTGCTCCTCATACGTTGGTCTATTCACATTATAAATTATTCCTGTTGCAAATTTACTAGAATCTAATTCATATTCTAAAGCTTTATCCATTGCGGCCCTAATATCCCAAGGATTATACGTATTATCCAATTTGTATACAATCTTTCTTGCCCAATCATACGTATTTACCTTATTGAATGTAACACATGGACTTTCCACATCTATTATAGAAAAACCTTTATGCTCAATTCCTGCCTTAATTAACTCAGCTAAAAAGTTTGGATCTCCAGAAAACCCTCTTGCCACAAATGTCGCACCTGCAGTTATTGCAGTAGTTATAGGATTTATAGGACGCTCTATTACGCCATTTGGCGTTGATTTTGTTTTGTGCCCTATGCTACTTGTGGGGGATGCCTGCCCTGTTGTTAAACCATAAATTTCATTGTCCATAATGATATATGTTAGGTTTATATTTCTTCTTGCGGTATGGATAAAATGCTGCAATCCTATCCCATATCCATCGCCATCACCCCCAGTAACTATAACATTAAGTGAACTGTTTGCAAGCTTTAAACCCTCAGCTATTGGCAATGATCTACCGTGCAATCCGTGAATACCATAGGTTCTAAAATCATGAGGCATGCTTGAAGAGCAGCCTATTCCAGAAACAATTACTGTGTTATCAGGATTTAACTGCAGTTCAGTAAGCGCCTTTAACATCGCCGCATCCACACCATAATCCCCACACCCGGGGCAGAATATCGGTTTCGCATCAGATTTATATGATTGTTGTGTATACATATCAAACGCCTTTTTTTAATATTACTTTTGCACGTTCGGCAACATCCCTACTAGACAATGCTTCACCATCATAGCTTAGTATCTTATCTTTTATCAATATGCCCGTATACATCGCTATTAATTTTGATAACTGAGCAGTATAATTGCATTCCACATCTATAAGATTTTTATTTTCGAGCAGTTGCTTGATTTTATCAACGTTAAATGGTAGCATATACGAGAAGGATATAACACCCACATCCACTCCTGCCTCTTTTAGAATATTCATAGCCTCTATGCAGCTATTAGTAGAGGATCCGAAAGTCACAAAAAATGTTTTTGCGTTCTCATTTATAACCTCAGGGAGTGGTATGTTATTTTCTTCAAACATTGTGTCTATCTTTCTCATTCTTTTCTCATGCATCTGAATACGAATCGATTTACCTTCTGGAGTTCCAGCCCGCGTGTCACTTACTAAATCACCATATTCGTCATGCTCATCACTTGGTGCCACAAACGCTAAACCACCAGTTCCAGGAAGCGCTCTTGGTGATATACCGTTTTTTGTAATCATATATCGTTTAAATCGCTTGCCATCCTTATTCTCCGTCACGATTAACCCCCTATCTATAACAATGCGCGATGGATCAATATCGACAGTCTCCACATGCTCTGAAAGAAATAGATCTAAAAGCACAATCACAGGGCATTGATATCTTTCGGCAATATTAAAAGCATTTGCCATTTCATAAAAACATTCCTCAACATTTCGTGGAGCTATTATAACACGTGGAAATTCCCCTTGCGATGCATGTGATACAAATAGAAGATCGCCCTGCTCTGTTTTTGTTGGAAGCCCAGTACTTGGCCCTCCACGCTGCGACTCTATAACAACGATTGGTACTTCAAGCATTCCTGCAAGGCCTAATGCTTCAACCATAAGAGAAAATCCTCCGCCGCTTGTACCACACATTGCACGAACGCCAGCACTTGCAGCGCCAATTGTCATATTTATAGCTGTTATCTCGTCTTCTGGCTGCTTATATAATATACCATGATCTTCATGTGATGCAAACCAATCCATTATGCTACTAGCTGGAGTCATTGGGTATGCAGCATAAAATTTACATCCAGCAGCAACTGCGCCAAGTGCAACTGCGTCATTTCCTGATAATAAATATTTATCACCGCGCTCGCCTGTAGCAATAATTTTAAATCGTGATACATCAGAATTTATAATAGTATCATATGCGGCCATTGCAACATCGATATTTGTTTTTACAACCTCAGGTTTTCTTTTAAATACCTCAGTTATTGTAGATTCTATAGATTCTTTTGATAACCCGAGCATCTTCCCTATTATACCGATCACAAACGTATTTCTATAGATGCTCGTTCCACCGACCTTAACCGCAACATCGAGCATTGGAAGAGGAAGCGCCGTTAAATTACTTCCCTTTAATTGTTCTGTAACATTTGGTATTTTTTCATCGTATAATATTATGCCTTTTTCATTCAAAGCACCTATATTATTTTTTATAGCATCTATATCAAGAGCCACAAGTATATCCACATCATTTCCTATTGAAAGCGGTTTTTTGTTGCTTATTGATATCTGAAACCAGACATTGCCACCACGTATGACAGACTGGTAGCTTCTAAATCCGAATAGATGAAATTTGTTTTTGCCTATAGCCTTTGCAAGAAGCATAGCGGCAGATTCGATCCCATCACCATTGGCGCCAGAAATCCTAACATTTACAAAATCAACCATTATAACACAATATAGCATAACAAAAGAAAGTATAAAAATTGTTATATTTAAAAATTCGTATTTCCATCAAAGGCGCTCTATATAAATATATTTTTCTCTGCTTTTGCTACCTTTTATTATGGATATCTTAGAGGACTTAACATCAAAATATTCTGAGAGTATTTCTATAAGACGTATATTTGCCTTGCCATTTACTGCAGGGGCATCAACCCGTATCTTATAATTATTTCCCCCTAAAAAAGTTACTGATACCTTCTTTGCATTTGCAGTTATAGTTGCATTTATATACATAAAAACCATACCAATCCTAAAATATACAAAAGGTTAAATTGATTCTAATACACTCAGCTATTTATTCTTTCTTTTTGATTTGAGATACAGATGTAATGCTTAAAAATAAAAGTAAAAATATGCATGGGCAGATATCACTTGAATTCCTCATAGTATATGTAATGGTATTAACGGTATTTGTCATTATTTTTGGTTTGATAGCATCGCAACGCGCACTCACGATAAACGAGCAGCAGGCATCATATTTACAATTAATAGCACAGAATGTTGCAAGTAGAATAGACCAAGCACTTGCCGCAGGAAATGGCTATAGCGTAACAATACCACTTGCCGGAGTTGCAAATAATAATCCTTATAATTTATATATAACTTCAACTGGAACAGTTCTAATCAATGCGACGTCAAATGGAGAGGCGCTCAGCACACAAGCCTTTGCAAACGCGCGTGGTATTATAATAAATGGCACACTTTTACCCATTAGTACAAACGCTATAAAAATTTACAAAATTCCACTATACTCTGGAGTAATGACATTATCAAATTATTATGGAACCATCTATATTAACAAAAAAGTCCCGCAAAATACAAATGTACCAATATATAGTTTTACGAATAACATAGGAGGTACAAATATAGCAGTATTTAATGGATACAATAGCCAAATTAATGGAGGAACTAGTTATATTAATCTTGGAAACAGTAATACATTAAGTCCAGATGCAGGCATAAATGGTAAAATGACTTTTTGTATGTGGTATAAAGTAAATTCACTTTATTTATATTATGGACCAATGATAAAAGGTGAAAGTATACCAAGCAATGGAAATGCTTGGGAGTACACTTTTGACCAATACAGCACACAGGGATTTACACTATGGAATTCTGCAGGCACAAACATAGCGGCATATGGTACAGGGGTTTATCCAACGATCAATAAATGGTACTTTGCCTGTTTCACGTATAATTATGCATTATCAAACGCTTATTATTATTTAAATGGGATTCAATATACTGCTTCATTTAATAGTGGTGCAGGTCCCGCAACAGCAGGTACTGGAGACCTCATACTAGGTGCAGGCGAACAAAACAGCCATTATTCAAATGTTGATATTGCAAATGTCCAAATATATAATGCAAGTTTAACACAAAATCAAATAATCACACTTTACAATAATGGAATATTCGGGTCTCCAATACAATCAAATGCGCTTGTTGGATGGTGGCCGCTTGATGGCAATGCAAATGATTATTCAGTTTATGGCAATTCCGGAATACCTTACAATATTACGTATACACATATTACTGAATTAACTACACATGTAAATTTGTATAATGGTGGCAATGCAAGCAACACAATAATTGGGTATATCTCAAATAATGGAAATTTAAGTGGATATGGCAAAAGCGTTTCAAATATTACAACGGTCAATGGAAATTCTTACGCATTTATCAACACACCATTAGGGTATGGATCAAGCAACATTTCTGAATTTCTATTAAGCCAAAATAGAAACCTAAATAATAATGTTATAATATGGGCACCGATTACACCTACCGAAAACAATATTACATATGATCTTTCGGGCCATTACAATAATGGGATTTTTAATAATTATAATTTTTCAAGCAATTTAAGCAACGCAACGAATAGTGAGGTTGGAACATTTAACGGTGTTAACAGTTATATTAATGGAAATTTAAGCGCCATTTATTCAAAATGCGTTACGTTATCTGCATGGATAAATGAGAGTGGTGTTATTGGAAATGAATGGCAAAACATACTGCAGATAAATGGAACACCATTGACCAGTGAGGTTATGGATATTGGAGTAGATGCAAAAACGGGCAATGCTGTAATGCGCTGGACCAATAATGCAAATACAATACTTAATCAAGTTAATGCAACGCCAATAAAACGCTATAAAGAATATTTTATAACTGGAATTTGGAATGGAGTTAACAATACATTAGGCCTTTATGTAAATGGTGCGTATGCAGGTCAAGTGAATGGGAATGGGACGGTAGATACGATATTAAATAAAATAGATATAGGAGGAGGATATTCGGGAATGCATCCATTCAACGGAAGCATATCTAATGTGCAGGCATATAATGGCACACTTAGTAAGTATCAGATAGATACGTTATATAGTAGGGGGCCGTATGGAAATCCCTTATCTGGACTTGGACTTTTAGGATGGTGGCCGCTTGATGGCAATGCAAATGATTATAGCGGAAGTATATCTATGATAAATAATCAGGTAGTATTTGCAAATAGGATGTTTTATGGAAATGGCGCGCATATACCGGCACTCAATATCTCTAATAATCCTGTATATGCAATGAATACACCCATAACAAGCCTTGGATATAATTATTCGGTAAATATATGGTTTATGATAAGATCTGAAAATGGAAATACACCACTTACAAATAACCCATGCTGCACACTTATGAATCCAGTAATGAGTATATATGATGGAAGTTCTAATAGTGGTATTGGGATAAACCAGAATTTTAATTTTGGTTCAATGTTTGCTGGTGGTAAAACACATGCGCTCTCATGGATATATGATATGCCACTTGGTAGTGGCAGCACTGTATGCTCCACGCCATCAGATATAATATATCCAGGAGTTTGGTATGATGCAATTGTTTCCGTTTATAAATATTCAAACATTACCATCTATGTAAATGGCATTAATTATACAAAATGCAGTAGTGGAGATGCAGTACCCACATCAACGCTTACATCCTCACTCAAAACTGACATTGGTATAATGCCCGCGGCATCCACATATTATTTAGGCAATGAGAGTATTGCGGATTTAGAAATATTAAATAAAACATTAAATCAAAGCGATGCAATTTCAATATATCATAGTGGATTGCCACAGATACAGTATATAAATGTACCTACATGATTTTATGAAAAATATGAAACTACAATTTTGGAGTTTTGACATTATATTTGCAGTTGTAGTTTTTACAGTCACGCTTACAGTTATATCCTTTGTATGGTTTGATATAACAAATCAATTATCATTATCATATGGAGGAAGTTCAACAATAATGCAGATACAGACGCAAACCCTTGCATATACCTTGTTATCACCAGGATCACCGTCATATTGGGATGGTACAATAAATACAACAAATTCAAGCACATGGAATAATATAAGCGTGGGTCTTGGATCTGAAAAGGGTTTATCTATGAAAAAAATATATACGCTTATAGCAATGTCTAATACTAATTATCAGGCCACAAAACAGACGCTCGGTATAGGATATGATTATTATATAAAAATTTACAATAACAATATGAATATAACAATAGGTAGCAATCCTATAACAAATAATGGATATACAATATATGTTATAAGAAAAGCATCTTCCATAAACGGCGTACCCGTTACTGTTGAGATAGTACTTTGGACTGGAACGGCATTTGGTGTTGCATAATGAAAGATAATTATAAGGGATTCCTTTTTACACTTGATGCGATATTTTCGTTAGTCATAGCAAGCCTTGCAGTATCTACACTCTTATACGTAAGCTTTGTAACACCCGTCGCATCCAATAGCCAAAATGACAAGGCAAGCAGCATACTAAATAGTATGCTTGCGTTAAGCACTGGAAGTGCTATAGGTAATGGAAGTATATCTGGTATATACTCAAATCCATATATAAGTTATAACCCTAATATAGAAATGCCAATACTAACATCCTCTTCATATATACGTTATAATAAAAATATACCTAGCACAAATGTAAATGCTATAACCATATCTGTGTGGGTATATCCCACAGGTATTGGAAGTGGTAGTGGCGCTGGAAATATTGCAAGCGCGTTAAATGGCAGTGGTGGAATGATATTATCAAGTGCCAATAGTTATCAACTAGCTCGTTTTCCAAATGGCCAATTATATTATTCATTTAACACCATAGGACTTAGCTGGATTGATACAAATCATTATATACCTATGAATAAATGGAGCAATATCGTTCTCACATATTCAAAGGCAAGTGGCACTTTAAACATATATGATAATTCAACACTTATATCAACTGCAAGCTTCTCAGGTCCTTTAACCATGGGCCCAAGTCCATGTATAGCAGCATTTTCAATAGGTAGTAATTGTTATGCAAATCAGAATTTTTACGGCAGCATAATGAATGTACAGATATATAATACACCATTAAACCCTACCTATGTACATTACTTATATAGTGAGGGTTTATTTGGATTGCCTATTGGAAAACAGAATCTTTTAGGATGGTGGCCGCTTGATGGCAATGCAAATGATTATAGCGGAAGTAATCAAGATTTAACTTATGGCAATGTCACATTTTCAAATATAAATAAAGTGCCTTTTGGAAATTTTAATCAGTCAAGTAGCGCGCCAATTCTTCAGACATTGGCAAATTTATATTTGAATGGGTATGGCGCTTATGCATCAGAGATAATGTATTCTGGAGCAAATATTAGCGACTACGGATTGTTTATAAATAACAAATATGCCCCCGCCCTTAATATAGCAAATTTCAATGGTACGAGCAGTTACATGAATATAACGGGTCCTATGAATCTACAAAACTTTACAATATCAGCATGGATTATGACAACTAGTTTAAAAAATGAGACAATAGAGACGGGTAATCCTGCGGGCTCAAACCATTTGCTTGAGATATTTTATGGAAATAGTATATGCTCAAATAAAATATCAATAAAGGGATATTTCTTCGTCGGAGCGTATAACAATGTGCATGTATGCTCGGGCTTATCTGTAACGCCAGATAAATGGTATAATGTTGTTACAACTTATAATCAAAATTCTATAGATTTATATGTGAATGGAAAATTAAATAGCACATATCTTAGTAATGGAGTTCCAGGAGCATCATCATTTGAAACAATAGGTGACTGTTTAACATGCACAAAATACGCATTTGATGGATATATTTCCAATGTACAGATATTTAACAGTACATTAAGTGCCGCGCAGATTGCTGATGCTTATAGTTTTGGAATTGGCGGCATACCCATATCTACAAAAAAAATAGAAGGATGGTGGCCGCTTGATGGTAATACGAATGATTACACCAATAATTATAATCTTGGCATACCAACAAATATTATTTATCAAAATACATCATTTGTCCCAATAGCTCTTACAAATTCATATCTTGTAAGCAGAGGTGCTACATCAATGGAATTACGCAATGGAAATTATATATCAATAGATAATGTAAGTATTGTGGTGTGGAAATGAGTTTATTCAATAAAAAATCTAAAAAGGGCTTTCTGCTTACGCTTTTAACCCTAGTTATATTCATACTCATGTTGGGCGAACTCATAACATATGTTTTAGTAAGCTCTAATTATTATTCGCTTGCTGGTGATACATCAGTAGCGCTTAATTCAGGAAGTGCAACGCTAAATCTTAACACAAGTATGGGACAATTTCTTTCAGAATCCTTAAGCCATGCAATAATTGCAATAAATAATTATGAGATAAATTCGTCTTTGTATAATGGCACATTTATAAATAATACGCCACTTACAATAAAAATATTAATGGAAAATGGCACATTTGAAGGAAATGTAATAGATTATATGAGCAGCTATACTATTAACAGCTACATAAACAGCATTAAAAAAAGCTCATCTTCCGAACAGATATTTATCAACATAACAAATGCGAGCCTTTCTATATATCAGACTAATCCATTTTATATAAATGCAGCTTATGTTGCATTTGCCAATATCACTTCAGCATCTGGAAGTACAACATATCCGATACATGTATCCGCCCAAGCACCTCTATCTTATATTAGTGATTTATTTGCATCTGAACATGGCAAACATTTGAGTATTATTCCAGCAAATATAACACGCGCAGTGCCAATAACCGAATCTAATGTCATAAACAATGGGAGCACTTCGCCATTCATGTTTGAATATGGAAAAATATACTATTATCCTGGAAAACTTGCTCCGACAAGTGGGTGTAGCACATTCTCTAGATCTTTTGAAAATAATAATTATATTCTTGTAGCGTATAATGCAATTTCAATAAATAGTACCGCTTGTGGATTTGGCGGTTTAGTAACTAATATGTTAAATAACTCACCACCATATAAACCTTATTTACAACTCAATATTAGTGTTAACAATTTAACTACCATACCAATAAGAAATGGGACATATGCATTATTAGATGGACCTGCAACATCGCTTTTAGATATATCGCCAATATTAGGCGTGCTAAATGCGAGCTATTTATATTCTTCAATATATCGACCTTCATATATTAATAGAGCTGAAGAATCGCAGATTAATTCCCCTAGCGGTTCATTTTATTTTTATACGCCAAATATAAAAGTCGCAACAATAACCTCTCCATCTACTCTGCCTTCAAATATAATAAACCAGAATGGAACGTATGGAATGAATACCATATTATCGCGATTAGGATTCAATTATACGCTTAGCATGTGGTTTGATCTTAAAAGTATATCAAGCAAAGCTTCATCCGGCTCCGTTTATAATGATAATTTTAGAAGCCCTATTTTTGATATATATAATAAAACAGGTTTTGACTTTGGAAGCGCATGGGCTGGAGGAAATTTGACGCTTATAACAGGTGGAGAAAACTTTATGTGGAGTGAAAATTACTCTGCAAATGCAACATACCAACAGCAAAATTGCATTACAGAAAATGGAACTATACAGAGCAACACATGGTATAACGCAATAGTTAAGGTATTTGATTATAGCAAAATAAATCTTTACCTTAATGGAAAATTAATGAATACATGCAATATATTAACAAATACGATAATGGTCGCATCAAATAGCACAGACCTTGCCTTTGCATATGGAATGGATCCAGGAAGCACAAATGCAATAGCAAATAGCAGCATATCAAATATACAATTATACAACACAACGCTAAACAACACGCTCATTAATGAGATATATAGAAATGGAATTGCAGGATTACCAGTAAGCCAGAATTCTCTAATTTACTGGGCACCGCTCAATGGTAATATAAATTATTACAATGGAACTAAAGCAACTAGAACGCTTCAACCAAAGAGCATATCAAATAATGTCAAATTTAATAATATAACAAATTATTCTGTAGATTCCACAGAATTTGGTATCAATAACATGATGAATGCTAGCAGCGTTTATGGATTTGGATGCAACAATGCTAACAACTGCACAAATAGCGCACTTTATTTAAATAATGGAAAGTTATCAAGCGGAAAAGTTGCATATTTGAATGCGAGCGCAGATAATTATATGAATGCATATATAGGCAATTGGATTGATTCTAATACTAATTTGACTATAACAGCATGGTTTGATAGTACAGGTTTAGGCGGTCCAGTATTTGGATTATATAGTCCATCTAGTGATGTTAATGAAGCATTACTAAGTGTGGATAGCAATGCTGCAATAAGTGCGCATTTGCCAGGATTTGGGACAACAACATGGTATGATACATTTAATAGTTTATATTTTGCTGCACTTACATATAACGCTATATCAGGATTGAATACATTTTATATTAATGGAAAACTCATTGAGCGGTGCCCAGTAAA
>JAJZJI010000003.1 GCA_021828345.1 Microcaldota archaeon
AATTTGCAAATCTTTAGTCTTATCACTATTATTTACTATTACGCCATAAAGACCAAAATGGCCCTTTGGCGTATTTTTTGATATGATAGAATATATTTGTGCAGCATCATCTTTTTTTCCAACAACGTAAGAGAAGATACCAAATAATGCACTTAATCCAGTAAGCCCATTTCCATTGGAATCATAACATAACCCAGCAGAGCTTTCATTTGAGTTACCTACATATTCAATAAATAATTTTTTTGCGCTATTAATACCCCCAGTTATTGCAGTGTAAATGCCTATATAATTCTTTAAAATTTGTTTATCTACAGTTTTATTTTCATCAATTTTTTTAAATAACTCATTTGCAAATGATCTATACCGGTTTTGTTTAATAACATCACCAAATACTGTTTAGTACCATCCGCGTGCCTTCATCGCATTTGCGACTCTACTTACGGCAATCGAATATGCAGCCATTCTGGCATCTACTTTTTTGCCCTTTGCGGCATACTCTTTTTGCTTTTCTATAACATCTTTGAATGATTTTGTTATTATGGTATCTAGCTTTTTATATACCTCTTCCTTGCTCCAATAATAGCTTTCAATATTTTGCACCCATTCAAAGTATGAGACTATAACACCACCAGAATTGACAAGGAAGTCTGGCATGTCCAAAACGCCATTGTTAAATAATATATCATCAGCATCTGGTGTTACAGGTCCATTTGCCAATTCTAAGAGTATTTTAGCCTCAATTTTATCTGCATTCTTTTTTGTCACTTGGTTTTCAATGGCCGCTGGTATTAATACGTCAACATCAAGCTTTAATAACTCATCATTAGTTATCTTTTTAGCTCCTTTATATCCATCAATTGAGCCTGTATCTGCCTTCGCTTTTTTTAGTTTTTCATAGTCTAATCCATTTTCTGAGTATACTCCACCCTCAGAATCGCTTATTGCAACGACTGTGGCACCAAAGAGTTTGGTAACAAGATCAAAAGCAAAATTGCCGGCATTTCCAAAGCCTTGTATTGCTATTTTTGAGCCAAGAAGATTCATATTCTTTAATTTTGCAGCCTCTCTGAGCACATACATTCCACCAAGCGCCGTAGAATCAAATCTACCCTCTGATCCCCATACCTCAAGTGGCTTGCCTGTTATTACCGCAAATTCATTATCCATTTTAATTTTGCTGTATTCATCCATCATCCAGCCCATTATCTGCGGGTTTGTGTATACATCTGGTGCAGGAACATCCGTTTTAGGACCAATAAATTTTGCAAATGTTCTAATATATGCGCGCGATAGGTTTTCAAGCTCTTTTTGGTTCAACTGTTTAGTATCAACTATAACGCCCCCCTTTGCACCCCCAAATTGTATATTTGCAAGCGAGCACTTCCAGGTCATCCAAGCGGATAGGGCTTTTACCGTATCAAGATTCTCTTTTGGGTGAAAGCGTATGCCACCCTTGCCAGGACCTCTGGCATCATTATATAAGACTCTAAAGCCTGTGAATATCTTCTTATTGCCATCGCGCATCTCTACAGGGAAATTGGCAGTAACGGTCTGCATTGGTTCTCTTAGCATTGTGTGTGCAATAGGATCAAGGTCCATTAACTCTGCTGCATTATCCAATTGTTTCTGAGACAATATAAATGGGTCAAGCTCGTCTGCCATATTATCACTCTTATCTATTCAAAACACACATATTTAAATCTTATAATGGACTTCGTCATGCATATAATCAAAAACCCATATATAATTTTCGCGCATAATAATTCAAGTATGCCCCAGTAGCTCAGTGGTAGAGCGTCTGCATGGTAATCTTTTTGGTAATACGTTTAATCAAAAACCATAAAGCAGAAGGCCGAGGGTTCAATTCCCTTTTGGGGCTTATAATGTGTTATTGTTCTTTAAGCAAATTTCTATGTAAAAAGCTATTTATATCTGATTAAACAGATGCATTTTGTGGTTTATACGAATGAATCTAAATCGCCTAATGGCAGAATTAAAATGTTATATTCTGAGATAGCAGATCTTAAGGCAAGTAAATATGTTGGCACTCAAGAGGCATGGAGCGCTATAAGTAAGGCTTTAGATATAGAGGAGTCACCAAAACGTGTTGCATTATTGGTAAATGATGTACTCAAAGAATCAAATGTTGAAATAGTGTATGAAGCAACAGCGCAACGAGTATTAGGGTTAATTACAAGTATATATGATCTATTAACTGAATGGAATGTTGTATTAGAGATGAAAAACACCATATTCGGAGCGGAAATTAATTTTAATGATAACTCTTCAAATGAAACGAAAAATGATCAATCAGACAAATTAAATAGTATTGATTATTTTGAAAATAAAAGAGATAGGTCTAATGATCCAATTCTTAGGTATATGGATTCATTGCTTTTCGAGACTAATAGGAAATTAATGAATGTATCTGAATTAGATCTGTCAAAGCGCCTTGTACCTCTCTTTTTAAACGCACAGAATCCTAAAATGAGTGATAGACTATTTGGCTATATGTCAACAATTAAAATACTTAGTGAAATACCTTTGCATGGGCTTGAGAAGGAAACGCTTCCTGAGTTGGCAAAAAAATATCCTTGGGGGAAAGCATTTAGTAATATATACATAGAACAAAATAAAAGGAAATTCATATTGGAAATATATAGTGAATTTCTTAAAATAAATGAACGAGTTTTAAGGGCATTAAATGATCAAGTAGACCATAAGTTGGAAATAAGGCGAGAAATACTTACAGATTATATACAAAACGGCCTTGCTCATTTAAGCTATGACGATATATTATTAAAATTAAAGACCAACTGCGATAGTTTAATTGCATTTTATAAAAATTATGCAGATCAAATATCTGATGATGAAGATGGCAAGTTGGTTAAGATGCAATATCTAAATATTATAAGATATCAAAAGTATCTTTTAACGTGCCTTGCTCCTGAGAAGCGTTTTATTGAAAAATTTTTAAGAAACTAAAATTTAATAAGTATAAATATAAAAATAAAAGGTTAATTAAATGACTAATAATAAATTTAAATCAATTTATCTTGAGGGGGTACATACTAAGTACTTAACACTTTCAAGAAGACATATAACTGAGGATAATGTAAGAGAATTGATAAGAATAGGGGAACGCGATTCTATACCTATAAACTTATCGGGCTGTAAATTACGCAATATAAATTTTATTGGTGTAAAACTATCTAATGCGCGTTTTGATAATTGTAATTTGTCAAATACTAAAATAGAAAATTCAGAGTTTGAGAACTGTGATATGTCTAGAAGCTCATTTTATAATTCATTTTTGAAAAATGTCACATTTTTTAGGACAAATTTTAGCAGTTCAAATTTTGATTTTTCAACATTTCAAAATATAATATTCAGAAGGGCAGATTGCTCTTTTGCAAGTTTTAGAAAAACAAGAATTATAGAAGCGAAATTTATTCACACATCTCTTTACAAATCTGGAATATTAAAATCAGAAGGTATTGAAGATGTGTTTATGGACGATATTTTTACCGATAAAAAAACAATGTCAAAATTGCTTGAAATACTTTTGGGAAGATAATAAAATGTGTAATTATGGTGTATAATGTGCTTGAAAAAACAATAGCAAGAAAATATGTTTATAATTATGTAGAATTTCAATATTCAGAGCTTAAGCATGGCAGAAAGAGAATAAGCAATGTGGATTCAAGAAATGTGTATGCAGTGATAAATAGCATGCCAAAAGAATCTGTAGGTTTTAGATTCTTTAATCTGGAAGAGACATTTTCTAACGGAAGGCGTATAATATCGCAACAAAAAAATTATTCAGGATGGATATATGTTGATGGTATTATACTTTCATTAGAAAAAGCAAAGAGCACGAAAGATAAAAAGCATCTTGTGGAAATTATGGAAATGCATGAATGGGATAATGTATTAATCACTAGAAACGGAAATGTGGTTCCATTCAATCAAACTGATATGGTAATATCCACAATTAATAGAAGATAATATTTTATTTATGTGTTTTATTTTTGTAACAATTATTATTGTTATTTAATAAAAACGCCCCAGCCGGGATTTGAACCCGGATCACAGGCTCCGCAAGCCCGCGTTCTATCCAAGTTATACTACTGGGGCATTATTAGTAATCTTTATTAATGTAATTAATTCATCTTTATTAATATATATTGATATGTGTTGAGGTATACTAATGTATCATTCATTTCTAACAATATTTATACCTGCGTTGATTGCTTTTATTTCAACAATAATAGGTATAAAATTTGTAATAAACTATTTTTCAGAGTCTGGCATAGTAGCTACCGATAGAAATAAGCCAAATAAGCCAACGCTTCCTACAAGTCTTGGAATACCTGTTGTTGTCGGATTTGGGATAGGTCTTATGTCCTATATATTTGGCGCAAGTTTTAATTTATATATACCGGTAACGTCATTGGAATATCTATTTGCCACAATTTTAGCAGTATCTATCGTTTCGTTTGTGGGGTTTATAGATGATATAAATGTAAAAAGGGCGCCAGTAAAGACTACTGGAATGGTAGATACAAGAAAAGGACTCAAACAATGGCAAAAGCCTCTGCTCACTTTAATTGGTGCAATACCATTAATTGCGATAAATGCTGGTACCTCAACAATTAATCTCCCATTTTTTGGACCTGTGGCATTTGGAATATTCTATCCATTAATAATTGTGCCGCTTGCGCTTGCATTTGGGGCGAATGCATTTAACCTTCTTGAGGGCTTTAATGGTATTGCATCAGGCTCTGCTACAATGTTAGCTATTGCAATGTTTATATACAGCATATATTTTGGAACGTACTTTGGTGCTCTTGTTTCTGCAATATTGGTTGCAGTTTTTGTTGCTGCCCTTTTATTCAATAAATATCCTGCAATTATGCTTCCTGGTGATAGTTTTACTTATTTTGCAGGGGCAGCATTAATAACCACAATGATAATTGGAAATATGGAATCGTTTGGTGTTATAATATTTATACCTTGGATAATAGAATTTATACTACACGCTAAAAAACGCTTTGATGTAAGCGATTTGGGCATATTAGAAAAGGATGGCACATTTAAGGCGCCTTATGGTAAAAAGATATACAGCTTTACGCATCTTGGGATGAACTTATTTAAAGGCAAAGAATATCAAATAACTACATTTATTTGGGCCATAGATCTTCTATTTATAATTATAGGATTTGGCATGAAATTTGCGCATCTTCTATAACCATATTACATAATTGAAAAAACTCTTTAGACAAACAAATCAAATATCAAACAAAAAAAAGAAAAGGGATTGAAAAAGGCATAGGATTGTTTAGGGCATGTATAAACTATTAAATATTTCTTCCTAGTTGCTTATGTATTCGTTTTCCTGACATATTAGGCATACGTTTTGGCTTAACTTTATTCTTTATGAAATAGCGTTTTTTGGTGCCGTAGGTTCTTGCCATGTCAACGTCAGAATACGTTATTTTCTTCTGCCTGCCTGCATAGTTTGCATACATACCAGCTTCATCTATTAAGTTCTTTACTGTATCTTCTAGTTCTCTCTCAAAGCTTACTACTGCGCCCTCATTTATCCTTTTTGCGCCAGCGTCCCTCAAAAATTCCTCGATGTCGTAGTAACTGAATCCTTTTTGTTTTCCCAACCAAACACCTAATGTAGTGAATAACTTTATATTAACCTTTTTAAACTAATCTATTGTAATCAGATTAGTGGCATTCTTTAGGTGTACAAATGGATAAATTGGATTTTAATGGGATAAAATTTGGATTTCATCTCTCTATTGCTGGAAATATATCAAATGCCCCAAAAGAGGCGTTATCAATGGGCTATAGCACCTTTCAAATATTTGTATCAAATCCAAGATCGTGGAATGTAAAAGCCATAGACGAGAATAGTGCATCAGAATTTAAGAAAATTGCTCATGCTTTTAAGAAAAACATATTTGCGCATGCTCCATATTTGGCAAATCCAAGCTCCACCAAAATAGAGATATTAAAAAAAAGTATAGATCTGCTTAAGGGTAATATTGATAACTGTTCGATGCTTGGAATACCCTATTTAGTTGTGCATATAGGATCGCATTTAGGCAGCGGCTATAGAGCGGGGATAAATAGTATATTAAAAAGTATACCAAATGTGCTTGATAATACTGATAATAATGTAACCATCCTACTTGAAAACTCGTCAGGTTATAAAAATAGCATGGGATCAAAAATAAATGAGATTGCTGAAATATTGGAAAATATTAATAGTGAAAGGGTCGGAGTTTGCATAGATACATGTCATGCATTTGCTGCAGGATATGACATAAGAACGCATGATGGGATGAATTTATTTATGTCTGAGATAGATAATGGTTTTGGATTTGAAAAAATAAAACTTATACATTTAAATGATGCTAAGTTTGATTGTAATAGCGGACTTGATAGACATTGGCACATAGGATTAGGAAAAATAGGTGCAGAAGGGTTTTCGAATTTTTTTAAAATGAATAAGATAAAATCTAAGTGTTTTGTAATGGAATTGCCCATAGATGAGTATGGTGACAATAATAAAAATCTTACCACTATAAAATCTATAATTCATAGCATTAAAAATTAATGCTTTAAAAGTGGGAGTGTTTCAAATAAATGATATAATTTTGTATAAAATAATACCTGCGATGGCGATTGTTATGTTATCATCAAATATTATGCTTATGCTCTCTATTAATGCGAGCGCCGCGCCAAGTGGTATGCTATAAATTCCTATAAATAGATATGCAGCAATTGCAAATGAGCCAAAATAGCCAATAAAACCTAATATGCTTTTGTTCTTATTGTATGGTAATTTCGTTTTTCTACCTATACCAACTATTGTTGCAACAGCATCTGATATAAATAGCGCTATTAACATCGAAAGCGCCAGTGGCAGATAATCTATAAATCCAAGTACTGCTATAGTGCCTATGCCTAAATATAATGCTCCCCTACCAAATAATATTCCCTCTCTTTCAAACCGTTTCAATTTTTTAGATATATTATTACTGCTCGCCCCCATATAACTATTAAGCATATATCCAAATAACATATAACCTAAGACAAAATACGTACCAATTCTATATCCTAAAAGATATACTGTAGATATTACTATTATACCCATAATTATCTGTATAACATCTCGTTTTCTTTCTATTGATGCATTTGCTCTTGCTTTTAATTCCTCTTTTGTTATTATAGGTATTGAGCTTATCAAAAGCCCAATTGCAAATATCTGAACAATTGGGATTATAATGTAATGGTAATCAATAATCCAATAACCCGATGATATGTATATTATGGCAATAATTGCGCCAAAAATAAGGTTATTTTTTGTATACTGGTAAAATAATGTGGGTGCCAATATTGATATGCCTAGTAATATGAACGTTCCGTGTATTTTACTATAATAGAGAAATATAACAATAAGCGCAAATAAAAATGATAAAATAACCTCAGTTAAATATAATTTTAGATGTTTATCTCGCCTTCTTGTATAAATTACAATAGCAAATATTAAAATGCAAACAAAAAACAATAGATATTCGATCATGAAATCATTTAATTTAATTACATAGCGAATCTTTTATAAATACATACATATCCAAGTAGTATTAAGCCATAACAGATAAATATATAAATACATTAATTAATATATTTCAGAAGGCAACGAAATGTATTAAAATAAGCTATATTAATATATGATTGTAGTGTGTTGTTATATATAACGAAATATATTTTCAGATAATATTTATAAGAGGTTAATCTAATGAGGAAAAGCTCCCAAAATTGGAATCCACCAAGACATATTGCTATAATACCTGATGGCAATAGACGATGGTCTAAGGAAAATAAGTTTAGTTTGATGAGTAGCTATGATCTTGGCATAAAGAAGTTTATTGATGTTAGCATATGGGCAAAGGAGCTTGGCGTTAATACGATATCGGTTTGGGCATTATCTACCGAAAATTTGGTAAATAGGAGCAGAATGGAATTAAATACCCTATTTAGGCTCTATAACCGTGCTTCAAGAGATCCAAATATACTTCAGACATTAGATAGAAATAACGCCCGCGTTCGGGTTGTCGGAAATACAAAAGCACTGCCAAAGTATCTTCGCGATTCATTAAAGTATTTGGAAAATAAAAGCAAGAAAAATGATGGGCTATCAATTAATGTGCTTGTAGGTTATGGCGGTAAGGAGGACATATTATATGCTGTAAAACGCATAGTCGAAAGCAAAAGCAGAAGCATAAAGCTTACTTATGATGCTATAAAAGAGAATCTTAGAACTTCTATGCTTCCAGACATAGATCTTATAATAAGAACTTCTGGTGAGATGCGCTTATCTGGATTGCTTCCATGGCAGGCATGTTATTCAGAGTTATATTTTTCAAAAAAATATTGGCCAAGTTTTGATAAACGTGATTTGAAACGGGCAATAAGTTCTTATTCGGAAAGAAATAGGAGGTTTGGGAAGTAGTACTGTGTTTTAATGGTAAATACGCATGCTTCAAATGCTATAAGTAAATATACAAATTTTTTTGGCAGGGGTCTTCCCAGCGGAAAAGCCATAATACTTCTATTAATCTGCGCATCAGTAGTAATGAGCATCGCATCAGTCGCTCTTGTGCATTATAAGAATATACCCGATACCTTATATAGTATAATAATAAGCGGTATACTGTTTAGCATAATAGCTCTAATAATACCTACAATATTGACTATGCTTTCAATAAAAATAGCTATAAGAAAAATATATATAAAGCATATAATATTTCTATCATTTATCGGAGAGATATCATTTGCAATGTATATACTTTTAGGCAGTATACTGTATTTGGTATTTGGTATACCAATAGCTATTCTTGTAATTATAGTAGGAGCAGCAAGCCTTTTCGGCTGGTGGTTTTTTGCAGGCCGTATGCTTTTATCTAAATTGAAAAAAATAGTGCCATTATCGCTTGTGCAACCAACCCTCTACATATTATTTTACATACCTGCAAGTAACTTTTTGTTTAATTTGAATATACCAATAAATACCTTGTTAATAAAGCTCTATGCTGGAATATTCGTATTTGCCATTGTAATATACGCAATAATATCCGTTTTTAATCGACCCTTAAAGAGGGGATTAGGTATAAATGGTATAGATACATTCTCAGCAATGTTTCAGGACTGGCTTTTTGGAATAAGTACTCAGTTGCCTTTTGGTAAAGAGTATGGTGAGCGCGTATCTATATCTACTGATACTATAATATTTAACCCACAACAGAAAAATAATGAAGAAAAGGTGATATTATTTATACCAAATATACATTACGGCGCGATGGGTAATATAGGAGGCAGCAATTTTCCATATCTAATGGAGCATAGATCGAATGCTAAATATAACGCAACTACTTTTATCATGCATACTGCTGTAAATGAGGATATGAATCCTACGTTTGCGCATGAAATATCCAAGCTTAATCAGGCGCTTGATTATGTTGTAACTAATATCAAAACGAGAAAATCTCAAATCAAGCTTTTTAAAGGTGTATATAACCATGCAAATGTTACAGAGCTGCGCTTTAATGGAATCTCTATTGTAATAATGAGTAGGGCTCCTAATATAACCGAAGATATAGCGCCTGAAGTATCTGTCATATTTAAGAAGATACTTGAGAGTGATCCATCAAGAAAAGGGAATAGAATAGTTTTAATAGACGCGCATAATTCAAGAATTGAAAATGTTAGCGCAGCAGAATTGGATGGAGTCAAGTTAAATACACAATATGTGGAAGATTATATAAGTGCAATGAAGAACATATCAAAAATAACTGAATCTAATGCTATAAAATTAGGGGTAAGTAAAATTGATGTATATAAATCATTAGGCGGTCCTATAGATCTTGCAAACGGCAATATGAATATTATGGTTTTTGATATAAAGGGCTATAAATATGGGATAATGCAGTTCAACTCCAATAATATGCTTCCATCATTGAGAGAGAGCATAGTAAGGTATGTAAAAAAGCGCTATAATATAGATATGGAAGTATGTACCACAGATACCCACGCTGTGAATTCAATAAGTATTCCTGCGAGTAATGTTTTGGGGCGAGAAACAAAATTTGAGAAGTTAAAACCATTAATAGATGCACATATTCTAGAAGCTATAACGAAAATAAATTCGTATGTTATTGGCAATGAACACATAGATGTAAAGAATTTTTCAGTATGGGGAAAAAACTCAAGAGAGCGCATAACAGCAGTGTTAAGTTCGGTAATTTCAATAGCGAAGATATTGGTTCCAACAATAATAATAGTCGGGTTCATCGCGGCAGCATGGATTGTTTCATTTATATAAAAATATCATATTCTTTTCAGTTCGCTCTTCGCGCTCTTAATCTCCTTATTTGCGTTTTCCATGTGTTCGATTATGTTACTAAGACTCTCTATAATACCAGCCTTTGTAACTACTGAAGCCTTTTTATTGCGTGCTATCTCCTTTCTTAATGAAATAACCTTTATTGAGTGACTCTTAAGGTTTTTTGACATCTCATCAAACATTTTATAATCAAATATAAGCTCGTCTGATCCGCTATTTTTTTTCTTTGCCATATTAACACAATATAGGCTTGTAAAATAAATTTATAAGACCTATTATTTCAAATACTACACATTAGCAGCAGAAAATATATGTCAAAAATTATTCAATGCAGAATTTAATTCCTCTCCGTCTATATTGATTCTGTATTTTGACATTATTATCTTTTTTAATAGCTCCTTATTCGCATTGGGATTATTTGCAATGAACTTTGCTATTATTTCATGCAATTTTTTTCCTGATATTCTTTCATAAGAATGCTCTTTTATTATATCTGAGATTTTCTTATCACTGTTACTTGCAGAAATCTTTAATATTAAATCAATTGCCTGTTTTGTTATGTGTTTATTAGACAGCTCTAAAAACATTTCAATTATAGACTCATCCCCAATAGAGTTTACATCAACGTTATTTCGCTCCAACTCCTTAAATTTTTGAAGTAATATGTTTGCTGCAAATTTAAGATTGTCATAGTTGTGTTCCCTTATTTTTTTATACAATGCATATCTTGGTGATAACAACATCTGTTTTGCAAGGTCTTTGTCAGATAGCTCTTGCTCTAGGCGCTTTAGTGCATCCTCCATTTTCGGCATGGCCCTCTCTGCACTTTCAATTATTTTATCTGTTATATTTATAGGTTCTATATCCGTTTCAGGGTACATTCTTGAACCTCCTGGTAATGGTCTTATAAAGACCGTAATAAAACGTTCGTCATTTATAGCAGCACGTGTCTCCTCAGGAACCCCATGCATAGCGTAATTTGCTCTCCAAATAGCTAATTCAGCAGCATTCAGTGCTGTATCCTTTGCCTCTGTTATAATTATAAATGCATCATTTTTTTTGATTTTTAAAAGTTCTTTTAATTTGTCAATTTCGGATTTTGAAAAATTATATTTATCCAATTTCTCATCGCTATGTATCAAGCCTTTAGTCCCACCCATTTTTGCATAATCACTTATTTCACTTCCAAATCTTCTATTACTACCCAATTCAATGCCTAAAACTCCTTCAAATCCATAAAGTGCGAATGCGACCACTACTCCATTATTTTTTATAGAATTAGATATTATTGAAGCACTGGTATTTTCAAATATATGTGTTACATCAATTGGCTTGCCAACCTTTCCATTCATATCAATAAGTTTACTTTTTATTTCAATAAGCGCCATCTGCCTTTTAATTTCATTATCTATAAAATTATGCATGTTATCTATATCTTGAAGGCCCTTTATCTCTATTCTAGCACCATTTTTTATAGATATATTAACGTCTTGTCGTATTGTGCCAATACCTCGCTTCATTCTTCCGGTACTTCTTAGCATATTGCCTATATAAAGCGCAGTATCCCTTGCCATTTTTGGTGTTGGAATATTGGCAAATGTACCTATTTCAATCAATGGTATGCCGAGTCTATCTATGTTATATATAACTGCATCTGTAGAACTCTTAACAATTGCGCTGGACTCCTCCTCAAGTGATATGGATTCAATAAGAATGCGTTCATTATTTACCAAAATGCTTCCATCAAAACCTATTATTGCCGTGCGTTGAAATGCACTAGGATCGCTTCCATCTACAACCTCCTTTCTCATTATATGAACTTCATCAACAAGCTGCATATTCATCTCTTTTGCGATGCCAAGAGATATTATAAGCGCATCAATGTTTAGCGGATGTGGCGGCTCCTCATCAATATCAACAAGGCAACTGGAATTCTTGAAAATATTATATTTAAAAATACGTTTTTTATTCTGCTCAAATTTTGATGAGAGGTCCATTTTTCCAAGTTCTCCAGATACTGCACGCTGCATCCTCTCAACTGTGCCTACTATTGTATCATTTTCAGAGTCTGTGGAGCAATTACAGAATAATTTATTGTTCGTGTTTAAACGTTGATGTATTTCAATTCCGCATCTAAAACCTATTTCTTTATAATGTGAAAGATTTTGTTCCTGCATCTACATCTGCCTCTTTACTTTAATATTATGTAAAAGTTTTATACCTAATTCAGAAAACTTAAAACCTATACTTGCAAAAAGAAAAAGGAGCATTATAGATATTATGTAATATATTAAATTTTTAGACGGAAGTGAATTTACAACGTTTGTTGCAATAGCTGAAGGGAGGTTAGTTGCACTAACATTTTGAAGACTTATAGGGGAAGATGGCGTTTTTGCAAGGGCGTATACAAAAGTGAACATGTTGTATGCAATATAAAATACAAATCCTAATATAACAATTCCAATTATAAGTAATATATACCCATATACTCTTTTATTTTCCATTTACTCACCATCTAAAAATTCATTATACGTTATTCTGTCGCTTATTTCACCAGAAATATTCTGATCAAGCATTTGTTTTGCTTCCTCATGTCTATAATTGCCCAATAACCAGCCCAGTTTTATGTAAGCGGTTTCAGCTGTCATATCCCTGCAGTATATTGCACCTGCTTCGCTTATCAAACGCAAATTCGTATAAACATTTGGATTTACCATACCATATACACACTGGGATGTCATACCAACAATGATACCTCTGTCCACTGTATTTTTGATGCTTTTTAGCCAATTATATTCTACATGTGTTGTAGACACTGGCGCATGCCCAAGCCCTGTTCCCTCTAATATTATACCCTTATACCCTTTATTAACATAGTAATCCAATATTTCAGGATCGGAATTTGGATATATCTTTACCAAAGCTGTCTTTTTTTCGAATTTGTCTAAAAGCTTTAATTCAGATTTTGAATCATTGCGTTTTCTATACGTACCAATATATTCTATACCTCCTAGTTTTGAAACTCTAGCTATAATATCATCGTTTATAGGTTTAAAAGCATCTCTTCTTGAGGTATGCATCTTTCTTGCTTTTGTTCCGCGTATAAATGTACACGTATTATCAGAGCTATTCTCATGCATGCAAATTCCAACTTCTGCGATATCGGAGGATGCAGCAAGTCTAGCAGAACAGAACAAATTTATAAATGCATCGCTAGATCCCCTATCACTGCTTCGCTGCGCACCTGTTATAACTACAGGTATGTTAAGATTTTGGAGCATAAAACTCAATGCAGCAGAAGTGTAATGCATAGTGTCAGTTCCATGAGTTACTATTATTCCATGAGCACCTTTATTTGCCTCCTTATATATTTGACGTGCAATGCCCTGCCACTCCAAATACGACATATCCTCGCTTGCTATACTATATAGGTTGTTTATTGATATATTTGCAACATCAGCTATTTCAGGGACCAAATACAACAGCTCCTCTGGCTTTGTCAGCATATGTACTCCCCCTGTTCTATAATCTACCCTGCTACCTATGGTGCCGCCCGTATATATTAAAGATAAATTCTTAAGGCCATCTTTTTGTTTAAAGTCAATTGAAGGAAATTCAACATTGAATGATTTATGTTCTATACTATCTATTTTATAATCGGACAATTTCACGCCTATGTTATAACCGTTTTTTAACTTTATTATTATATTATCCGGTTCATCAAATGATGTGCTTGGCATTATAATTCCGCTTATCTTTTTATCCCCTTTTCTTAATGTTATGCTGTCACCTATTTTTATCTTGTTGGCATTAATTATCTTTTCAATATCTTTACCATACATATACTCATCCTATAATATGCTTGCGTATAATGCGTTCGCAGAAACCCTTTTGACAATCACATTCAATTTATCACCCAAATGTATATGGTCCAATTTATCATTGTCAGATTGGTTTAATATAACTTGTTTATAAGATTTATCCCTTCCATTTACGGAGTTACTGCCAAATTCTGTGATTATGCATTCTATTTGCCGGCCAATATAACTATTATTTTTTTCGCGTTGTATTTCTCTCACAACTCTATATAAATCCGAACTTCTCTTATTTACTACTATTGGAGAATGTTCTTTAAGCTTTGAAGCTCTTGCATGCTCACGCCTTCCGAATCTGGATATATTTGTTAATTCTGGCTTAAGTTCTCCTATAAATTTTATTGTTTCATTAAATTCGAATGTACCTTCTGTAGGATATCCAACTATAATATCAGTTGCTATTGTTATATCCTTTATATTTGAGCGCAAATCCTTCACATATGAAATAAACTGCTCAGTATTACATCTTCTTCCCATATCTAATATAACTTTATTACTTCCAGATTGTATTGGCAGATGTATAAATTTATAAAACCTATCAGATTTGAACTGCTCTATTATTTCATCAAAATATTTATGTAAATGGTCTGGATTTAACATGCCTATTCTAACTTTGAAATCTCCTGCGATATCTGAAATTTTTTCCATAAGCATTGCTATATTTGTATTTTTATCAAGGCCATATGCGCCCATATCCTGCGATGTTAATTGTACCTCCTTTGCCCCCTTATCAACACTATCTTTTATTGCTCTAATTATTAGTTTTTCATCATAACTCTTAAGTGGGCCACGGGCAAATTTGGTTTCACAAAAAGAACAGCTACTTAAACATCCTTCGCTTACTGGTATATGTGCAATATGTTCATTAGTAGGTTTAAAAAAAGATAATTTTTCTAAGTTATTCTCCTCTAATAATTCCATCCTGTTCCCTAAGTACGTATTTGATACTACCTCATTTATCATATGTATATTATGTGGTGCAATGATGCTGGCGCTATTCATATGTTTTTTTATCTTGTTACTGTTGGCTCCAGCCATACATCCAGTAACAACTACTTTTTTGCCTTTTGAATTAAGCTTATCTATTAAATATAAAATTTTTTGTTCTGTTATCCTCTTTACAGTACAAGTGTTAAGCACAACTACATCAGCATTATCATACTTATCGACAAATGACATTCCCTCATCCGAGAGCATATTGCTCATAATATCACTGTCTGATTGGTTTAGGGTGCATCCGAACGTTTTAAGATATATCTGCATACGCTTTATTTTGTATAATCTATTTAATAATAATTTCGAAAATATCTAAAAAAAACAGAAGATTTATAAATAATGCATAAGTAGTAGTGTGTAGAAGTGGTAAATATGGTTTCATGGGATCCTAATAAGAAGGCAAGTGTACTTTGGTATATAATGGGGATAATAGGTATAGGCAATTTAATAGCCTTAATATACGTACTACTATCTACTAGCAAGAAAAAATTATATTCAATACTTTTCATAGTGGGTTTTATAGGTCCGCTGATCGTCTATCTTGTCGTAAATGATGACAAGAATCTAAAGGATATGTCTTTTAAATTGATGATTGGAAACATAATATATTACATATTATATTTCGGGCTATTTGCTGCATTATTTGCAAAAAGTTTTGGGATATAGAGAGTATTTAAGTTTTCGATTTATAAAGGTTTATAAACCTTTATAATAAAATATGTAGCGTATAGTTTTAGTAAATTATAGTTTATTAGGTGCTTTGAATTGGCTTTGATATGTGAAAGATGCAAACGAGATATTTATAAGTATGTCATATGCAATTATTGCGGGAAAAAAATATGTGACAATTGCATAAAGAGTTCGCAAAGGGCGACAAAGACTGTGAGACTTGTCATATGCAAAGATTGCTGGTCGAACTTAAAACTCAGAAAATCCTATAAAAATAAGATTGCTGTTGTAGACCAGATGGGTAGCCAGTAATTTTAAGTATCCTAACTTAAATTATACATTTATTATAGTTGATAATAGGAAAAGAATATGGCAAATAATATTTTTCTAAAACCTGTTTGTACACTAATACATTATGATAAGCTATTGCGCAAGGCTAATTTTAACAGCACCGAATCAATTAATAATCAAATTTCTACTGATACCAATTATACGTTGTCTAATGGTTACCATATTGATCCAACAACACATTATTATCGTGTTAAATCTGAATTTTCTGGTTCTAATATTAAGATAAATGATAACGGTTTGATATTAGATTGGGGTTGTTCTTTAGGGGTGTCAACACTTGCGATAGCTAATTTACATAAAAATGCCAGTGTGATAGGATTGGATATATCTAAAATAAGAATAAAAATTGCAATAGAAAAAACTATAAAAAATGCAAGTATTGGGTTTGTAACAGTTTATAGTAAAAATCTTTCATGTATGGTACGTGAGTATATTGATGAAGTTAACGGGATCCGCTTCCCAAAAGGTTTTATTATAGCCGATGGGTATAACGCTCCATTTAATAACAGTACATTTGATGCAATATACTGTATGAATAATATTTATTATATATTAAACAGCACTACCGATAATTTAGCTTTAAAAAGAATAAAAAATATTTTGAGGCTTATTAAAAATAATGGGTATTTATTGATATCAGGCACAAATAATAATATGATTCAAGAATCAATAATATTGCAAAATAATAATGGAGTATACTCACCAGTATACTCTACGTTTAGTATAAATAATGAAGGATCTAAAAGAAAATTATCAATGATTGTAGATAATTGCAATGCTTAACTATTTTTTGCTTCTTTTTTCTACAATCTCTGTTGTGTTGGGCTTTGATTCAATCTCCTTTTTGATATCTTCTAAAAATACATTGACATTAACTCCATGTAGCTGCTTTCCTGCTCTGTCTCGTATTGATATTGTATTACCATCTCTTTCTTTTTGACCAACTATTATAGTATATGGGACCTCATTTATTTTTGCATCCCTTATTTTATATTCGAGTGTTTTATCTGAGATGTCAAGCTGCGTACGTATGTCGTTTTCCATCATTGTATTGTAAATAGTTTGTGCATACTCATTGGATTGTGCTGAAATAGATATTACAGCTGCCTGGATTGGCGCGATCCAAGTTGGAAATTTTCCTTTGAAATGTTCTGTTAGTATGCCTATGAATCGTTCTAAAGAGCCATAAAGAACTCTATGTATTATTATAGGTGTATGTTCTCGCCCATCCTCTCCTGTATAAGATAAATTAAAACGTACGGGTAACTGATAATCAAGTTGTATGGTGCCGCATTGCCATTCTCTTTTCATAGAATCTCTTAAGTGTATATCTATTTTAGGCCCATAAAATGCGCCATCTTTATCTTTAATATTATATTTTATTTCGTTCTTCTCTAATGCATGCTTTAGATAGGATGTGGCAGTATCCCACGTCTCTTTTTCACCAAGATGACTATCCGGCATAGTTGATAAATTTGCGTAATACTCCATCCCAAATATACCATAGAGGTATTTTGTAAGTTTTAATAGGTTCACTATTTCTGATTCTAAATGCTGCTCATCAGTAAATATATGTGCATCATCCTGCGTAATTTCCCTTACACGAAAGAGCCCTGTTAATGATCCGCTTATCTCATTTCTATATAATCTATCAAAATCCGCCATGCGCAATGGGAGATCCCTATAACTCCATCGCTTTGATTTGTATATCATTATTGTAGACGGGCAGTTCATTGGTTTAATTCCAATGTCCTTATCATCTCCTAATATAAACATATCCTCTTTATAATGGTCTATATGCCCACTTACATGCCATAATGCTATATTGGCAAGCGCAGGCGTTGATACTTCTATATATCCATTTTTTCTTATAAGTTTTCTTATAAATGCTATTAATTCTTGATAAATTATGATTCCATTGTTATGCCAATATACCATCCCTGGTGATATCTCTTGGAAACTAAACAAATCCATACGCTCAGCTATTGTCCTATGATCATTCTCACCAAGGCCCGACCAATCTGATTTTTTTACAATTGATAAGTCTACACGCTTTTCTTTTTTTTCCTTTTGCTTATCTAGCGCATTTGAATTACTATTCGAATACCATCGTGACTGCTCAGCAAGTGGATGTCCTTTTATATTTATTGATAACTGTTTGTTCCAGCCAAAAGGAGCTGAGGATATACTTAAATTGTGCTTATTCTCCTTTGCATATATCTTTATATGGCTATATAGAGCAGCTGCCTTATCCAAATCCTCCAGATTACTACTAAGGTGCGCGAATGGATATAGAACTATACTGTCAACTTTTTGTTTTTCTGCAAATTTTAAAGAATCATTAAACATTTTTTTTGCACTTTCAAATGTATCATCTTTTTCAATTGTTATAAAAAGTACAAGTGCATTTTTTATGTGTTCTTCTTGCCTTTCTATACTATCGTATATACTTGCTTCAGGTTTTACCATCTTATAAGATATACTATCAACGTCAAGTTGTAATACGCGCATAAAAGCACCAATATGTTATGATATGTTGAATCTACTTTTTATATCTTATGTATGGGATATTGCAATGTATTATAAATTTTAATTATGTAACACATGTATTATGGCAGATAGCATACGGCTTGAAAGTTTATTTGAGATTAAAAGCATATTAGACATAGTCGGCAATAGGAATGCGATAACTGCAATGCGCTCCTTTTCACTCTCAGTGGAGAAAGGTGAACATAGAAAGCCACTTTTGCTTTATGGACCGTCTGGTGTTGGAAAAACGGCATCTGCACTAGCAATAGCGCTTGAAAATAACTGGAATATAGTTAATTTTAATGCCAGTGATTATCGCGATAGCGATACAATAAAGAATATATTAATTCCAGCGTCTAATACAAAAAGTATATTTGGAAAGCGGAATCTGATAATATTAGATGAAATTGATGATCTTGTGGCGCGTTTTGATAGTGGGGCGCCTGCTGCGATAAGTGAGCTTGTAAAAAAGTCTAAAAATCCTATTATTTTCATATCAAATGATTTATGGGACAGAAAAATAATGTTTTTGAGAAATGTTGTTGAGCCAATAGAGTTTAAAAAAATAGATATCGATTCGATGACTGAAAGGCTTGCACATATAGTGAAACGAGAAGACATACAAATGAAAATGGATACTATAAAGGTAATTGCTGCTAGGGCAAAGGGAGATATGCGCAGCGCGATAAATGATTTGTATGCATTTATCGGCAGTGATGATACTATTGACGATATATCAGAGCAATTGGGCATGCGCGATAGAAAAAGCGATGTGTTTTCAGTTTTAGACCGCATATTTTTGTCAAATACACTATCCTCCCCAATAGCCGCAATGGCAAATAGTGATGTGGATGCAGACATGTTATATGGCTGGATTGATGAAAATATACCAAAGCGCTATAAGGGTGCAAAAGAATTAAGCTTGGCATTTCGCAATTTATCTTCTGCTACCATATACTCATCACGCGCTGTGCGCATGCAATATTATGGTTTATGGCGATACAGAAATGTACTAATGTCCTCAGGAATATCTCTTTCTAAAACAGGATATCCATCAACCTTAGAAAGATATGCGTTTCCTAGAGTAATAAGTTCACTTTCAAAATCTAAAGATTTTAGGGAGAAATCAAAGGTTCTTGCAGAAAAATTATCTGAAGTTATACACTCAAATTCAAGGGAGATTATGAATCAGTATATTCCAATGCTTGCAATAATGGCTAGGGATTCAATTAGGCAATCAAAAGAAAATGCGTATATTCAATTCGAGCAGATATATCGGCTTGAAAAAAAGGATGTTGATGCGCTTGTGGAAATGGCGCCAATATAATTTAATAAAATAATATTGATGTTCTATAAAGATAAATGCCAGCCAAAATGGCCGGCTAACTTTGTTCTATTCGCAGTTTTCAGCAATTAATAATGCTGAAACGCCTACGCTCATACGCCTTTTTGCTGCATATGATTTTGCTGCTTTTATGCTGGATATAAGTTTTTCCGCTAAAATATCCTTCAATGCGGAATCCATCACTAAATCATGCTCTATATCCAGCGCCATATAGGCGTCTCTAAAGTCGTTGCTGTCAAGTGCGTTTCTGATTATTTGTCTTACGCACTCTGCACTATTCCCTATCCTATTATTTTTTTCTATACTCTCCACCATATCTCCCCACCACTGTATGGCAATGCTGCATAGATTTGTTAATCAACTAGTGATTATTGTGATATAATAATGTTATGTTTTATTAAAAAATAGGCGAAAAGGCAAGTATTTAAATATCTACTAATGATATTTCAATATTAATATAATGTTAATGTGATTTTAATGATGTCAAATGGGAAAATGCTTGGTGTTATAGGTATAGCAATAATCGTTATAATAGTGGCACTTGTAATTCTTTTTATGGATGGTGGAGCTAATATAAAGCAATCTGCCGCAAGTAATGTGGGCAATCAGACAAAAAACTCCGGAACCAATGCTGCAGGCAGCAATAATGCAAAATCTGCAATTCCCTCATCAGAATCATCTATTTATACAAGTTTGGCATCAAAGAAAAACATAAGTTTCGGATCGCTTCTTAATTATATTACAGATACAAATTCTACAAATAGCACTCCTGTTATGATTGATTATAATGGGTCAGTAATTGGCACTTATAGTATACTTTCACTTAATTTTCCAGTTAAATTGGAATACGCTAAAGTCAACAATGATTGGAGAATAAAGTTCAGCGCAACCTCAATTCCTATTATAGGTAATGATACTGGTTATACCATATATAAAAACGGCACACTTTATTCATGTTCTCAAAATACTGTGATTAATAATACAGGTAAAGGCGTGAGTACTAAGTGTAAAATCGAAAAAAATAGCAGCATATCTGGAATTAATACAAGCAGCTTATCAAATTACAATTTGAGTATAAATAAGCTGAATGAAACTTCTTACAATGGCATTCCATGTCTTTATGTATCGGCTAGCGCTATTAACATAACTGCACCAACAAATAAAAATAGTACAATACCATCAAATGGCGAAGCGGATATCTATGTTAATACCTGTATATATACACAGCATAGGTTGCCACTTAATCTGAGCCTCAATATAACTGCTATTAATAAAACAAATAACAATCAGATATTATCTGTAAAAGTTAAATTGAATAAGGTATCAATTACAAATAATGTCAATCAAACATTTATAGACACGCTTCCAGGGCCTGTTGTAAATAACACAGGTATAAACGCAATTAATAATTCATATGGCAGCGGAGGATCAGGGTCATATAATATGTATCATATTAACAACGCGTGTAACAAAGTAGTATTTATATATTTGAATAATGGGTATGCAGTGTGTGATAATTTCAAAGTTGTACTTGTAGGGCTTAGTTCGCAAAATGCAACAACACAATACTCTGAATTTAACATATACAATAATAGGACAGGAGCGTTGATAATGGCAGGATTGGGCGCAAACTTATTCCAAACAAGTGATATTACATACAATAATGTAACACTTAATATCCATAATGAATGGGTATTCAATATGACTGGACTACAGGATTCTGCAATAAATCTGACTGCTGTGCCTATATAGGTCTTATAAAATTTATTTTTTAAGTTTTATTCTAAACTTTTTACTGTGCCTATAGCAAATATGCGCGGCTGCTTTGTTCTTACAAGCAGTAATCTATCGTTTATTGAGAGTGGGAGCGCCTTTGCAAGGGATATTTTAATGGTATCATTATTCAAATCTAAAATCTTTGCTGAAGAATAAGAAAAAACTCCAGATACGTCAAAGCGTTCTTTTGACACATCGATATTCAACAATTTTGATTTGCTTATCTGTAATGTTACTGTTGCAGTTCTTTTTATCTGTGTTTTAGCCAAAATGTCTCCGCGCTCTATATCTTTGCTATCTATGCCCTTTATTGCAATCCCAACGCGTGTGCTTGCATCAGCAGATTCAACATCAACATCATGACTTTGTATATGTCTAATGGATATAACTTTGCCGTTTGTATGTGTTAAATTATCATGAACTTTTATAACACCATTAATTACTATACCTAAGGCAATGTCTCCTACGCCTTTAACTGGAAAAGCCTTATCGATGACAACCCTCTGGTCCAAGTTATTTTCTTTTTTTGTATTTATTGCGATATTTTCTATTAATTGAAGGATATTTTCACGATTGCAAATTTCAGTTTCTATAGATAAGTTTTTTGTTATATGCTCTGCAGTATTATCATCAGTCAATACTACGCGTTTACCAAGTAAATCCGAAGCTATTATGGCCTCTCCAAATAATGCGTCTATAGTTCTAGTGCTTAAAACAACAATATCTGATAAAAAGATAGATTGCGCAAATCCGTAGTACTTTTCATTTATATCTGAAGGCGTTAATACAACAATGTTGGTATTGTTTATTTTTCTATTATAAAACACAACTCCATTTTCAGTACCTTTTTTTCCTATCGATTGTGCGAGTTCAATATCATTCGGTATTGCCACTATAATGTTATTCATAAATAAGTATTAAAAAACAAAAAATAAAAATAGAGTACCTATTTACTCTATTTTAATCTCCCTACTTTTCTTGTCATTGGCTTTTTTTATGTCTATGCTTAAAATCCCATTTTTATAACTTGCTTTTGAACTGTCTGCAACTACGGGTTCTGGCAGGCGTAGCGTCCTATAATACCCAGAGGACGAGCGCTCTTTTTTATAAAAATTTTTTCCGGATTCCTCTTTTTCATCATATCGCTCTGCCCTTATTATCACTTCATCTTCTGTTACTTTTAGTTTAATGTCTTTTTTTTCTAAACCAGGCATTTCAGCATTAACCTTAAAAGAATCCCCATTATCCTGCAAATCTATTCTTGGCACTGCAAATCCATCATTGAAGAATTTATCTATCTGACTCGCGCGGAATAAAGAAAAAGGATCCGCAAAGATGTCAGAAAATTCCTGCACAGGAACTAATCCATATTTTTTCTTTTTTTCGTCCATCATATCACTTTGTCAACTTTTTTTTGACAATTCAATATTTTATTTAATAAACAATAAATTATTTAAATGTTTTGAATCATAATATATACACGTGGATTAAAGCTGTGGTAGAAAAGATGAGAAAAATAATAATAAAAGCTATAGATAAACCCTCGATAGATAAACCAGATTATATGATAAGCTGGTTCTGCGAGGCACTGGGTCTTAGTAATACTGATGATAAAAATACTATAGAAGCCCAATTGCTAAAATCCTTTCTTATAGCAGCGCAAAAAAGCGATGGCATCTCAAGCTCTCAAATAAAATTGAAAGGGGATATTGCCCGTACTACTGTAATATACCATATGAATAGATTTATTGAGACGGGTCTTGTAGTAAAGAAAGGCCGCAAATATTACCTTAGATCAAACGCATTATCTTCTGCTATAGAAGAAATAGAATATGATATAGATAGAGAGTTACAGCGTATGCATGATATAGCTAAAATTTTTGATAGAAAATTTAATAGTTATTATAATAAAAAAGGGAAGGAAGTAAAAATTGATTAGGTGTTTTAATTGCCCGACAAAAATTCTATTAGTAATGAAAATAGTGCATCTGATAAACCTGTTAATATAAACGATACAGACCCTGCGCGCAGCAAAGAGGATGATAATATTTTGTTAAAGCAAAATAATGAGTTATCTGATAAGTTTTTGAGGTTAGCAGCAGAATTTGACAATTATAAGAAACGTTCAGCTATTGAAATGGAAAATTCAAAAGATCTGGGAAGGTTTGAAGTGATGAAATCATTATTGACAATACTGGATGAATTTGAGATAACTGTAATAGCTGCGTCCAAATCAAATGATAAAAATATGGCAAAAGGTGTGGAAATGCTATATTTAAATTTCAGGGATACGCTTAAGAAGTTAGGATTATCCGAAATAAATACTAAGGGCATATACGACCCATATATGCACGAGATTGTTATAATGCAAAAAGATGGCAGTAAAGAGGGTACAATATTAGATGTAATAAAAAAAGGATATATGTTTAATAATAAGTTGCTTCGTGTTGCATCAGTCATAGTATCATCTGGAAAAGATGATGCAAATTCGGTGCAATCCACAAACGAAGAAAAAGAAAAAAATGATGAAAATAACGCTAAAAACTAATAAGAGTGATAGATATGAAAATAATTGGAATAGATCTTGGAACATCAAATTCTGCAGCTGCAGTTCTTCAGGGAGGCAGACCTGTTATAATACCAAGTAGTGAAGGCGCTAGCCAGTATGGTAAGGCATTCCCAAGTTATGTAGCATTTACAAAAGATAACCAGAAGCTTGTTGGAGAACCTGCACGAAGGCAGGCGGTTGCAAATAGCGAGCGCACATTCTATGCGTTGAAAAGAAAGATGGGAACAGACTTTTTATATAAAGCAAACGGTAAAACCTACAAGCCGCAGGATCTCTCTGCTATGTTATTGCAGAAAATAAAGCAGGATGCTGAGGCATTTTTAGGAGAACCAGTAACAAAAGCGGTAATAACTGTACCGGCATATTTTGATGATAACCAAAGGCAAGCTACAAAAGATGCAGGAGAGATTGCGGGGCTTGAAGTTGTAAGATTAGTAAATGAACCTACTGCTGCATCGCTTGCTTATGGTGTAGATAAAGTAGGAAAGGATATGAAAATATTAGTATATGATTTAGGCGGGGGTACGCTTGATGTAACAATAATGGAATTTGGTAATGGCGTTTTTGAGGTTAAATCAACAAACGGAGATACACATCTTGGAGGAACTGATATGGATAATACTATAGTAGAATTTTTATTAAAAGAAGTAAAATCACAGCATAATATAGATATCTCAAAGGATCTTCAGGCTATGCAGCGTTTACGTGAGGCTGGGGAGAAGGCAAAAATAGAATTATCCACTGTATTAACTAGCGATATAAGCCTGCCATTTTTAGGTAAGGATGCAAATAATAATCCAATAAACTTTACATATTCGTTTACAAGGGCAAAGTTAGAGAGCCTTGTAGTGCCTATAATAGAACGTTCTACAAAAGCAGTAATGAATGCATTAAAGGATGCAAAGCTCGAACCAACAAATATAGACAAGATAATATTAGTAGGAGGTCCAACGCGTATGCCGATAGTTCAAAGATATGTAGAGCAATTACTCGGTAAAAAAATAGAACGTGGCGTAGATCCTATGGAGGCTGTCGCATTAGGTGCTGCAGTGCAAGCAGGTGTATTGACAGGTGAGGTAAAGGATGTAGTTTTACTTGATGTGACTCCATTAACATTAAGCATAGAAACGCTAGGTGGCGTGGCAACACCATTGATAGAGCGCAATACTACAATACCTATAAAGAAATCAAATATATTCTCAACCGCAGAAAATAATCAAACAAAGGTTGACATACATGTTGTCCAGGGTGAGAGGACATTAGCAAAGGATAATATAGATCTTGGAAGATTTGAATTAACTGGCATACCACCAGCCCCAAGAGGCATCCCGCAAATAGAAGTAGCATTTGATATAGATTCTAATGGTATTTTGCATGTAACTGCTACAGACAAGGCGTCAGGGAAGGCACAAAGTATGGACATAATAGCCCCACATAAAATGAGCAAAGATGAGATAAACAAGAAAATGAATGAATGGAAGCAATATGAAGAAAAGGATAAGGAACTGCGTGAAAATATCGAGACAAAGAATAATGCAGAATCGCTTATATACACAGTAGATAAAACGCTCGATGACTATAAAGATAAAATACCATCAAATATAAAAGAGGAGGTAACAAAGGCAAAAGAAGCATTGGAATCTGCCATAAAGGCGGAAAATTATACAGAAATGAAATCAAAGAGCGAAGAATTAGGCAAGGTTCTACAAAAAATCGGAGAGAGTATGTATAAAAATTCATCAAATCCTCAGGATGGTCAAAATACAGGGCCAACAAATGACTCTGATACAACAGGAACAGGTGCGTCTGGAAGCTCTAATGGCGGAAATCCGACGGATGCCGATTTTAAAGTGGAAAAATGATGCATTAAGTAAAAGAGAATGATAGGATGGAGGATTTTTATAAAATTTTGGGCGTAGAAAAGAATGCGAGTGTAGATGATATAAAAAAAGCTTATCGCAAACTTGCGCTCAAATACCATCCTGATGTAAATAAAACAAAAGAGGCAGAAGAGAAGTTTAAAGAGATAAATGAGGCATATGCTGTTTTAAGCGATGAAAAAAAGCGTCAGCAATATGATACATATGGGCATGATAATTTCAACCAGCGCTATTCGCAGGATGATATCTTCCGCGATTTTGATTTTGAGCAGGTATTCCGCGATTTTGGCATTAATTTTGGCGGAGGAGGATTTTCTGACAATATTTTTAATGATATTTTTAGTAATGGGCAAAGGTCTAGCGGAGGGGATATAGGAAGCGATATATTAGCACATGTAGACATATCACTTGAAGAGGCATATAACGGAGTAGATAAAAAAATAAAATTAAAACATGTAATAGCGTGTAATATCTGCAAAGGGAGTGGGGCGGAGCCAGGAAGCAATATAGTGACATGTAGAACTTGTAATGGGAATGGACAGGTGAGGGCAACACAAAGAACGATATTTGGTATAATGCAGACTGTTGCACCATGCCCTAAATGTAATGGCAGTGGTAAGAGCATTGAGAAGGCATGTAGCAATTGTAGAGGAAATGGAAAGATCGTATTGGAAAATACTATAGATATTTCAATACCAAAAGGTATTGAAAATGGCACGCAACTGCGCGTTAAGGGTATGGGGGATTATGGAAAGAATAGAACTGGAGATTTATACGTAGAGGTATCTATACAGAAGAATAAGGTATTTCAGCGTGATAGGAATGATTTACTATGTGATATAAATATACCATTTTATGCGGCAATTTTAGGGGGTAAAACTAGCATAAATACCTTAAATGGGGTAAAAGATGTATCTATTAAATCAGGAACCCAAAATGGCGATACTATAGTGCTCTATGGTAGCGGGATGCCAAGATTTAGATCAAACCAATATGGAGATCTTATAATAAAAATACATGTAGATATACCAACTAATATATCAAAAGAACAGCATGAACTTATATCTAAATTTGAGGAGTTGGATAAAAAGAAAAAGAAATTCGGCATATTCTAATACTATTAAATATCATACACATTCAACTCAAATATAGACCAACATAGGTTAATGTTTTAACAGATATTAATATATACTTTCAAATTAAACCCTAAATATCTGCGTTCTTTTATGTGGTCTTATGGTCGATGCTATAATAGAGGGAATGAAGATAAAGTTCGACGAATTCCTAGATAGGCATTATAAAGAGCAGATAGAATCGCTTATACTATCGTATCCTGAAAAAGTGAGCCTTCGTGTAGACTTCAAAGATCTTGAGCGTTTTGATTTAGATCTTGCAAATGAATTAATAGACCATCCTGATGTAGTGATAGAAGCGGCAACATTGTCATTAAAATATAGGATAGGTGATGTACTAAGCGAGGATAATGAACCACATGTGCGCTTTTATGGGCAAACAATAAACAATCCATTAGTGCAGGATGTGGGTTCAAAATATATAAGTAAAATGATATCATTAGACAGCCTAATAGTAAAGCGTTCTGAGATTAATCCAAAAATAAAAGTGGGTACGTATAGATGTACCTACTGCAACGCTACATATAGGTTAAAACTTGAAAAGGAGGAAGTGCCTGATATCTGTTCGCAGTGCAGGCGCAAGTCAATAAAAGAGGTTCCAGAAGAGTCTAAATTTGTTAATCTTCAAAAAATTGCGGTTCAAGACCCATTAGAAAAATTAAAGGGCAACACGCCAACGTGGCAGCTTGAGGTATGGATATCTGATGATCTTGTAAATACTGTTATACCTGGGGATATAATCTCAATAACAGGCATATTGAGGATAAGACCAAGAAGAAATCAGCGCGGTAAACTAGATAAAAGCTTATATACGATGTTTTTGGAAGCGGTATCAATAATACCAAAACAGAAGGAATTTGCTGATATTAACATATCTGATGAGGAGGAGCGCCAGATTCGTGAACTTGCAAAAGATCCTGAGATATTTGAGAAGATAGCATCATCAATAGCCCCCTCTATATATGGGCATGAGGAGATAAAGCGCGCCGTAACATTGCAGCTTTTTGGCGGAACAATGGGTAAACGTCTTGTAGACGGCGGTATAATAAGAAGCGATATGCACATAATGCTAATAGGAGATCCTGGAAGTGCAAAGACAAGAATATTGCAATCAGTATCGCGCCTTGTCCCAAAAGGAATATATGTTAGTGGGAAGTCCGTGACTGGAGGAGGTATGACTGCAGTTGCGGAGCGTGATGATTTTGCTGATGGCGGCTGGACATTAAAGGCTGGAGCACTTGTACTCGGAAGTGGTGGAATAGTTGCAATTGATGAATTTGATAAAATAGGCGAGGAGGATAGGGCTGCGCTTCATGAAGCACTTGAATCTCAAACAATAAGCGTTGCAAAGGCTGGAATAATTGCAACATTCAATGCGCGCGCTGCTGTTTTGGCCGCTGCAAATCCAAAATATGGGCGGTTTGACCAGAATATGTATCCAGTGGAACAATTTGACATACCTCCTACATTACTATCACGTTTTGATCTTATATTTCCAATAAAAGACAGGATGGACGAAGAGCTTGATAAGGAGATAGCAGAGCATATATTAAGGCAGCATGAGGCTGCGGGAGCAAAAATAGCAAATAAGGATTCAACCCAGCAGGTGACCCTTCCCCCTATAGATACGGAATTGTTAAGAAAATATATTGCATATGCAAGGAAGAATATTTCACCAAGGCTAGGAGAGGAGGCATCAAAACGAATACAGAATTATTATGTGGAACTAAGAAAAGCTGGTATGAAAAGCGGTGCAGTTCCAATCACTCCAAGACAGATAGAGGGTCTTGTAAGGATGTCTGAAGCAAGCGCTAAAACGCGCCTTGCTGATTTTGTTGAATTAAATGATGCTGAAAGAGCAATAGCATTATCCGAACATATGCTAAAGACATTGGCTGTTGACAGCAGTGGAAGGCGTGATATAGATACTATTTTAACTGGTGTTCCAAGGGAGCGCGCTGATAAATATAACAACATAATAGGCATAATAAGAAAGCTTGATTCTGAAGAAGGAATGGCAAAAACACAACGTATAGTTGAAGAAGCCGAAAAGATTGGAATAGATGCAAATGCCGTAAACAAATATATATCAGATCTGGAGAGAAGTGGGGATATATTTTCACCAAAGCCAGGCGTAGTTAAAATGGTAAAACATGAGGGAGAATAAACATAAATACAAAATTATAACAATCAAAAAAATAATAATTTACATATATTTTGATACCAAATTGTATTTACATAACATCTCATCATCAGTAAAAGGTGTAAACTTTCTCTACGTCATACAATCGCCATATATTACAAAAGATGTGTTATAGACTATTAGTTCTTTGATATTAAATACCATTCTACAAACTTTTGAATATACTCTTTGTTTTCATCAGTATCATGCCATTTAATATATTCATTTTTCTCCATTTCAGCAAGAGTTTTAGAAAATCCTTTTGGAATAAAAATCTCAAAAAGTCTTGACCAATGGTAATTCGCCTTTTCTCCCCTTGGTTCTAATGAAATTGTTCCGTTAACCTTACTCTCAAAGAATAGCGGATTTTTATTTTTACCATCATAATAAGCTAAGCACTCATGGAAATAACAAGTTCTATCTTTATTCTCAAGTAGTTTTAATATTCCTTCAATATCTATTTTATCTAATACGGGGTGTACTAATGCACCAGGGAATCCGTTTATTGCGGGTATAAAAAAACCGCCATCATGAACAATGCATGGTTTTTGCAATCTATTATACGCTTCTTTTATTTTATTAGCTATAACTTCACCAACCTCATAGCTTTGAATTTCAGGCAGACTTATTTCAAATTGTTTTAAGTTAATTTTATATTTGTCAAAAGTTCTTTTCATAGTCAGGTACTTGTTTTTGTTAGTAGTGACAATATAAATTTCTTCTATAAAAATCTCCTTTTATATTTTTTAATAATCTAATTATTTAAGTTAATAATTACCACTATTTAGTATTTAATGTATTAACCAAATAATCAGATTATCTAATAAGTTATATGCGCCAAAAATACTAATTTAATCAGAATATGTGCCGTGCCCACCAGCGTACAAATCTCTTTATGAGTATTCGTGTGCTATTAGTATTCTTCTTTATATCATTTATCATTGTTTTATATAATATTTTTTCCTGTGGATCTAATTTACCCTCTTTGACTATCTCCTGTTTCTTACCATCGACAATTTGCGTTTCTGTCTTACTTATTACATCTTTTTTTACCATTGCATACCATTCATCAAGCGAGCTTCCACTTACATCCTTATCCTTTAATATAGACATCATATCCTTCATATTCAGCTTTCTCTCCTTGTTTCTTGTATGTTCATGCAAAAGTGGGCGCATTGCAGCCTTATCACATATCTTTTCTATATCAGCTGGCGAATATCCTGCTGTTGCTCTTGATAATCTACCATAGCTAAGATGATGCCTTGGCTTATTTCTTGTATATAACTCAAATAACATTTTTCTATCCTTATATCGTGGCGGACTTAAATATATCGCGTCACTAAACCTTCCGCTTCTCTTTAGAGCAGCATCAATATCCCAAGGCTGGTTTGTAGTTCCCATCACAAATATACCTTCAGGGTTAGATTCTATACCATTCATCTCTACAAGAAATTGGTTTACTGCAAGGCGCATTGCAGAACTCTCTCCGCCTTCGCCTCCGCCGCTTCTTTTTACTCCTAATGCATCAACCTCATCGAATATTATGATACATGGCGCATTATCACGTGCCTGCTCAAATATTGCATGCAAATTTTTTTCAGTATTTCCAGTATACATATCTACAATTTGATTTATTCTTGCAATAATAACATTAGCGCCAGCCTCTCCCGCAACAGCATTTATTATATATGTCTTTCCAACACCTGGTGGACCATAAAGAAGCGTTCCGGTTCCAAGCTTCTTGCCATATTTTTTGAACAATTCAGGCTTTTTTAGTGCAAGCACTATATTATCATTCATATATTTTTTAACTTTGTTAAGGCCAATTACCATATCAAATTTTATAGTTGATTTGTAAAATGACATCTTCTTTATCTGCCCATCCTGTATTACAGTTTCATCTTTATTCTGTTGCGCTTTGGTGCTTTTTTGAGGCATAGATATTGATGGCGAAGCAGGTTTTTGTGCATTAAGGTCCATTTGCGTTTTTGTTTCTGTTGCTACCTCCTTTGCATCTATGTGAAGCAATGAATCTATATGCTCTAATCTATTTTTTCCTTCCGTATAATTAGGATCATTTGTTACAGCCCGTTCATACCAAAATCTTGCACTGAGCAGATCATTGCTCTGTTCAGATATATCACCCATGAGTAATGGCGCATCTGGGCTTTTAGGTTCTAGCTCCATAACAACCTGCAAATCGCGTCTTGCTGAATCAAAATCCTTTTGTATAACATAATTTAGCGCCCTATTAAAATAAGCACTTGAATACTCTTTATCTATGTTTATAGCTTCAGTATACTCTGCTATTGCCTCATCAAATTTACTCTCGTCAAAAAGACTATTTCCTCGCATCCAGTGCTCCTTGGCTTTCGGGTCTATCTCACGCTTGCCATTACTGTTAGAATCATTTGGAGCGCCTGCCATCTAAATCACATTAATACCATATTAGATATTATCAATAATATTTAAATTTTATGTATTTAATCAAATCAATCAGTTTTTGATTCTATCATATCAAGATGCTCATTAAGCATACTATCAACCTCTGATATGTTACTATCAGATCTACGCACATTAATAAATTTTAGGGATTTGAACTTGTTTAAAAGTGCCATTGTCTTATTGCATAGCTCCTTTAACTTTATATCCTTTATTTTATAATTGCCATTAAGTTGGTTTATAGCGAGCTGGCTATCTGAATAGAGGACTATATCATATTTCTTTAAATTTTCTACGTTATCACTGCACCATTTTAATGAATTATATATTGCATTATGTTCAGCAAAGTTGTTTGTTGCTATCCCATTTTCTATTATGCCCTTTTTTATAAGTGTGCTGTTTCTAAATATTATGTACCCTGATAAACTAAGGCCAGGGTTACCTCGGGAAGCGCCATCAGTATATATAGTTATCATAGCCACGTATTCATTTCGGACTACTACTTATTAATATTATTCTTTGGATATCTATATGGTGGTATAGTGCATTTTTATGATATTAACAAAGGTGCAGAGCTTGTTAAAGCGGCGCGAAGCAGCATAGAATTGTATATAAGGAGTCCGCGTTTCTATAAAGGCATGGTATCATCAGATTTACTTCATTTTAAGGATAAATACGGAATATTTGTAACACTTGAGCATTATCCAACAAGAACGCTACGTGGTTGCATAGGTTTTTTATATGGTAACTCATATGTATATCATACCTTAGTTGATGCAGCTATTGCAGCTGCGTTTGAGGACCCTAGATTTGTTCCGATTTCACACTATGAACTTGATGAAACGTTAATAGAGGTAAATGTGCTCTCAGAAATGAAGGATCTTGGAAAGAGTGCAGCGTCTAGAAAGAAAAATCTAATGCTTGGAAGGGATGGTATAAGTATTGAATATGGTATTTACAGAGGTTTATTGCTGCCGGGCGTTGCGGTTGAAGAAAATCTGACAAAGGAGGAGTTTTTAAATGCATTATGTGATAAAGCTGGTCTTCCTAGCAGATATTGGATGCAGCCAAATGTCAAGATGTATAGATTTGAAACGCAGATATTTAGGGAAGAGAAACCCAATGGCAATGTTATTGATGTAAATTTAAAACGCATGATAAAAGCATAATGTATTTTTTATGGTAAATTGCTACGCCATTGAGTAGTATAATAAATATCTATCTGCTGTTATAATATAGAAATTGCGTGGGCTTGTAGCTTAGCCTGGTTGGAGCGCCCGACTGATATATAGCTTTAGTATATTTTAATTCTAAGCGGATATCGGGAGGTCGAGAGTTCAAATCTCTCCAGGCCCATTAATGATATATTTTATAAAAAACATTTGAAGCAATTGATAAATAACTGTTGAAATGGATTATAATTAATGGTGTAGAAATGACAAATGCAATAGTAATGTCGCTAGATAAGAATCATCTATTAGCATCGCCTACAGGTGCGGTGGATTTGCAAAGCCTAAAAGGCATAAAAGTAAAATATTTGGATTCTTCGGATAGGGAATGGTTTGGAGTAGTGGAAGATATAGAGGAAGATTATCTTGTCATAAAATTTGACAAATTCCCAGGAGGTCTTGGTCAGGGGCAGATTATTGAGATACTTGATGGTTCTGATTAATAGGTACAAACATTCGCCTATTTAAATTTTCTTTTAGTATAGAACAGATAGTGCGGGTAGTATTATGTTTAATGGACAGTATTTTAGCGTAATAATGCCAATATATAATGAGGAGCGTACCGTAGGCAAAATGATAAAACGCGTATTGGCACAAAAAACTGTAGACATGCTCATTTTGGTATATGAACCTTCAATTGACAATACATTGACTGAGATAAAAAAAGCGATAGTTGGGCATAAAAATACAATTCTATTAATTAATAAAGAACGTATGGGCAAGGGGTATTCTGTTAGACGTGGAATAGATTATATCAAAAGAGGCATAATTATAATACAAGATGCAGATGAGGAATATTTTCCTGAAGATTATAAAATATTGTTGGCAAAATTTGATGACAAAACACCAGTATTTGGCATGCGTAAATTTATATCTGGTCATAGATATGTGCTTGGCAGTTATGCAAATGATCTGCATACCCTAATATTTAATTTACTCTTTAATCAAAACGTCAAGGATATTAACGTATGTTATAAGCTATTCACCAAAGATATGATAAAAGGTCATACATTTGTAGAAAATGGGTGGAAATTTGACATGGAACTTGCGATATTGCTTGCAAAAAATAATTATAAGATAAAAAATGCCCCAATTCATTATAAGGGGCGTACGTTTGATGAGGGTAAAAAAATAGGCGCCGGCGCGGCAATAGAATTTATATTTTACATTGTAGGTTCATGGCTATCATCCAAAATTAGAAAAAAATACTAATGGTCTTTTGATGGATGGAACGTCTGGGAGCAATTCCTATAAATTAATAGAAGAATTATTTAAAAAAAGCACTGAGCTCATGATAATATCACCTTTTATAAGCAAAGATTACGCCAATTTGCTACTGAATTATTCACAATCTAAAATGGTGCGCATAATACTTTCTAATAGTAAATCTAATATGGCAGCGCTAGAGGTTTTAAATACCAAAACAAATGTAAATGGAAGCATAAAATTATTTTTATTTCTATTTATCCTTTTATCTGTTAGTATAATATTAAACTTTACTGCAACCTCACTTTTTTTATTAATTTTTATTATACTCCTCTTAATTTATATAATAAATAAAAAAAAGTCTAAGGGTAGTAATTTACACATAAAAGTGCCAAAGGGAAAATTCGTACATGAAAAATTATATATTGGCAACAATTATGCTATTGCGGGAAGCGCAAACCTTACATATTCAGGTATGCATAAAAACATAGAATATATGAGAATAATTAATAATCAAGATGAGCTTAAAAGGCTCAAAGAACATTTTAATAGTTTATGGTATATGTTTAATTAGTTATCAAATGATAACTTAACGTTCAAGTAGCTTTAAATACATAAGAATTGATAAAATTATAAGGTGGAATTACGAAAAAACATCATAAAAAAGGCGCACATGGTCAGTCCTCTGTAGAATACTTGACACTTTATGGTCTAGCAATAGTTCTTGTAATATTCATAGTAGGTGCGTTATATACTACAGGAATAATATCATTTGGCAATAGACCTCAGATATGTGACTTCAATATTGGGATAAATTGTGAATATTTTAATACAGGGTTTTATGCAACTAACAATACTTATGCAACTGTGCTTTTACTTTCGAATACACAATCATACACAATATCAAATCCAAGAATTGTAATAAATTATGATGGTATAAATACCAGTACATACATATGTGACAATGGATTAATACCCCCAGGAAGCTCCTTTCTCTGCCAGGTCAAAATGCCTGCTCAATTAGAATCCGCTTATACCCATCAATACCTATATTTAACAGTAGGCGATTGTTCCTTATTAGTATCCTATATAAAAAATGATAGTTGTAAAAATCCACCACCCACGACATACGTTGGGAATTTATATAGCCAAATAAACCAACTTCCTAAAATTTCCTTATTTGTAGTTTTAAAAGTTGATAATAACACCATACCTGCGAATAATACAATAGATAATATAACTGCTATAGTATATGCATTTAATAGGCCAATAGGCAAAGCACCAGTTAACTTTTCAATAAATAATACAAACGCAAATCTTTATACAACTGCTGCTGTTACATTTGATAATGGGTCTGCATTCAACTATATTTATAGCAATAAATCTACGCAAGTTTTACTCACTGCGCAATATGAAGGAGCTACGGCAAATGAAATAATAACATTTTTTCCATCATATATCATACAATTTGTTCCATATATTTCACAAATGTCCCAGTTATATTCACAACAGGAGCTAAAGAATGCTATTATTACTATCAATTCTAAAAACTACCTCATGGGAAATTTAAGCACATTTACTATAAAAGTAATAAAAAATGCACCTGGAACGTATGTCATAAACACCCCTTCAATTAATGTGAGCAATACAACAATGCTAAATTTTCAAAATGTTTCAGGTTGTGGTGCAACTCTTATTAGCCTTTCCGGTTTAATACCAAGCTGCGACCATAATGAGGTAGTTGATATAAACTATAAATTTGCATATATTATATATAACGATAATTGTAGCCAAGGTCCAGAACCATCATTAACCAACCCTAATGATCTTGCTAACAGCATATACACTTATGAATTATCCCATGGGAATGTATATTTAACCCCGACAAATAATGGTGAAGAAATTTCAGGTCCAAATGGGGTTGTTACATTCGCCAATAAATCGGTAAATTTCTACACTAGTGGAATATCAATCGAAAGGATGTTAATTTCCGGATATATATGCACCGGAATATCTGGAAATAGCAATAATTTAAATCTTAATACCAGCCCAAAATATACACAGAATATAAATATACAAGGCAATTACAACAATTTAACATTAACAAATGGCAAGGGTAATTCAAGTATTAGCGGAAATAATGACAATCTGAAAATAAGCAATGGGGGGGGAAATTTCATATTGCAGGGTAATGAAAACAATATTACATTATCAAAGGGCAGCGCTGTTTTCAAGATCAACGGAAACAACGATGGTATAAATACATCATCTGGAAACATAAATGTAACACTTCAGGGTAATAACGATAATATTACAGAGAACTTTGGAAATGGTACATTTACTATTAACGGAAATAACGACAATCTCAATTTCTCTTCGGGCACTGCAAATATAATATTGCAAGGGAATGATAACACATTTGGTTTATCAAATTGCAATGTATATATAAATGTTATTGGAAGCAACAATAAATTTAACCTAAATAACTGCAATATTTTAGCAAAAAGCATAACGGGAGGAGGAAATAAGATAAAAATAAATTAATTTTATTCCAGAAGCATTAAATAATTTTACAACAGTTTTATAATGTGGATGTATGGTTGGAATAACTATTCTTGGCGAAAGCAACAACGTTATAAAACGATTTGATGCAAACTATACATTAAGAAGAGAAAAAAACCTAGACGCTATAAGTTTGTTATTTCAAAATCCTAATATAGATCCAAGAATTGTAAAATTTAATTGCGCAATATTAAAATCCATAGATGAAAATATAATATTAAAACAAAATAATAATGCCATATTTAATTATAATATTATAGTAAACGAATGGTTTAATTGCGCTGCGCGTACAATAACAGAAATTTTTGATATTGATAGCATTAATGACAAATTCAATGTGTATCTTTCAGATGATTTGATATACTGTTCTGTTTCAAATAATATAGGAAAGACTATAGTTAAAATCGGAAATAAATATGTGGAACGCATTGTATCTAATATTGCAAACATATCAAGTATTCATTTTAATAAACACCCAATTAACGCAAACAAAAACATTATTGGCCATAACCAAGATATAAACATATGGAAAGCAAGAAGATCATTAGCACATTTATCCTATTTATTATTACATGAGACTGTACACATAATTCAAAATACTATGGAAAATGAAACTGATATACTAATGAATGATGTTATAAATAATAGAACATTGTGCGCAGTTATTATGGAAGAAGCAATGGCTAGCTTCATTAGCACGTTTCTAAATAAAATTTCTAAAGAAAACCTGATATATTATATATCAGAATACCTTCCTTTAAAAAATTATATTGGTAATGATATTAAAAAAATGCGTTATATTGGTTATATAATTGGGATAATGGCGGGTAGATATGCAATAGCGCAAAATAATGATGATTACATAATATCAGAAATAAATTTATTGTTCAATATGCTTCCAAAATCTGAATTTGATGTAATACTTGAAAATCTTATCAAAATGACAAAATACAATAAAAGTGATCTAATCAAGGGTAAAGAATTCTTCGAAATCATCTGGTATGTAAATCGATTAAGGCGTGATGCAGCACACAATATTGAGATGAACTAACAATTACTCTCTACGTAAAAAAGGTGTATTAAATTTATCCATTACTGATAGATCTTTGTGCATTATAAGTACAATTCCTCTACTCTTTATTATTACGTTATTTGTTAATTTATTCCCTATGTTTATAGATAATAGATTATAAGATTTTTCAATACATTCCGCATCCCAGCCTATTATTCTACCATAACTTCTAAACAAAATCCTCTGCATCTCCCAAATAGATAAATGCTTCTCAAGAAAAGAGAGCACGGCTTTTGCATTTTCGTAGTCTACATTAAGTATGGACCCACCTTCAGATAAAATAATTTTTTGGGAGGATCTCTGCCCAAAATATTCATATAAATTTTTTATGTTTTCATTTAAATTAGTTGGGTTATAACTTAAAATTTTTGTAGATGAATTAATAACTAGCTCTTTCATCAATCGGGCACCTAATTGTTCAGACATAATGTCACAAACTGCGATAGAATTCGCAACATTGTGAGAAAAAGATGAAAATAGGTGCTTATCAATCAAATACTCGGGAAATTCCGCACCAAACCTTTTAAAATAGAAATGGTACATTTCGGTACTACGTATTTTTTGTATATCTATATCCTCAGGAAACCTAAGTTTATACATTTTAAGTACCTAATTAAAAAATTTTATTTTATTATGTGCTTTGTATTTACCCATTATCTTTCTGCTTTTGCTTTTAATATAGTTCCTGCGCATTTGCACCTTTACATGCCTAACAGTTCTTTGTATTAATTTTCTATGTCCAAACCATTTATGGCCAAACTTAACTGTATCAATAACTCCAGATATTGGGGTGTAACTAATAACGACACCAGTTAGATCTCTTACGAACGCTTTGTGCTCAGAACTTAATCGCATTCTATTTGTATCTAACCCCATTAACTGACCTCGATCTTTTTTTAAGTCAAATAACTTTTGAAAGTAAGATTTAAAAGGAATATGCTATAAAAATTTAGCGGCACTATACCAATTATAAAGAGCAATACCCTAATTAATCATCGCAATAACTTGGTCAGTGCTACGTATTAACCCTATTCTGGGAAAAATAAATTTTTGAGTTGTATCATGCTCCTCTTTTGATGATGCAGTCATTGCATCTATTGCAAATATTTGATTATAACCATGCTGATACGCTTCCCTTGCAGTAGTTTCTACTCCAATATTTGTTGAAATACCGCATAAAACTATAGTAGTTATATTGCGCCGTCTAAGTTGCAGATCAAGTTCAGTACCATAAAAAGCGCCCCATTGCCTCTTTGTTATTACTATATCTTTATCCGATTTATTTATTTGTTCTATAAACTCAGACCAATCCTTTGGCCTTTCACTTATATTCCACGAAGGAGCAGAATCAACAAGGGGTTTTAACATATCCTGCCCATCATGCGAATTTACATGAACTAGCACAACTGTTAAGTTAATACTTCTGAATGTATTTGTTAATTTTACAATATTATCTATTACCTGTTTTGAGCTATAAGGTTCAAATGGTCTTTGCATTGCAGCAATGCCTTTTTGCATATCTATAACTACAAGTGCTGTTTTTTTTGAATCTATATTTATTGCATCCATATAATCATATAATATTTATAAAGAAAAAATAATAACGTTTGCAGTGTTTTAGTATCTATAATTGATTATACAATAAATTTTTTAATAAAAAAATAAAAATGGGCTCGCGGAGAATCGGACTCCGGATCTTCACCTTGTCAAGGTGACGTCTTACCACTCGACTACGAGCCCATATAATAATATAAATATAGTAAGATGTACTTTTTATTATTTATATATTTAGCTTCATCCCATCAAATGCTACTAAACTATTTTTAAACGCCTTTTTAGCATCATCCAATAGTATACTACCGTCTTTATACCTGGCACTTACATGAAATAGCACTAATTTTTTAACATGAGCGTCACTAGCTAATAAACCAACTTCATATGCGGTAGAGTGCATTCGTTCTTTTGCTAATTTTATTAAATCATATGAGTAAGTAGCCTCATGAATTAAAACATCAGCATTTTTTAATATATTTATTGTAGACTTAAGTGGGCGCGTATCTGTTGCGTAAATAATTTTTTTGCCTAAAACTTCTGAAGATATTTCGGATAACTTAACTATTTTGCCATTTACTTTTAATTTGCCCAATTTTACTATTTTTGAAAACATCTCTCCATTTATACCTAAGGAATTTGCTTTTTTACTGTCAAATCGCAAACGATCGTTTGTTTTAAATACATACCCCATTGTTTTTATAGAATGTTTTAGAGGATATGCAGATATAACATAATCCTTTTCTTTTATTACTACACCTTTTTTTATTCCATGTATATTTATTTTATATGGAATTATAGCGTTATCAAATGTTATTAACTCATTTATTTTATCTTGATAACCATCAGGTATAAATATATTTATTGGTTTTAACCGGTTATTTAGCGCCAACGTTCTTAGAAGACCTGCTATACCTATTACATGATCACCATGTAGATGTGTTATAAATATAGAATTTATTTTATTTATATTCACAGAATATATCATTAATTGCCGCTGTACACCTTCGCCACAGTCAAATAGCAGCACCTCACCATCGTATTCTATAGCAACAGAAGGCAATGCCCTACTACGTGTTGGAACAGATCCTGACGTACCTAAAAAAACAATATTAACATTATTACTGGTCAACCATCTCAATCTCTATTAGTTTTTCTTTTTTATCTACTTTTATTATATTAAACCCCTGTGCTAGTATTTGCAATTTTTCTATATCTATATTCTCATTTTCCTTAATTTCTGAAAGCAGATGATTTAATATATTCATATGCTCAAAAATGAATTTTCCTATAATTTTGTTCTCATCTATTTCATTATCAATATTTTTAAGAATATTCTTTTGCTTATTTATACTATTTGATATACGCTCAAATTCTGGATTAATTTTATTTGAATAAATTGGCGCATTTTCAGCATATATAAATTCAAACATTTTTTCAAGAGTTTCAAATTGCTTTTTATCAAAATTTTCATATTTTTTTAACTCCATTATACTATAATCAACTACACTATTATCTTTCTGATAAACAGTATTTAATCTATTAAAATTATTGCTAGATATTCGCTCAAGTAGTTTCATAATTTCATTTGCCTTATTAATCCCAATTGTATTTAATTTTGACTTAGGATCAATATTTAATATTAGCAGTTCATTTTCTATGTATATTGCGCCAATATTGCAAATACTTGAAAAAAATTGTATGGTACGTTTTTCTTTATATAATTCAAAGAGCTGTTCAAATTTAGTAGCTGCATTCTCCTTTTTTGGCATCTGGTATATTGATTTTGGTTTTACTGCTCTGTCCTTAAATTCATGCACTTTATAAGCCAAAAGTATCTGCATATTGCTATCCGTAATTATAAAATTACCTTTTCCAAACATTTCAAGTATTATATATACACTTTCGTCTTTTTTTTGTAAGGAAATTTGAAGAATTCTGTCATTGCCTAATTGTTTTATTGCACTTATTTTATACCCAATAATTCTTTTTCTAACAGCCAAGCTAAAATTTGTCGGATTATCTATCTTTTCTATATACTCCGTATTATTCAGACTCTTGCATAAAATACACAATATATTATGCTCGCTACCATCTTTTTTAAGCTTAATACGAAATTTATCCTCCTCTATTTCATAAAATTTTTCTACGTAACTATCAACATACCTTTGTAATTCTTCTATTAATAAAGATAATTCTAACGCTGATAATTCATGCATACATTATACCTTTTTGAGTTTTTTTAATCCCTCTTCTTTTGCAATATCAGAAAATAACCTTGCGGTTTTAGCAGTATCTACATTTGTTTGAAACGCAGTACCTATCTGTACAATATCCGCACCACTCTGGTAAGCATCGCGCACATTATCAACTGTTGATATGCCTCCAGCTACGATGTATGGAACATCAACAACCGATTTCACCATTTTTATCATTTCTTTAGGTATAGGACCTGCACCCTGCTGTTTTGGATTAGAACCGGTATCTGTTATTATAAATCTATTGCCAAGATATTCGCCAGCCATCGCTAATGATGCAGCTATTTTGGGTTTTTCTCTTGGAACAAGATTTGCATCGCCTACCCAACCTACAGTGCCGCCTGGATGTACAATTATATATCCAACTGGAAGCGCTTCTATCTTTAATGATCTTATTACCGGGGCTGCAAGCATTTGTGCCTGTGTTATCCAATAAGGATTTCTAGCATTCAACAATGACATAAAGTACACTGCATCAGCATATTTTGACAATGTTGCTATATTTCCAGGAAATAAAACTACCGGAACATCAACACTCTCTTTAATATTTTTCGTAAGTTCATCAAGCATCTCTCCTTGGATACCTATACTACCCCCAATTAATATTAAATCTGAACCGTTCTCAGCACATTTCTTAGCAGTTTCTAATGCGTCATGTCCTGTTTTATAGTCATCAGGATCAACAAGGCTGAAAAAAAGCGCTCCTTTGCTCTCCAACATCTCATTTATATATAATTCAACTTTTCCGTTTTTCATAAAAATTACCGATTTAAATTAAGTATTAAATTAGTTAATGCATGATTTTATCATAGCTACGCCTTCAACTTCAATTTTTGCTTTTGGAACAAATCCTAACTCTGATGATACCTTCTTTATGCTCACAACCCTATTACTCATAAGAAAATCCATCTCATCCTTGTTTATTTTTGATCTGCCAAAAACCTTAGCTACTATTGATGAGATAGTGCCATTTGGCGCAGCTACATTCATATATTTTGCAGCAAGAGTAAAAAGCTCTTTTTGAGTGTGTGCTACGCCATCAGTTATTATGTAAATTTTATTATGGCTCTTTTCAGTTTTTGCTGAAATAACAAAGGCGTTAGCTGCATCCATTACATTCAAAAGGGTCAGATGATTCAATTCATTACCTATATATCGCATTTTGCCTGATTTTATCATCATAAATACTTTATAAAAGGATGGTTTTTCATAGCCTTTGCCATACAGCGTACCCATTCTAAATATGGTATAATGTATGTTTTTATGGACATCAGTAAATGACTTTATTACCTGTTCTGCAATATATTTGCTCTTCCCATATGGAGTATCAGGATTTACCTGTGACTCTTCTGTCAACACGCTATTGTTTGATTTATGCCCATATACCCCCATTGAGCTTGCAAATATAAAATGAACATCCTTTTTTTGAGGATTAGCCTCCACTATGGCAGTTAATAAATTTTCTGTACCTACAACATTAACATCCATTATAGTATCAAATGAATTATTCTCCCTATACACTGCAGCAGCAGCGTGAAATACAAAATCAACCCCAGTACATGCATTTATTAACTCCGTTTTATGCTTATCATTAGGTATAGTTATATCGACGGTATAAGGTATAACACCTGCAGGTATCTCTTTTATTATATTTATATTATTTGGATCGTCTCTTATTAATGCACGCACTAGGTAACCCTCATTAATAAGCAGATGCGCAATTTCATGCCCCAATGTGCTAGTTGCACCTGTAAGCAATGCCACTTTGCTACTTTTTTGTTTTGGAGAGTTTACCATTTTTTTCACGTATTTTTTTTCCATCTAAAAATGTTATTGCAAGGTTTCGTATCCTTCCTTCCGTAAGCTTATCTATGGCATAGGGTATCCAATCCTTCCCATATGGTAAATAGACAGAAAGACCTACCTTTTTCTTTTCGAATTTTTTCTTCCATTTCTTACTGTATCCTAATGGCATCTCAAATATTAAATTCCTTTTGTAAACCTTGTTTTTTTCCACAAGTCTATTTATAACCTTCTCCTCAGGCTCTATTATGTATAATTCGTTTAATTTTGAATTAATTTGATCTATTGCAATTGAATAAGAGTCTACTATGTTTAAATGTTTTTTACTCTTTACTTCAGACTCTTTAATATAAGAATGATATGTTAATTTTATTAATGCTTTATTTTTAAGTCTAGTTAGATAATTATCTATTTTTATATTTCTTATTGGTAATTCTATCCCAATATGCCTAAAATTGTCCGCATATGCTATATAAGTATCAAATATGTTGTTGTAATTAACGTCCTTTTCATATTCAAGCCATAGTACTATGCCCAAACTATCAGAAATTTTTATAATTTCGTCCATATTTTTTCTAAATAACTCAGAATTCAGTTTAATACCTATCTGACTTAATCTTAGTGATATCGAACTATCCATATTAAGGCGTGATATCTGCTTTGCAAGATTTATATAAGCATTAAGATTATAGCGCGCTTTGATAACATCATTAGGATTCTCATTTAAAAAGGTTATTGAAGTATGGGTACCTTCCTCACTTAGAGACTTAGCTAACTTAAATGCTGAATTAATCGTTGCTCCTGAAATATGCTTTTTTATTAGCCTAAATATCAGGTTTTTAATGAAACTATCCTCTTCTGGCAAATAAACACTACATTATCTTTTAATCTAAATTTATAAGGCTTGTTGTATTCCAGTAATTTATTTTTAATAGCTATCTATAACAACATTAATATATTATAATGACTGCGAATATATCTAAATGGTGTTAATTATGGCAACAATGCAAAAAAATATTAATGGTGTAATAAGAACAGTAATGGTGGCTTCGGCATTATGTATAAGCGGATGTTCATTTAATAACGATCATTCTTATACACCAGGCTGCGACTCGCATAATAATGCTAATACATATTGGTACAATCAAGATATTAAATATATACGGAATGTGGACGAAATTTTTAGAAATTATAATTCAACCTCTGTTAAGGTTAAATTAATTCCGGCAGAGGAGAGTATACCTGCATTTGAAGGTCTAAACGTATCATTAAATAATGGCAAACAATATGCATGGGGAGTATATGCTATTGGAAATTCATTTGCAATAACGCTAGTAAAAAGTGATTTTGGACTTGTACATTATGAGTATAACATTTTATCTATGCCAAAAATATTACCGAATGATGTATTGGATCTATCAGCGTATATAACAAATGGTTTTTTGGACCTTTCGGTAAAAGATGAAAACTCAAGTGTTGATAATAACATTCTTATTAAAAGCACAGCTACAAAAATTATTTCAAATAATAAAATTAACGGATTTACTGGAATTAGCTTTGTATTAGATACATCGAATCCAACACAGCTATATCCAACAAATCCTGTGAATTTTGCCATATTAAGCGATGTAAAATCTATAGGGATTTACAGTTCGAATGATAAAATCTCTTTAGATAAATCTCGAAAAACTCTGTTAAGGTTAGATTATATAAATGAACATTCTGTCCAAAATCTTCTTTTACTAAATAAGGAACAAGATGTAACATGTAAGGATTTGGAACTAACTTTTTCGAAGCATGCATTTAATATAACCCCAAGAAAATGATAATTATAATCAAAACGTTCTAAAAAACAAACATACAGTTAGAACGTAATATTTAGAGAAGGTATTTATATTTAGACGCAGCAGTTTTGAGCATGTGGTATAATGCAAAAAGATAGCTCAAAATTTATAACCGCTGCAAACAATATAATTGGAAAAGAACGTAGTGAGGCATTAATTGAATTTATAAGGGTCAAATTACCGTATACCGATTTTTTTAAGCCGAAACAATCATCCTCGCTTATCGATTGTAAAATTTTTAATGGAATCACATGGGATGATGCATTAGATAACGCAATGAAATTTTTTAAAGATGGTTCGCATACAATACATTACCCCACTATAAAAATTATTAACCATCATGATAAAGAACGAATAGATAGATATTATCCGTTTATAAGAAATGAGATAGAGGAACAGATCGCAGGAGCAACTAATTCTAAGGTTATAACATATTATCAATTAGTTGGTGCTATAAGTGCTGCCAATGACATTGCGAGCTATCTTTTATTAAGAGATGTTATGAGTAATCCATCTGAATTTGCCGATTTTGCGCTTAATCATTGGAGAATATACGAAAATGGTTTTTGTACTATAGGACAATTAAAACCAGCTAGTGAAAAAAATAAAAAACCCTATTTTTATGTTTATTTTTCTAATAAAAACTCACAGTACTAACATATCTAAGTATATACGTGTTTAATATGATTGAAAAAAATGCCAGCAATTTTTTGAATGGAACCAGAGAGTTGCCACCATACGTATATGTTGTATATCCAAAAGTTCCTGGTTTTGAGGGTATGATAGTAAAAGGGGTATATGAGAGTTATAACTGCGCACATAACTTTTGTGATGGTTTACCAGGTAATAGTTGTTGTGGGATTAGAATAAAAATGTCATTTGACCAATTTAACGAGATAAAAAATATATTCCCAAAAAGATTTTTAGATAACAACGTATTTGGTAAATTAACTATTTCTGTTAGATATAATATGCAAGTAGGTTATACTGAATTTGAAATTAATGGGTATAGTAGTACAAAAAACTATGAGATAGTAAAACACCTTTCAACATTAGGTTTACAGATAAGAAGTGAGATGAATGACATTAACATATAAAGAAGTTGTATTTAATAGAACATCTGAATTTTATAACAAGTTAAATATTTTTTGTTATGAGCATTTATTAGATGGCGCATATCTCCCACTAATTAATAAATATGCCCAAATTGTAATGACTGATGCAGTCAAAAAAATAAATACAGATAATAGAAATAAATTACAATTATCATTTTCTAAATTTTTGTCAAAAAGAAATAAAATTATAACAAATCTAATAGATTCACTTATAGATAATGATACAATGCAAATAGTTTCAATAGGTTTAGGATTTGATTTAAATCCATACATTATTAAAACAAAAAATAAACATACAAAATGGTTTGCAGTAGAGTCGCAGGAGATTTTAAATTACTTAGAAAGTCTAATGTTGGAAGAAAAACCAAAATTTAACTTATTAAATATTAGTTCTAGTATAAATGATGAAAAACTTATTACAAAATTGATCAATAGTGGATTTAATCCTAACAAAAAAACATTAATTATAGTTGATGGGATACAGTCTAATATTGGAAGCATTAACGAATTATCCCTTATTTTTAATAGATTTAAAAACTTAAAATCAGATTTTAAAATAATATTTGATGTGCCAATAGTAGACTCTTTAAAAAAAGACTTTCATTACACAATTGAAGGATTAAATGCAATAAAATCCAAATTTAAAGTATTTACTCATAACTCTCCTGATTTATTATTTAAAGAGTTAGGGTTTGAGATTAATGGTAAATGGTTAATAAGTAATGAAAATGAAAACGATGGTCGGGTATTTTTAGAATCATTATTAGTTATAAGACAATCAAACATATTTGATTTGATTAGAGTGAATTAACATTACAAAATGTTAAATTAGTATCTATACAATTATAATTAATATAAATTTATATAATGATTTAATGGAAATAATTAGCATTTCTTTGGAAAAAGATGAACTTGATCGTTTAAATATAATCCAAAATAATTTAGGTTTTACAAGCAGATCAAAAATGTTGAGATCTACTATAGAATCTCTCCTTAATGAATTTCAAACAATAGAGTCTATAACAGGCAATAATGAGGTGGTCTTAATAATAACGTATAAAGAAAATGAAAAATTAAACGTATCAAATATACTGCATGAATTTGAGGATTCTATAAGGACTACAATACATAGGCACCATAGCCATAAATGCCTTGACATAATAGACATTAGCGCTGATTCTATAATTATAAAAAATTTATTTAAACGCATAAAACGGAGCAAATCCATAAAAACAGTTAATTTTGTTGTGCTTGGCGATAGTAAATAATAAATCTTTTCAAACAAATTTTAGGATTTATATAGCCACATAGTACCAAAGTATTTATATCTGATAAAATAGAGTTATTTTACCTATTTGAGTGGTTATAATGAAAAAACAATTTGATTTTGAAAGCAACAGCAGCAAAGCGCGTTTTGTAGATTTATCGAGGTATATTGGACATGTAATGAGTAATGAACAAATAGATTTTATAAATGGTTTTTTTAATTACCATACCAAAAGGATATCAGAGTTATCAAAAACCGAAGGAAATGAAAGTAAAATAATGGAGAGTATAATACCGTTAGATATGTTTAGTACATATGTACACGTCAGGCCATTTTTATTAGAAAGGGCAATATATATAAGAGAATTACAAGATGCAGAATTAACTAAAACATTTAAAGATTTATTAAGAAATAATCGCATTTTTCAAAAAAATTACTTTAATAATGATGTTGACACTAATTTGTTACGACAGTCCATTGATAAAAATTTCACTTTAATACGCAAGATTAACAGTAGGATAGAACATTTAAAATTAATTAGAACTCAATCTAATTAAATATAATTTTAATACAATTACGTTAATAAAAACAGTTATATATGTGATTTAATGCAAAATAATAACGAGAATGGATTAGATAATTTGATACGAAGACCGATTGGAGGATTTGCATATATAATAGCAAAAAAAGATGATAGAATTGCAGGAATAGATGATAAAGTAAAATTTGAAAACAACGCTAAAACCTCTGAAGAATACCCAAATCGAAAATCATTAATAAATAATAAAAAAAATGTTAATCGCAATTGAATTTAATTATACAGTTAAAAATTAAATATTAGGAATCATATAAATATTTAGATCATTAAATTTATTTTTATGGAAACTAAAAAAATAGCTGCTAAAGAACATAATAAAATAATTATCCCAATAGACGGGGGTATAGTATTATCGGCAAAAAAATTTAACGATATTGCCAAATTCATTTATGGAAAAGAAATTATAGATATTAAAACTGAGAAAATGTTGTATGAAGCAGCAGAATTGTCAAAAACAATCGGGATTGATATATTAGATTGCTCTGGGAGAATAACGCAAATAGGTAAGCTTCTATTAGATAGAGAGTATACACAAGCTCGGCATGAGATAACCTGTTTTGATACACCTACAAAAAATCAATTAGATTTTATTATGATTTTAGAATTGTTTAAGGATGGCGAAATGCAATTAATAAAAAACGAGGACATGGAATTAATGCTCTTAAGAAGAAGCACGGCAATGATTATATAAAAAGTTAATTAAGGTAAATTTATGGTAACAAAAATTGTGGATAATAGATGTATTGAACTTAGCAGAGATAAAAATACCTATATAGATATAACTTCGGCAAATATATTAGGAGTACTAGTAGTATTAAACGGCTCTAAAATATTAGATAAATTTGAGGAGCATGGGATAACTGGGAAAGAAATAAAATATTTATACATAGCATGCGGATCAAATTTAGATAAATTATCATCTGTGATGATTAATGAATCCCCATTAGAATTGCTTGCTAAAATAAAAGAATCAAGATATTATTTAAACGTAGAACAAAAAAATCCAAAGAGTATATCAAAACTTATGAGGCACGAATAATTATTTTGCGTAGCCTAAGCAGAAAAATAAAAATCATAATAATATAAAAATAATAAAAAATAAGAAATAAAATGGCTAAGAGCCATTATACTGGATGTTATATCTTTTTAACATTTTTTGCAGCAGGACCGCGTTCTCCACTAACTACCTCGAATTCTACATTATCGCCTACAGCTAGTGCCTCTCCACCTACTATAGCGGATATGTGTACATACACATCCTTTCCATCTTCTCCAGTTATAAATCCAAAGCCTCTTGCGGCATTGAACATCTTTATCTTTCCTTTCATTGTATCAACTTTTTATTTATATATGAAAAAGGCATTATATATTACTTTGCTTTCATTAGATTTATGCCATTTATTAATTTATAACTAAATTTGCTTTACAATTTATATTTAATGGTTAAATCAAATAAATTAATAATAAAAAATTAATATATACGAACTTACATTTTTGTAAACGGATAATTTATATATTTAATATATTTTTAGTATTTCTAATATAATTTAAGAATAACATATTATATATATCTTAATGCTAGATAGTTATAGAGTTTATGGTTATTCTATGGATTATAAAAAATGTTATATAGTTATAGATGTTATTTGCGGTGGCAATAAGGTAGAAGAGGGTATAAACCCTGTTTTAGAGCTAAATGCAGTGTCATTTCCAGATCCCATACAAACATCTCTTTCATTAATAGAGTACACGCGATTGCCAAAAGCATTAAATAATATGCTGGGCGTCAAAATAAAACCATATGCTAAAGTAAATAATTTTTTCTTAGAAAAGAATGAAAAAGATATATATTCTTATATTGATGGATTGAATTTGTCAATAGCAGCAAATATGGTATCAGATTATTTGAAGGAACATCTACAAACATATGAGCATATAATTTTTGTATCTAAATCAGATAATGCTGAGCAAGCATTGAAATTTCTGCTAAAAAATTCAAAAGCGCCGGAGTTAATTTTTAATATCAAATTTGATAACTCAATAAGTGTTAGACCGCAATTAAAAATTAGAGGAGGTAGTATAAATTCTGAATGTTATAGGTATTCTGAGGCAGTATTCAATTACATTAGATTTACAAATAAAATCGAGAAATTTAAATCATCAAAAGCATGTTGATTTTAAATCAAATAAAATTTAACTAAATTTTTTATTTAAAGATCTTATTTGGCTTAATACTATTCACTATATCTATTAATATAGTGGATATAACTTGTGTTATTAGATGGTTACATAAAAATAAGTAAAAATAGACAAAATATTAAACTAATAATATTTGAGTATTTCTTATATTTTGTTATAAATATTTATTTTTCGTTTCTTTTGCGTTTTAATGCACAATCATATTTTGTATATAAAATATCAAAATATCTTTTTTCTTTTGTTTAAAGCGAAATATGAGCATGTTTTTGTCGTCGAAAGAGTAGTTTATGGATATTTTTTAAAATTTCTATATAGTCATTTTAAAATATCATTAATATGAAATTTATTAATTAAATTTCATAAATATGAGCTAAAAAGTAACCCCAGAGGAAATAGCCATATTTTTTAACCTATTTTTCAAATAATAGGGATGGCTTAACCAATAGGCCTTGTTTTCCATAATTCTGAAATGAGTTACTTTTTTTACATATGGTTTTATTTCATATGTTTGAAAACTGAGAAAATAAAATAAAAAACTAAAAAATTTCAATTTAATGAAAGATAGCCTGATTTTTAGGTTATGTATATGTGTTTTTTATTAAAAAAACAAAACCAATTACAGATATAATATGCCAAGAGATATAAAAATCCACCCATTTGATAATAACCCTGAATTTTGGAAAGGATTACAACTAACACCATTAATAATGACAGTAGTAGCGCTCCTTGGACAAGGAGGATACATTACTTGAAGAAAAATACCGAGAATAATAAATACCCCACTTTTG
>JAJZJI010000029.1 GCA_021828345.1 Microcaldota archaeon
AATGGCTATGGAAATAACTGTAAAGGCGTATGCTCTTGGTTACAATATAACAGAAGTTCCTACAATATGGACAGACAGAAGTGAAGGGAAGTCAAATTTCAAAATTGCCAAATGGGCGGGTAGCTATTTTAGATGGTATAGATATGCTTTGGTTAATGGATATTCTTCCATGCAAAAATCACAAAAAGTTAAATGAGTTTTTTGTCTCTTAATTCATTCTGTGCCTGCTCAAATCTATCTTCTGCCTTTTCTTTTTGCGCCCACTCCAACATTTCCCTAATACCTAGCTCAAAATCCGTTTCTGGCTTCCATCCAAGCATTAAATTTGCTTTTGAGATATCCGCTATACAATGCCGTATATCTCCCTTTCTATAAATATTAGATATTTCTATACGTTCCTCTTTTCCTAGTATGGAATAGAGTATTTTTGCTAAATCGTATATAGTTGTAGGCTTTCCTGAGCCAATATTTATCACCTCATAATTTATTGCACTCTCTTTCATTGCCATAATACAAGCCCGAACCACATCCTTTATATAAATAAAATCCCTCGTTTGCTTTCCATCTTCATATATTACAACTGGATTATCGTTCTTAATACGCGATGTAAATATCGCACTTACTCCAGTATAAGGATTAGAAAGCGATTGCCTTGGACCAAATATATTGAAGAATTTTAGTGCAATTACTGGAAATTCATACATCCTTCCGATCATTAATGCCGTTTCTTCCTGAAACTTTTTAGTCAGAGCATATATAGAGTTGGTGTCAAGTGGTGTATCCTCTTTTGTTGGAATAGGTTTTGCTTTAGAACTACATTTTGGACAGATTGGGTCCATCCCATGCTCATTCACATCCGACTGGCTACGTATTGCAGGATGAAACTCAGCATTACATTTTGTACATGCATAAAGACCTTCACCATATGATGTATTAGATGCTGCAACAATAAGTTTAGGTCTTTTTTGCACTCCTACTATTGCCTCAAGCAGCTCTGCAGTTCCAACACAATTGTTACCCACAAACTCTTTAATTTGATAATTTGATTGTGCAATACCAACCTTAGCAGCGAAATGAAATACCACATCAACTTTTGATACAAGTTCTGCAATCAACTTCTTATCACGCACATCACCTACAATAAGCGTTGCACGTGCGTTAAGGTATGTTGGCTTTTTTGAATCAGTCCCAGAAAGATTATCTAAAAGAATCACGTTATGTCCCTCCTCTATTAATGCATCTGATACGTGACTTCCTACAAATCCCGCACCCCCAGTTATAAGTACGTTCATTTCCTATCACTGACTATATTAACTATCTCGCCAATTATGTCTTTAAGGGACTTTTTAAGTGACCAATCTGGATAGTCATGTTTGAATCGATCCATATTTGAATAATAACATATATGGTCTCCTACCCTATTTTGATCGTTATAAGAATACATTAACTTTGCTCCAAAACTATTCTCCAACAGATCTATTGTTTCCAATATAGATATAGAATTCTGTTTTGTTCCGCCAAGATTATATACCGCGCCTTTCTTAGGATTTTTATAGAAGTTCCAGAACGCATTGACCACATCAGAACTATGAATCTGATCGCGCACTTGCTTGCCTTTATATCCAAATATAGTATATGGCTTCTTGTTTACAGCACAATTAACTATGTATGCGAGGTATCCATGCAATTCCACTGCAGCATGCTGTGGTCCGGTAAGGCAACCTCCCCTAAACACCACAGTATTGAGATCAAAGTATCTCCCATATTCTTGTACCATTAAATCAGCGGCTGCTTTTGAAACACCAAATATACTATGTGTTGATTGATCTATCGAAAGGTTTTCATCTATTCCATTAGCCCATTTTGAGTTCTGGTCAAAATCATAACGCTTTTCATTTTCAATTATAGGTAAGGTATTAGGTTTGTCTCCATAGACCTTATTTGTAGATGTGAATATAAATGTGCTTTTAGGGCTTTGTGTCCTAAATTCCTCAAGCATATTTTGGGTACCATTTGCATTAATATTAAAATCCATCTGTGGATCCTTCTTTGCCCAATCATGACTTGGCTGTGCGGCGGTATGGATTATAAGATCAAACGGGCCATTTTCCTGAAACAGTTTAGAAAGCGCATGCCTGTCTGTTATATCTATATTAAAATTTGAAAACGATTCTATCGTTGATAAACTTTCAATGTTCTTACTTATATCTCCCATAGGTCCAAAAAAATATGCGCGTTTATTATTGTCTATTCCTATAACTTCTGCGCCTTTGGCTGAAAAAAATCTTACGCTTTCACTTCCTATTAGACCTCCTGATCCTGTGACTAGTACCTTCATTTAATTCGCCCGAATATAACTTATACATCTAATGAATCATTGCATTACTCTATGAGCGCATGTAAATATTTAAATGTAACGCAACATATCACCACAGAAACAATGCCCGCACCTAATTGTAATATTAAAGAAAACCGACAATCAATATTTGGGTTATAGCACCCTTATACCCATACAATTCAATAATTAACTTAAGTTCTATCTTGCCTCTATGCTTATACTAAAATGTATATTTGTAATGTATTTCTAAATTATAGTATTTCCAGTAAAGTTGCAATATGCATTTAAGCAATACCCGCCCATGCAAAATGTCATTATCTCCCTATACGGAATTGGTTGATAGGCGAGTATATCCTCCCTATAATTATGGAACTGGCTAAAATGACCATTCAAAACTACACTCTGGTTTATTGTATTATAAGCATATGTTTTATTGTAATAGGAATAATTTAAGTTTAATATGGGTCTGCTCATATTGACAAATGGCGTAAAATTGAATTTTATATAATTTCTAGTACAGTTTGTGCTATTAGTGAGGGTAAATGTTGCAGGTATGACTAAATCTTTTGGTTGTGTTGTACCAAAAGATACATTATACGCTAAAAGTTGCATCACAGGCACGGTATTATTAATATAGCTTACATTTGAATGGTATGTGTAGGTTTCATTAAAAAATGACGGATAACCGTATTGATTATCCATACATAGATATATTGTACCTGTTGCACTCTTTGGAAGTAGTGAACTGTTATATAACAAACTTTGGTATTTGCCTTGGGGTATATTTATCTTAAATAAATTGCATCCTCTTGAATAGACGCTATTTGATCCAAGATTTGTTATATTAACACCATATAAGAAACTGTTATTAAAAAATTCAGGGATCAAAATATTCTCTTCGAATAATGGGCTTGTCTTATTTGATATTTGACATATAACACCGCCATTGAATGTACCATACGTGCCACAATAGGTTGTGGTGTTATGTACATAGTACATTGCAAAATATGTTGGGTTGCCGCTTGTAAAGAGTACTTTAGAATTATTCCATAATTTATAATAATTTTCTTGGCCTGATGTGGACGAAAGTGCGTAAGAGTATTTAACTATGACATTCTTTGTCTGATTAAATTTTTGAAGATAAGACTCAAATGATGAACGCGCCATAGACCCAATAGATATGGTTGTAGTCACATTTGCTCTTTTCTGCGTTATAGTTGTTGTACTAATAGTATTTGATCCGTGCGCAGCACTTGGACTGGCGGAACCATTAGTAACCTCTATTGCTACAACTACTATAACTGCAAGTATTACAATAAAAACTAAAATAAACTTTAATTCAGGCATATTATCATAAACATCTTATACCTTATAATATTAAAATGTTAGTTTAAACTATTTCATTGCCTCGAATGCCTTCTTCGCCTTTTTAAAGCGTAGTTCCACATCATTCCAGTTTATGGCGGATAGATATGCATCTACATATGGCGCCCTTTTTGGACCATAATCAACGTAGTATGCATGTTCATACACATCAAGATTTATTATCACTATTGCGTTCCATATTGCATATTGGTTATGTGCATCCGAACCTATATTTCTTAACTTTCCAGTAGTAAGATCAAATATAAGAAATGCCCAGCCCCTAAATGCCGTAGATACTGCCTTAAAATCCTGTAACCATTTTTCATAGCTGCCAAAATCCAATTCTATCTGAGTCTTTAATGCCGCTGGTATCTGAGCGCTCCCATTTGTCAAATTTCCAAAATATATCTCGTGTAGCATTGCACCGTTATAATTAAATGTCTCTTCAAGCTTCATCGCCCTATAATCGCTATAATTTTGGTTGGCTACTGTTCTATCGACCTTCTCTAATTTGTCCCAGATCTCATTTAATTTATTAACATATCCCTTATAGTGTATATCAAAATGATAATCAATTTGCTTCTCAGATATGCCGTTTACATTTTTAGGTTTTAACTTATCCTTTGCCTCCCACTTTTCTACCATTTTATCACAGAGTTATATAGAATAACAATTGATATATATTTTATGATTATTTTTATTTCGTTTGAGTAGATTTATGTGCTATTGAACTAATTATTTTAAAACGTTTACTGTGCTCTTAGACACATAATATATATTATTAAGCATTACATATAACATTATGGATACATTATTTAAAATATTATTTTTAAGCGCAGCACTTTTAGCATTCGTAATAATTGATTACCCGCGTTCTATAGTTATACCATTGATAAAACAGTACAAAAATGTGATCTTTAAGGAGGACGGATTTTCCGTTTTTGCTGTTTTCCTTTGTGATAATATATCATGGATAATATCAGCAGGAATATTTCTAATAGCATTTGGCACATTACCACAAATACTATTTTATTTTGGTGCAGCCATGATGGTATTTGGATTTTTGCTTAGGCAATGGTCCATTAGCAAATTAGGGATTTTCTTTTCTCCTACAGTAAGAATAATAAAAAAACACAGAATAATAAATTCCGGCCCATATAAGTATATTAGACATCCTTCTTACACAGGAATGCTAATATTTCTTTTAGGTATGGCGATAGCCTCCAGATCATTTGATTCAATATTTTTAGGTATGGTATTTCCAATTTGTGGTTATTTATATCGAATTAGAATGGAGGAGAGATCACTTACTTTGCATTTAGGTAAATCTTATATTAATTACGCAAAAAAGACAAAAATGTTAATACCATTTATATTTTAACATATTATTCTCAGTTATCGACATTTCTATTAGTTGCATATACAAAAATCATCAAAAGATTATTAACATATATTTTTCATAATATATAATGTGTTTTTATGGATAATAATCAAAATAGCTACGAGGAGCAAAAATCTAATGGAGGCTGCGGATGCGGCGGAGGCTGCGGATGCAATGACAACAAGCAGAATGAAGAGAGCGGATGCGGATGTGGAAATGATGGCTGCGGATGTGGTGACAAAAAAGAGACGCCTGGGCATCATGGAGGCGAACATAAACATTCATATTGTGGCTGCTAAACTTAAATTTAATATTATAAATAAGGCGGCAGATGCCGCCTCATTTTCTGGGTACGGGTTTTACCCCGCAATACTAATACGCATAAAAAATTTATAATGCTTTCTATTTTTGTATCTATTTGTTTACTTAAGTAAAAATATTTTAGTAATATATAAATATTTATACTTCTTAAACACTATAAGAAAAGAGCGCGCCATCGCTATATAAATGGTGAAACGCAAGTTTCGCGGCAACATAACAGATGTGATGGTGCTGCCTCGTTTTCTGGGTGATGGATTGGAAAAATTGGGTAGAATAGATAGGATAGCTACGGCAAGGAGAAAGATGAGAAACATGATATCTAAAATGGTTTTGGAGGAATGCCATGAGGAACATATAGATAGGCAGATAATTGACAGCATTGCAGAACAAATCTGCCAGTCAATAGAGGATATGATAAATGCATACATTGTATGTAGACTGCATGCCGCAAATGGCATCTACAAAGAGTATACATGCAGCATATCAATTGACATAAACAGAATAAGCACAAATATTCTCTCTAACTCTAAAGGAATGGGTCCCTCCACCATTCCTTATCTTATTTTTTCGATCCCAATCCAATCCTTCAATTCGCCAGTTATTATATACTTGGCATTCTTTAACTCAGATATATTCCTAGAGCCGGTTAAAAACATCACAGCTTTTAGTTCGTATATTAGCTGTTCAAGCCTTTTCTTAACTGCCAAATCAGATTCTATTGCAGGCCTTAATATAGGCAATGCCAACGCAGTCATTGATGCTCCCATAATCAACGCTTTTGCCACATCAATGCCTGTGCGCATGCCTCCAGATGAAATTATAGGGATTTTAACACTATCCTTTACTAAATATAAAGAGGCAGCGGTCGGTATGCCCCAATTCCATAAAATCTTTCCAAGGCGCTCCTTATCCTCCATACCCATAGTTCTGGCGCGATAGTATTCAACTGCGGTATAGCTAGTTCCTCCTGCACCAGCGAGCTCTATTGACTTAACACCCATATTTTCCAATTTTTTTGCTGACCCACCATCTATTCCGGCACCAACCTCCTTTATTACAACAGGAATATCCACATTATCAACGATGTTTCTTATTCCTTTTAGTACATTTCTATATTTTGGTTCGCCTTCAGGTTGCACCAGCTCCTGTGAGGGATTAAGATGTACATAATGAGCATCAGCATCAAGCATCTCTATTAATCTATTAACATCATTTATTGAAAAACCGGCAGATATTTGTGCACCACCAATATTTGAACCTATAAACGCATTTGGAGCCATTTTTCTTGCAATCGTATAAGTATCCTCTAATACTTTATGATATAAAGCGGCACGCTGACTACCGACAACCATACCTAGATCAAGCTGCTCTATTGCAAGTGCTATATTCTTATTTATAAGTTTGGCACGCTCAGCTCCTCCAGTCATTGCACCCACCATTATAGGTGCAGAGAAATGATGGCCCAAAAAACTAACAGATGTATCTATATCTTCAAAATCTATTTCAGGTATTGGATTATTTAATATCTTAATACACTCAAATAACGTCTTTTGCTCGAACGCAACATTATTATTCAAACATATATCTATGTGTTCCTCTTTTCTAGACATTATCATATTTACTTTTTCCTTCAGCTTTTTATCTAGTTTACTTTTTGGCACTAAAAACACTAAAAATTATAACAAAACCTAATTTATTAAATTATTCTTTTAAAACAGAGAGTGCATAGAATCTGTCAATATTAGCATGTCCATTATTAAAATTATTCCCACTAAAAAGCAGCATTTTGCACTGATTTTTATCAAATCCGCATTCGCTCATTTTTTTGATATATTTAAGTATCTCGTCATTATTTGCGGCTAAAATTGTATTATTTGACATAATTATTTTATAACAAACTTCTGGATCAGGCCAGATATTTAGTAACGTTTTTGTATTATTTTTAAATGTCTTATATTGCAATGCTAAAACGTTTGGATTTTTATATATAATATTATTGCAATCCTCTTCAAATAAAGAAGAATACATCATATTTAATATATTCATAGTGTTTTCACCATTGCTAAATAATACTTCCAAGTTTGAGAGCATATAATTTTTTATTTTAGCAACGTCCAACTTATGCTTATTAAACGTGTCAACTAATGCACTAGCAACTACATTATACTCGTATATTTTTACACCAGATTTGATTACTGAGATTATTTCATAATTATTTACATGCAGCTTTTTTAATAGATCTATTGAATTCTTAAAATTATCATGTGAGAAAAAGAATAGATTTTGCATGTCGATACTTTTTAGCTCCTCTTTATTAACCCCTAAATCGCTAAGTATTTTTAATATATTTTTGGCGTTACAATAATTTTCCGGAAGGAACTCTGCCTGATAAATAATTGATTGTATTATATGGCTTAAATCTGCATTTACGCATGCACATATTGTCTGCTCTAAAGATTCGGCATTTATATCAAACATTGCGCTGCCCTTTAATTTTAACATCGAACCTATAGAAATTATGTCCATATACCTTGTCAAGACATTTAATACTGTAGAAATTTTTACATAATTTATATTTAATATTGAAGGATTTTGTAGAACAAAGGGCTTCCAATCGCCACCTAAGATATCTTTTAGTATAGCATTTGATATATTCACATTTGTTTTGTTAAATTCGTTTATATTAACATATTTATGCCCTAATATTTTTAACATCTGTATATCTGAAAATGATTCTTTTGACATTACATCTCTAAACTCCAGCAGCTTATTCGGATTTGGTATAAAATTGTCACTAAGCATATTGGTTATATATTGCAGTTTTGCCCCCATTTCTTCTAAAATTTTTATACTACGTATAGTGGCATTTATGTTAGATTCGCCACTATTTTGCGTTTTGAATGTTACACAAATTTCCTTATCGCAAATTCGTATCATTTTTGCAATAGGCAGAGGTACAACTTTTTTATTATTAGTCAAATTCATCTTCATCAGCTGTAGTGTTTCTGAGCATATTTATCCTTGCAGAATATTTTGAATCTACATCAACTTTACCAATTAAAACTTCAACAAATAACTTTTGATTCTCAAACATAAGCGCCTTAATATATCGTTTAAGATTATACGCTTTTATAACATTTAATGAATTTTCTATGGATTTTGAATACAATAATATTGGTGAGTCTAGTATGATTGCTTTGATTGTAGATTTAGGCATATCAAATGAGTTCATATGCCCCAATACAAGATCAACCAAATAATTGCTTATTAAAACGTGATGATCTTTTTTCACAAGTGCAACTATTTCACTATTTTCAAATCCATACTCTTTTAATCGCTCTATTATGGATTGATTTTTCATAATATTGAAATCTAGTAAAGTAAAAATTTCATCTGATGCCGTTTTTATTACCAGATCCTTTATTTCTTCTAAATTCATTCCAAGAGAGATAAATGTCTTTATAATTCTTGCGCTATTTGGAGATTCATAATTCAAAATATTAGGATTGTCTATAATTAAGGCTTTAAGTTCTTCTTTTGGTATACCTAAATTAGTATATATATCAATCATATGTTTGACATTTTTTACATTATATGAAAGCAAAGGCGCTTGCAATAGCACGTTAGTGATTTCGGCATTAGACAGCATACACTCACGAAATATAGCCATATATTCTGGTATTTTTTCTATTTTTGATGCTAGATGCTCAATTATAAAAAAACAGGATTCACCTGAGGAGATACTTTCCATTAAGTTAAGCCTTAATTCAATGGGAATTCCGATAGAGGATAATTTTTTTAATATGTTGCTAAACCGCTCATATCTTGCTTCACTATCTACATACGTAAGTACGCTATATGTCTTCAAAAGGTCATTTTTTGGCATAAGCACATTGCATTGTAGCGCTATTCTGGCAGGATAATCATCAGGCTCTATAAGATCAACGTTCTTATATCTGTTACTTAACAAAAAAACACCACATTAGAGCTTAACTTAATGTAATATATATTGCTTATGTTTTAGCACGTTTAATTAAGAATTTATATATGTTCCATAAATATGATAACATCCCATTTTCTATTTCATTTATATGATATTGTGTGATATTATGTTAAAATATTTTAAAAAATGCGACAGAGCGGAGTTGGATACCTCTTTTTTTATAGGTAAATCCATTCGCACGCTCAAATCTGATAGAATATTAAAAACCGATTTTATAAGAGGACATGCAAGTATGAGAACATTTAATGAATTTAAATGGAACCGTAGTTTTAAAAAAATATATTTAAATACTAAAAAAGAGGCAAATCCACACATCCTTATAGTAGGATCTTCAGGTTATGGAAAGAGCACACTAGTTAAATCATTAGTAATTGAAATTAATAATAACAAAATACCGATAATTTTATTTGACGGGCATAATGAGCATTCAGATGTTTTAAAATTGATTGGTGGAAATTTATATAATTTAGCGTATACGCCATTTAACTTATTTGCGCTAAACGGACTATTGCCAGATGAAAAAATAAACTCACTAATAGAATTATTTAATAGAATTTATACATTTGGGGCATTGCAGGAGAATATGATAAGAAAAGTGCTTAGTTATATGTATAGAAAGTTTGGGCAATTTTCGGATAATGAAAACCAGCCAGACATACGCAGTTTCATATCAGAATTACTCATATTTAAAAAAAATGCTATGAATTTAGGTGAAAAGAATAGGATAGATAGTATACTTCAGCGATTTTATGCGCTTTCCAGAATAATACCTGACACTGGCGCAATAAATTCGCAAGAGATTTTCAATAAAAACTGCGTTTTCCAATTATCCACTATCAAAAATAATGATTTAAGAATTATGTACATAGATAGCATAATAGAATTTTTGTATAGACATATGAAAAATAATGGCATTAACAGGGGCATTTCAAAATACATAATAATTGATGAGAGCAAGGCACTAATAGATAGAGCGGGTAGTGTTTTATCCCACTTCTTTATAGAAGCAAGAAAATTTGGGTATGGTATGATACTTGTCTCAAATACACCAATGTTGCCGAATGGAATTGTATCAAATACCTCCACAATAATATCATTCGGGCTAAGAGAACCTACAGAAATTTCATACATTTCAAATATTATAGGTTCTGGGGTACAAGAAAAATCCAATATTATTAAAGCTACAATTGGTGACCTTAAAAAAAATACTATTATAATATCAAGCTATAACATAAACCCCGCAATTGTCAAAACACCAAGTTATTCAAATTTGCACATAATTGCAGACCAAATAGAAGAAAGATTGGAGGAAAAAACACCGCTAATAAAAAAATTATCTAAAAAAATAGTGTCACTAAATTGGATCATTAAAAACACAGACTTAAATTCAATAGAATTAGAAAAATTGAAAAAATCAAACATTTTAAGATTCGAATACACCAGTAACCCTCAAAAAACATATGTGATTAATAATAAAACTAATTTAAGCATGGAACACGAACTATGTATTAAGAGGATATCTGAAGTACTTTTGAATAATGGTATAGAAAATCGTATTACAAATGGAAAGGGGCCAGATATCATAGCATATTATTATGGTAGCATATGTATAGAATATGAGACTGGGAGAAAAAATATTAACGAAACGATAAAAATGCTAAATAGCAGGAAGTATAAAAACATAATTGTAGTGGTAAATGATCTGAAATATAATAGTTATAAAATAATAGACATACCTAATATAAAAATAATAAAATATTCAGATATTGGCAGCCTTCCAACATTTATTAAATCATTAATTGCACCTAATCACAGTATTTAAACTTTTACACCTTGTCGGCTTTGCTAAAACAGTAGCTTTTGAATCTTAATTCTTGAATAAATACAATAATTATGGCACACTTCTAAATTTATGGATAAAAATGAGTATTTTAGTAAAACTTCGCTCTGCCATAATCCTTAAATATCTTAATAATTAAACAGATTACCCTATAATAAAACTTAGGTGAAAGCATGGAAAAGAATGAAAATAAAAAATTAGTCAACAGTATAGCATACTCTGAGATAATTTTAGATGTTAAAAAATTGCATCTAACAGAGCTTGGAACATCTGAAAGAGCTACGCTTCTTGAGAGTGTCGCACATAAAATAGGTACATTATCCCTCAAAATTAACAAAATAGAGGATTGTGAACTAGATATGAGACATGAGAGATTTGAGGTTGTAAAAATGCTTCATGCCAATGTGAGAGCTTTAATGGAACAGCGCAAGCAAAAAATCAGTGATGGCAGAACATATATTGAGCCAAGAATGGCAAAAGAATTATCTAATATCGTTATAACAATATTAACAGATAAGGAAAAAAATGATAGGCGATTTGTCGAAGGAGTAAATGATATACATAAACACCTTCGCAGCATAGCATTAGAGGAATATAAAAAACATTTAAGAAAGTGACTATGCGTAGTCCATTCTTATCCTATTTTTTATTTCATTATCCAATTAGATCGG
>JAJZJI010000030.1 GCA_021828345.1 Microcaldota archaeon
CTTATATACTATATTGGTATCGTTTCTGTTCCGCCACAAAGCCTTAAACTATGCACATTCTGTGTGGGAAGAGCTTCCTCCGCACTAAGCGGTGAACCATCCGCACACCACCGCAGTATGTTAAATACTCTATAAATTAAGATATTTAGAGTTATCTTTTTTATTTATACCTATGTCATTACATATTTTGCACGGCATCCATGCCAAGCAGCATAAGTCCATTTTTGAGCACTATCGAGAAGCTATAAACAATGAGAAGTCTCAATTGCCTTAGCTCTGCATTTGTTGATTTATCATTTATTGGAGAGAGTTCATAAAACTTTGAAAATAACCTAGATAGGACTATAAGATATTTTGCAAGTACGCTTATCTGAAACTCATATGCACTCTTTTTTATAATATTATTGAAGTTTCCAATCTCGTATAATAGGTCAATCTCATACTCATTTAAAATCGAAATATCAACTTTTTTATACTTAATATTGTTATTTTCTAATAACCTACAAGCGCGTGCATATGCATACTGTATGTATGGTCCAGTATCCCCATTAAAGTCTAGTATTCTATCCCACTCAAAATCTATTGCGCTTCTTCTCTCATGTGATAAAATTGCAAATTTAATTGCTCCTATACCAACGCTACTAGCAATGCGTGTTATGTCACTAGCCTTGGTATGGTCCTCTCTTTTGTTTATTATACTCTCAACCCTATCAATAGATTGTTTTAAGACGTCCTCTAATAAAATTATTCTGCCTTTTCTAGTCGACATCTTTTTTCCAGATATATTTATTAGACCAAATTCAACGTGTTTGCAATTATTTGCCCATTTATTGCCCATTAATTCTAATGTTTTAAAAAGCTGTTTAAAATGTAGGTTCTGATCAGAGCCTACAACATATACGGAAATATCAAATGCATATCTTTTTTTTCTATCTATCGCCGCAAGAATATCCCTTAATATATAAATGGTGGACCCATCACTTTTTTGTATTATTGTCTTTCCAAGTCCATACTTATCTAAATCAATAATAACTGAGTTGTCGCTTTCGATTTTAGTTATACTTAATTTCTCAAGAGTTTTAATGATCATTTCGGAATTATTTCCCCTACCATACATAGACTCGCCATCTATGCTGTCAAATTCCACATTTAGCAGCTTATATATTTTGTTAAAATAATTGATGCTTGCAGTCTTAAATAGTGTCCATAACTCTACGGCCTCTTTATCGTGTGATTCTAGTTTTTTAAACCATTCACGTGCATATTCCTCAAGTGCAGGGTCCTTCTCCGCCTCCTCATTAAATTTAACGTAAAGTTTCATACTCCCCTCAAGTGGATTATTCTTTATCTCCTCAATATTCCCCCAGCGTTTATATCCTTCCATCAATTTACCAAATTGTGTTCCCCAATCACCAAGATAATTTATCCTAATACATTTATAACCTAAGAAATTATAGCATTTTGATAGGGAATCTCCTATGACTGTAGATCTTAAGTGCGCAACGCCAAAAGGCTTTGCTATATTCGGAGAAGAGTAATCAAATACTATTGTTTTATTAGAACCTATATCACTACTGCCATAATCGTCATGCGATGCATTTTCAAGAATAGCATTAATATAAGCTTCATTATTTATGAAGAAATTTATATATCCGTTTTTAGCCTCTATTTTACTTATAAGTTTGTCTGGTTTTGCATTTCGCGCAAAGTCCTCTGCGATGGCAATTGGATTTTTTTTAAGTGTATCCTTTAACTTAAATGCGATATTTGTGGTAATATTACCAAATTCTCTTTTATCTGGGATTGATAATGTGCTGTTAATATCAAATATAGGCTCGAAAACGGACAGCATCACAAGTACATCATGCCTAAAGTTTTCAAAAATATCCATATAACCATCTAAATAGTCTAATAGTAATTTAAATAATATTGATTTATGAATAAGAATATAAATATTAATTAGTTAAATGCTTATAGTTGTTATACTTATAGTTGTGATATACATGGAAAATAAGAAACGTGATCTTGTTATGTTAATAGGCTCTGCATTCGTTGCGCTTATATTTATTACAGGATATGCGGCAAATGGTAATGGGGGTGTTCCTAGTAGTAATTCTACTGCTGTAAAGACTGTAAAAAATGTTACGACATTTTTTGCATCGGGAACATCAAATGCTATTATAACAGGATATAGCAATACGTTTGATATTCTATTGAAGAATCAATCTAATGCCAATGGGACTTCAAATATCTTAAATGCATATGAAAATAATGGTATAGTGAGTACCTATAATCAGTTAAATAGCACTTACTTTAATGTATTTGCGCAGGGTAACTATACATATGACATATATAAAAATCTAACAAATGCTATTGGTTCAAATCAAATCTCATTTATCTCAGTTGCATATCTTAAATATCCTAAATATCTGCCTCTTTTTGCAAATGGAAATAAAGTGGATGTACTTTTTGCAAATCCTACCTACTCATTTTTGACGAGTAATATATTAGCAATAAATAGCAGTATACCAACAGATATAGATGTTATAGCAGCATATAACAATGGCAGCTATTACATATACAACAATAATATAACAATAAGGTCTGGATAATGGAAGAAGCAATAATAAATTCTATTAGAAAATACGCTCTAAAAAATGCCTATGAATATGGCAGCGCAAATAGCGCAAGCGTAATGAGTAAAGTAATCTCTCTTTTTCCACAAGTAAAAAATAATATGCGTGATCTTGCTATAAAAACAAATGAGATAATAAAAGAGATAAATTCAATGAATGCGAGCGATCGGAATGCGCTATATATTAAATATACGGAAGAATTTTCAAGTGAGAAAAAGATAAAGGATGCACAGAGCAAGGTAAAATTAATACTACCTGGCGCAAAAGAGGGTAATTTTATTACACGTTTTCCTCCAGAACCAAGCGGATTTATGCATATAGGCCACGCAAAGGTAGCATATTTAGAAAAATCATTTAAGGAGATATATAAAGGAAAATTATTTCTTCATTTTGATGATACTAATCCAGAAAAATGCACGCAGGCATATGTAGATCAAATTAAGACTGATTTGAAATGGCTTGGGATAGAATTTGATAAGGAGTACTATTCTAGTGATCATATAGAATCGATGTATAAATATATAGAAAAACTATTCAAAAAGGATATGGCATATGTTTGTCTATGTAGTAATGATAACGTAAAGAACTCGCGCGCATCAATGCAATCCTGTGAACATAGATCTTATGATCAAAAGAAAAATTTGGAATTATTCAATATGATGCTTAATAGGAAATTCAAAGAAAATGGGGCGATAGTGCGTTTTAAAGGTTCAATGGATTCAGATAATACCACAATGCGCGATCCGACGCTCTTTCGCATAAAGATTGCAACGCATTATAGGCAAAAAGATAAATATGTGGTCTGGCCGACATATTATTTTAATACTGCAATAGTTGATTCGATTAATGGAGTTACTGATGTAATACGCAGTAAAGAATATGAGCTGGGCGACATTTTATATGAAAGTATACTAAAGGCTCTTGATTTAAGGGTGCCTAATTTGCATAGTGAATCTCGTCTAAATATCAGAGGCAATATAACAAAAAAGAGAGAGCTTAGAAAACTTGTTGAATCTGGAAGTTTAACAGGATATGATGATCCAAGATTAGTTACTATAGCAGGGCTGCGCAAGCGCGGCATAATGCCAAAGGCAATAGAATCATTCGTTTTACGATTCGGAATGAGTAAGGTGGATAGTTCTGTGGATATATCACTATTGCTTGCAGAAAATAAAAAAATAATAGATACAATGGCAAAACGATTATATTTTGTTCAAAATCCTGTTGCATTAAAGATTAAAAATCATGAAATTGAGAATATAAATATACGATTACATCCTTCGGATGAATCAATGGGTATGCGTTTGGTAACCGTCGGCGGCACTGTATATATAGCAAACGACGATGCAGATCTTTTGCAGGTAGGTGATGTCGTGAAGCTAAAGGAGCTATTTGCAGTAAAGATAGTGAATATTAATAAGGATGATAAAAGCATAGAATGTGAAATTGTGCAAAATCCAAATCCTGAAAAAAAGATACAGTGGGTATCTAATAGAGATAAGGTTGAGACCTACATTCAGGTTCCAAAGGACATATCTAAAAAGGATGGTTCATTTATATTAGATAGCCTTGAGGTAGTAAATGGGTATGGTGAATCGTACATAAATAGGCTATTTGACATGGAGATAATACAGTTTGAGCGTTTTGGTTTCTGTTCGGCGCATATCTCAGATAAGGGCAATTACTTTATATTTATATCAAAATAAGTTTTATGCTTTTAACATATTGTCGATATTTTTAGACAAGTGTTCAATGCTCTTATTATAAACTAATTTAGATAATGATTTAATAATCCTATCTGCATTTTTCCACTGCCTCTTCTTATAAAGCGCTTTTGCAAGATAATAAAATACTGTTATCGGATAATCATTATATTCGTTTATCATTGTATCAATGGTTTTTATTACCATATCCACATTATCACTTGCATCATAAAATAAAATATTTGAATAACTGGTAAGATATTTATTATCAGAGAAGGTAATGCGTTCGATGGAGTCATATGCGCCGCGTATATCACCAAGCTTTATCTGCGCTAATAATTTAACATATATGCTATTTGGCATATCGTCAGAATTTGTATTTGTATTCAAATCAATGAGATTTATGGATTTATATAAAAAGAGCTTTGCATTATAATATATTTCATTTGAGGCTTTTTTATACGCGGAATTCTCTTCCATAAAACCCTCTCTATTATAGCGTATTCTGCCTATCATGAAATTTGAATATTTAATATAATTTATACCGTGCACATACAAATATTCCTGGGTTTTGTATATGTTAATTATTTGATTGTAGACCTCTATTGCAAAAGGATAATTTTCATCCTCAATAAATTCATTATACTGCTCTAGCCACTGCGCAAGTTCACTATCTAATGTATTTTTTTGCATAAACGTATTGATTAACTCGCAATTGCTACATACACAAATTCTACCTCGCGTTCTGGTTTTACTACCGCAGTATCTGCATAATACTTTTCTATTAGATATTTCGAAGCTTTTTAGCCCTTCGAGATATTCATCTATGTCCATCAGATATTAATTTAAATAAGCATATTTAAGCTTTCTTGCGCAGGACAACAAAAAGATGCATGCTATCATAAGGCTCAAGATCAATTTTTTCGAGTACCTCAAATTCATCTGAGAGTAATGAGAGCTCATGTTCAAATATCTCTTTTGGACTCTTTGATATGTCTATACTCTGAGATTTTATTATAAAATAAGCATAACCATTCTTTTTTAGCATTCTGCTATTTTTATTCATTATGAGTGCCTGCTCCTTTGCGGATATGTCCTGATATATTACATCGCATGTGCCTACATCATTTATGTAAAAATCCACATTATTTGCATCGCATAATATAGGAAACATATTTTTTCTACGTTCGCATAAGCGCATGAGCTCTCGCATATTTCTCTCGGATAGTTCAACGCAGAATATATTTCCATTATGTGCTATGTCGCTGACGTGGCTTGCCGTTGTTCCGGTCGCTGCGCCAAGATATAAAACATTTGATTTTTCATTAATGCTAAACGTCTTTAGTCCATTTAATATAGCGGCAGCAAGTTTACTTCTATATGGATTCCATGATCTATACTCAATATCATCGCTTTTTATGAGCTCCTCATTATAGACCTTTGCGCCAGGGTCGCTATTTATCGTCGCAATCTTTCTATTAATTCTGTAAACGCCATCAAAAAGCTTCTCGACCCCCATTTAATTACCGTATAAAAGCAGAAATGGCAAATATGCCCTAAATTTTCTCTATTTGCCCTTCTTTTTAGCATTAGCTGCAGCATGCTCCAAATGTCTATTATTTACTATAATTAGGCGCTTTGCTGACATGGAATTTACCTCAACAACATACGCATTGCCCCTCTTTTCTTTGACAACGCCTATTTTACCCCTATATCTTGGGTGCGGTATGTCTCTAAAGCTGCCTTTAGGTACGACTGCAACCTTCTCACCAACGTCAAAGCTCTTTATCAAATCACGTATTCTTAGCTTTGAAGGCTTATGGTGTCTTGCCAAGTGCCTTGTCATTCCCGAAAATAATCCTTTTGATCGCTCTGGCATAAATATCACTATAATGTTAAAACAAGATTAATTATATACGCAATATATTTATATACTTTCTTAGATATTAAGCTAAATACATATGCTTATTATGGTGTACTAAATGGCAGATCCAAAAAAGAGTTCTGGGCAATCGCGCTCTAAGTATAAAAATGTGAAACTTAAGCCAACGTATCAGGTTGTTAATATTGTTGCAAGTGCAGAGCTCAATTTGAGTCTCGACTTATATGGACTTGCAAAATTATCAAGAGATGTAGACTATGAACCAGAACAGTTTCCTGGTGCAATCTTCAAGGTGCATGATCCAAAGGCCGCATTGTTATTATTCAACAGCGGAAAGATTATATGTACGGGGGCAAAGACGGTTGAGGATGTGAAGCGCGCTGTAGATCATGCTGTAGATCTTGTCAAAAAATATATGAGTACATACAAGCCACCAAAGTAATAATCTTTTGCATTTTGTTTATTAGTGTGTAATATTGTAAATAGCTGTTGCAGTAGCATTTAAATAGCTATTTATCTAATTACCTACATTGCATTTTGAGTATGTATGTATTATGAATATAATATTGACGCTTATTCTGTAACAACCCTATTCTCATCCACCCAAGGCGTATGCGAATGCATGCGCCTTAGAAATGTTCTCTTAGCGTTGCAATCTATATTAATCTGATTGTGTAATATTATATAATATGGATGTGTCTACTCTTAAAGGAAGAATACCAAACGAGATATTAGAGGCGCTTAGAGCGCGCGGCATAACGAAGCTAACGCCACCACAATCATTGGCTATTGAACATGGACTGCTTAGTGGCAATAATATAGTTGTAGCATCCCCAACAGCAAGCGGAAAAACATTAATAGCTGAAATCGCAGCAATAAATTCTATAATTAGAACGGCTAAAAAGGCAATATATATAGCGCCACTGCGCGCTCTTGCCAGCGAAAAGTATAACGAATTTAAAATAGCATATCCTTATATAAAATCATCAATCTCAATAGGAGATCTTGATGCAAATGATCAACGGTTATCTAGTTATGATCTGATTTTTACTTCTACCGAGAAATTTGATAGTATAATGAGGCATGGTGCAGATTGGATCGGTGATATCGGTTGCGTAATATTCGATGAGGTTCATATGATAGGCGAGCTATCCCGTGGCCCTACGCTAGAACTTCTTATAACAAAGATTAAGGAGACAACAAATGCTCAGATACTTGCGCTTAGTGCAACTATCGGCAATGCACGCGAGGTTGCAAATTGGTTAAAAGCTGAACTTGTGGAAAGTAATTATAGACCTGTGGTCTTAAAGCGCGGAATTATTTATAAAAATAATATATACTATCATACAGAGACTAACAAAAGCATTATGCATAATGTGGATAAAATAGAGGATATTGGTGAGATAGAGCATTTAATTGGAAAGAGCGCTCAGCCCGAGGCTAATGTTCTTGAAGATACGCTATCACGCTCAAAACAATTGTTAATATTCTATTCTACGCGAAGAAATGCAGAGGCGGGAGCGCTGCGACTATCAAAGATAACAGAAAAGCTGCTATCAAGCGATGAACATAAGCAATTATCAGAGCTTAGTGATAACATACTTAATGTGCTCGATACTCCTACTGAGCAGTGTAAAAAACTTGCAGCATCAATTAAGAGCGGCATCGCATTTCATCATGCTGGTATGTTAAATTCGCAGCGCGCGATGGTTGAGGAGGCTTTTAATAAAAATATAATAAAAGCATTATGTGCAACTACCACATTGTCTATGGGTATAAATATACCCGCAAATACCGTTCTAATAAAGGATATACATAGATATGATGGAAATGGAAGCTCATTACTGGGCATAAATGAGGTAACGCAGCTATTCGGAAGAGCTGGGAGGCCAAAATTTGACACAGAGGGTAGGGCATTTATCATCGCCTCTTCAGAGGAGATGCTTTTAAGATTGGAGAACGAATACATGAATAATGCATTAGAGCCAATAGATTCAAGTATTGGGATAGCACCGGTATTAAGAACGCATATACTCTCATTTATTGCGGAAAATTTTTTAAATAGTGAAGAATCAATAAACAAATTCATCTCAAAGACATTCTATGGACACCAATATAAGGATCTGCGTGCAATTAACGAAATAATACATAACATAATAGAGGAGCAAATAGGATGGGACTTTATAGAAAACAAAGAAGGATATTTAAAAGCCACAAAATTGGGTAGTAGAATAAGCCAGTTATATATAGATCCATTATCCGCTAAATGGATAATAGATGCGCTTATGCAAAAGCGCGATATTATAGGCAATTTGTTCATGATAACAAATACAATAGAGATGCGCCCATATGTTAAGGCTACAGATGATTCTACTGATTTGTATATGTTATATATAAATAAAATGAGGCGTAATGTATTTGGGGATGGCATGCAGATGGATTATGGTATATACGATCCGGAGCGTGCATTTAGCACCGCAATAATGTTAAATGATTGGTTAGAGGAGCAGCATGAGAGCAAAATTGTTACAAAGTATGCTACAACGCCAGGCGCTCTATATACAAAGTTAAATAATGCGGAATGGATTTTGCATTCTGCAATAGAAATAGCGCGCCAGCTGCATATAAGTGTGCATGATCTATCAAATCTTAACGTAAGGTTAAGATATGGAATAAAAGAGGAGCTACTTGATTTAGTGAGACTTGAGCAGATAGGAAGGGTTAGGGCGCGCCAGCTCTTTAATAATGGCATAACAAATGTCAATACACTTAGAAACAATAGAGATAGGGCTGCTGCAATACTAGGAAAGGAAATAACTGCAAGGATTTTTAAGCAATTTGAATAACGCTATCTGACATCCTCCCACGATTGAAAGTCGTGGGCTTTCTGCTAATCATTCTGTAAAGAGTATTTATTGCTTTCTTTGAATATACTACTATTGGTGTTATAATGTACATATCAGAGAATACTATTAGGCGTATACTAAAGGATGCTGGTGCCATGCGTGTGAGTGATGGTGCAATAAAGGAATTTCGCAAGCATCTTGAGAAACGCTCATTTGAAATCGCGCAAAAATCGGTGCGACTATCAAAACATGCAAAACGCAAGACTGTGGACTCTTCAGATATACGTCTAGCAATCAATTAATATAAATCGGGAAATATTTAGCATTCTATAAGGGAACTGCTAATAGTTTTAATAATATTATTGTTCCTACTGCTGGAAGACCAAATAGTGCTATTGGTATGAATAAACCTAAAGAGAGCATAATCCCAAGTCCTAGCGCATAATTTAATACAAAGAATGCAACAACTCCAAGCACACTATTTATGATTATTCCAAAAATCAGCTTTAATATAGATCTGCCTAATTTTATTACTATAAACAGAACAAGTGCTATTGCAAGTATTATAACAACTTCACTTATTAATCCACTCGCAATGCTAAATACCATAATATAGAATATATAAAAAATAATATATTACTATCTAAGAATTTGTGGCAATATTCTACTTTACATCTATTGCGAATGTGCTGTTTATGTTTATATTCAATTTTTGGGCGATGGTAGATTTTTCAAAATTGAGTATGACTACGTAACTATTCCATTTATTTGTGAGATCCTTTGAGCCGCAGATAGGACATACACTGCCATGGCTAAGCACCATCCCACAGCTTCTACAAGCTTTTTCTTCTGTCATATATATCATCTATAATTATTTTGCACCCTTCTGGAATTTTCCAGATCCAGAGCCACCTGATGGTTTGCCATGTCTGTTTTGCATTGGTCTTGATGGTGATTTTACCCAGCCTGGTTTACCCAGTCCATCGGGCTTCATTGTAAGTGCTATCTTTGAATCCTTTACGGAATTCTTCATGCTAACCGTTGATATCTTGGCATATACTATATCGCCCTTTTTTAATGATATCTTTTTTTGCTTGGAGACAAATGATTGTGTTTTTCTATCAAATGATAAAAATTCATTTGCTATTTGGGATACATGTACAAGACCATCCATTGGGCCTATACGTACAAAAGCGCCGAAATCAACAAGTTCGGTCACCTCACCACATACAATCTCTTCAACTTTCGGCATAAATGCCAAAACCTCAAACTGCGCCTCATGGTGCGTTGTAGGGTCTCCTGGGAGTATTAGCCCATCGCTTATACTGCTGACGTTAAATATGGCTACTATAAGTCCCATGTCCTTATCTATCTTACCCTCATACTTTCTCTGTAAAACCTCTTTTGCAACCGATTCAATATCTCTGTCAAATTCTGTCGGAGGTAGTGCAAAGGTATCTTTTATAGTGTATACATTATACATAAAACTTCACCATATATGCATCAAATTGGATTTAAAAACAATCTAAGTGTTCCATTCTTAGTTAATTTTAATACGGATATACCCTTAAAGCGCAGACGCATAGATAATTCCGTATCATTTGTAACTACAATATCATTTTTTTTGGAACTTCTAAGTATCCAATTGTCAACATTTGTATTTATATTATAAACCTTAAGCTTTTTAGACTTTAACACTAAAAGTGCAAATCTGGCTATTGCGCCGTTTTTACCATTTTTGTGCGAAATTCCTGTTAATTCTGATATAACACCAGCGGATATGGCAATTTTACTACCGTAAAACTTATCCTCTATAATTTGAAATATATCTTTTTTGTATTCAAAACCAAAGAGTATGGAGCTTGTATCAACAATAATGCGCCTTTCTAGTTCCAATATCACACCAGTAACTAATCTATTATTGTGCTACAATGGTATTTTACATATAAATAGCTTCCTTGATTAATAATCTTTTATTGCGTAAATAAAAATATTAAGAAAGAAATAAGAATATAAAAAATATAAGTAAGAATATTATAATAAGTGATTTAATATGGATATTTTAGAAGCTAGATTAAATGCACAGATAATGATTAAGACCGCCAAAATCTTACTTGTTGTGGGCTGCTCACGTACAGAGGGGAAACCCTCTCATGATGTTCCAAAATACTTACTAGATAATAATTATAAAATAATACCCGTTAATCCAAATGCGACTAGCATCTTTGGAGAGCGATCATATAAATCTATTGACGAGGTTAATATTTCTGCAGATTTAGTTTTGGTTTTCAGGCCATCAGAAGAGGCACTAGATATAGTGAAGAATGCGTATAAAAAAGGCATAAAAATGGCATGGTTGCAGGAGGGAATATTTAGTGAGGAGGCCGAGCATTTTGCAAAAGATCACAATATGCTATTTGTTATGGATAAATGTATGATGAAAGAGCATTATAGACTGTCATTGTCTAATCAATAATTTCTATTTTTTTGTTGCCTATCATCTTGCGTAATAAGTGTATTCGGCTGCGTAAAACCTCTGCGAGTACAATAGCATTATTGTGCTGCTTGTCTGAAGTTGCGTATACAAATGTAACAATATCGGAATTTATTATATGCTCCATTAATTTTTCAACAGCTATATTCCTATCAAGCTCTTTTTTATATTTTTTTGAAAAAGCGTCACATCGTTTAGGATCATGTGAAAACCATTTT
>JAJZJI010000031.1 GCA_021828345.1 Microcaldota archaeon
TGCTCTTGCAACATATCCTTTCTTATCAATAAAATAGAGATAGCCCTGTTCCCTCTTGATCTTCTCAGAACCTACTTTGGACTTTCTTCCTCTTGTATTGGATTTCATTGGAGTTCTCCATACGAACCCATCCTTTCCCAAGAAGTATAGGTATCCATCTTCTCTCTCTATTGATTCGCTTCCTATCTTTTCTGCCATTAGATCACTAATAAGAATAAACTAGATAGATTTAAATATTTATCGTCGATTTACAGAGGAAAATAGGTTTTTTTGATGAATTTAACGTATTTTTGGGGTTTTTTCGCCTTTTTTATATAATCTTTTATATCTTCTCTAAATAATAAATATGATTTAATGATTGAAATAAAATTATTTAAAAAGATAGAATTAGACGGCTGCACGTTCTTAGAAGGATTTCCAGGAACAGGACTTGTAGGCCCTATGAGTATAAGTTATATAGTGAATAAACTTCAACTTGAATATGTAGGATATATAAAAAGCGATCTTTTCCCACCTCTTGTATCTATACATAAAGATACCCCAATGCCACCGCTAAGATTTTATTATTCGAAGAAAAATAGTCTATTATTGCTTTTTGCGGAATCTGGGCCCTCTTCTGAAAAATCCATATACGAGATATCTGACGCAATATACAATTTTTTAAAAGAGAAAAAAATTAAAAAAATAATATCGATAAGTGGTATACCAACGCAGAACCCGAATAATTTTGATGTTTTTGCTTTAGCATCAACAAAAGAGCTTTCCGAAAAAATACAAAAACTAGGATTAAAACCAATTGGTGAGGGTGTTGCGGCTGGAGTTAGCGCAGTAATAATGATGAATGCAGCTATAGACAATATCGATGATATAAATATATTAGTGCAAGTGAATCCGCAAATAATAGACCCACGATATGCAGAAATAGCAATAAATAGCCTAAATAAATTGTTGAACATGAACATAGATGTTGTTGAACTAGATAAGGAGGCTAAAATGGTAGAGGATAAGGTCAAAGAATTACTTAAAAAGAGTAAAGAAACGCGCGAGGGTGTTGTACCGGAAAGCGACCCTAACATGTATACATAAATATGATTCTATGTATAAATATAATCTAGTTAAATAATTGCAGGGGTAGCAAAGTCTGGTTTGGCTGCTTTGGGCCACAGAAAAATGCGCAGGACTTAAGATCCTGTGGTCTAGCACCTTCGTGAGTTCGAATCTCACCCCCTGCACTTCTTGCAAAACAAAATTTAAATTTTTTTGATTTAAAAAATATGTATTATATTTTTAAACTTGAATTTTTCATTTCCATTTATGTTTTGTGATGATTGTATGAATAAGAAAGATGTGATAAAAAAGACTGCCGATTTTGTTAAGAAAAAATTAGATAATGAGGCGTCAGGGCATGACTGGTGGCATGTTTATCTTGTATGGCAACTATCTAAAAAAATAGGAAACAAAGAAAAGGCAGATATGTTCGTTGTAGAACTGGCTGCACTTTTACATGATATTGCTGATTGGAAATTCAATAAGGGTGACGAAAGCATCGGAGCTAGGGTTGCAAGTGAATGGTTAAACAAATTGCATGTAGAAAAACATGTAATAGAACAGGTAAGTTATATTGTTGGAAACGTATCATTTAAGGGAGCTGGAGTAGATCATACAATGAAAACATTAGAAGGAAGAGTTGTATGGGATTCTGATAAAATGGATATTGGAGCAATAGGTATAGCTAGAACATTTGCATATGGGGGTTATAGGGGAAGACCTATATATGATCCAAGAATAAAACCAAAATTACATAAGAATTTTGAAGAGTATAAAAAAAGCAGTAACCCATCGATAAACCATTTTTATGAGAAAATATTGTTGTTAAAGGACAAAATGCAAACAAAAACAGGAAGAAAAATGGCGATACACAGAGATAAATTTCTTAGAACTTTCTTAAAAGAGTTTTTCGATGAATGGAATGGACTTAAGTAAAGTATGCTGTTAGCTAATTCTTTCTTATTGCGTTAAAAATTCTGTTTCCTCTTCCGCTTCCATAGAATGTATTCTTTGGAATGTCTTTTCGCGCTTGCTGTTTTGATAACCAATAATTGGTGTATAGTTTACCATTCTTTTTAATGGTATGTTGACCTTAAGAGTCAAACGATGGTAAAATTCCTCTACAAGCAATGCAGTTTTTCTAATAGAAGTTGATAATTCATCCAAAGCATCCAGCATTTTACCGCTATTATCCGCCTTTTTGCTTATTGCCGCTTTTAAAAGAGCTCCTGACGCTTCACGTACCACAATTGTGCCGGTTATTGCATTTATTACAGAATTTAATACCTCTGATTTAAACGTATTCTCATTATCATAAGAGCTGCGTCTAAGCAAAACATTACCATTTTTGTTATATGAACCTATTGTTCTTATATTCTCCTTTTTAGTTTTAACATAATTTTTTGTGTATTTTACGTGTGTTCCAGATCTATGACGATGTATAAAAACATGTAAATTGTGTATTGTTGGTATTATTGCCCCAGTATAATCACCAGTTCCGCTCTCAACATACTCTTCTAATTTATGTCTCAATTTGTTAAGTTCATAACATACCGTTTCATTCATTTTTGCAAAATCAGCATCGGTAAATAGTATTACAGGTTCAATATTTTCATATCCTTTTGAAAGAATAGGTTTATTTGAATCCGCCATTATCTTTGAAACGTCATTAATATATCTAATAATCAGTTCTTCAGATTTCTTTGATATATAGCTTCCTTGAGAGCCAAGACCCCACACTGTTGAATTGTCATGATTTGGTATTGATTTAAAATTAAAATCCATTATAAAACCTTTTAATAAATAGGATAATGAGATTAAACTAATATAAATACTTTTTGATTGGTATTAATTTGCGGCTAAAACATCTAAAATATGCTAAATTCTTTATTTATTTGCATTATTCCAATCAAATATTTTCCCGATGATAATTCCAAAAATATTTGTTTTTAATTAGAGGATATTTCATCGTTTATCTCTTATGCGTATTATATCTTCATATATTAATTCTGCATCAAGATTTATACTATACACTTTATAAAAGTAGTTTAACACATTTATTACATCGCGCTTTAAAAAAGCCCTTGCATTGGGATGCCTTGTCGATACGGCCTGCCCCATATCTATTATATACGGGGTTTTATCCTTTAACAATATATTATATTCACTTAAATCTGCATGGACAAGCTTTGCATTATATAATTTTTTGATATCCACTATTATTTGATTTAATATTTTATTTGCATCATCATATTCAAGTGGCACGTCTTTAAGCTTCTTTGCTATCTGATCCCCAGAACCTATTAATTCCATTGCAAGAATGTTATAGTCGAACATGTAAGGCTTTGGAACATGTATGCCGCTATCATACGCAATTTGCAAATTACCGAATTCTTTTTTGCACCAAACACGTATTATAGCAAATTTACCGCTGTATCTTCTTTTAAACCTCGGATCCCCTATTATATAATCCTGCATATTCAAAAATGAGGAGCTTCCAATTCTAAAAAATTTTAATATGACATTCTCATTACCCATAACTGTTTCGGATTCACCAGCACTTGCAATATAAACATCAGACTCCTTTCCTCTAGCTACGATAAACCCCAATTTTGATATTATACCCTTATTATAAAACTTACTGAGACGTCGCATCGTATCTACGTCGAGTGCTGCCTCATCAATCCTCTTATCCTTTAATAAATGTATATCTCTATCGGGCCTTTTTCTTTTATTTACTTTCCTAGACATTGAAACATATGAATTTCTTCAAAGAGAATATAAATGCCTTCATATTACCAAGGCATTTATGGAGCACTTAATAAATGCGCTGGTATTGCGACTATACCCACATAACCGGCAAGAAGACTACCGAATAGCAATAGCACCCAAAAGATTAAAAGAAATAGAGACCAACCTACCCATACGCTTTTCTGCATGCCAGGGAGTCGTTCTATAATTAATGACACAGGATATGCACATACGCCCGCAAGCCCATATAAGAAATACATTATCAAAAGTGCTATAGGAGCGCTAGTTAGACCTAAGTTATATCCAACAATACCATATATTATAACCATTATTCCGACGAGAAGTGCAAAAAATCCAACAAAACTAAATTTGGTCTTAAATTTTATTGAGGCAACAAATGCGGCTATCACTAAACCAAAAGATATGAATGGGTCATAGAATAAAATATTGTAGCTTCCTGGAAGAGGCCAATTAAACTGCCCCCAAAGACCACCAACTATCATATATAAGGCAATCATAAATAAGGGCACGGCAGCGGAATTTAATTGTAATGAAAATTCCTTCTTCTTTTTTCTATAATCAAGATATATTGTAAATATTAAATAAAGGAGCATAAATCCAGCAAAGCTTATCATAAAAAGCGAATATGCCAAGTTATCTATAAAAACTGCCATATTGATACCATTCTAATATGTAAAATTAGATTTTTATATGCTTTAGTATTATTATGGGAAGTGCTCAACTTAAGTTTTTTAAAATAATATTATATATGGTGCTAATATGAAAGAGGATATGAAGGGGTTTTTAGAGGAATTTAATGAATCTGTTGGAAAGTGGCAAAAAAATAGCCCATCACAATTAAACAAATTTATGGCACTACTCAATGAAATAGAAAAACCAAGCGCATTAGATACTAAAACAAAAGAGCTAATTGCAATATCCTTATCTGTCATATCACATTGTAAGTGGTGCATAGCATTCCACGTAAAGGCGGCTTTTGACTCTAAAGCAACAAAAGATGAGATTAGAGATGCGGGATGGGTTGCAGTCCTAATGGGCGGAGGACCGGCATTAGCTTATAATCAATTAGTTGAGGATGCGATAGAGGATTTTGGCACATAAAATCGGACTAGTAGGGCAATAGCATTTAAACATAGCGGGCGTTAGATATATACGCAGCGGATACGTTCGAATTTATAAAGTTTTCTTTCCAAATAGTATCTAACATTTAGTGGTAGATAGTTGCCACCTTGATAGGAGCTTGTTATTCTAGCAATATCACATATTAAACAATTGACTGATTTAATGAAAAATATATATGAAAGCAAACATTACAAATTATTCGTTATTATACCAATAGCATTGCTGCTAATCAGCCTCTATTTCATACCACATATACAACTTGATTCATCTCTTAGAGGAGGAATAACGGTCACAGTACAATCTAATGCATCAATAAATATACAATCGATTACATCAAAAATAAATGCACAAATTCCTGGTGCACAGACATCAATAGAGAGTGCTCCTGGTGGCATTGCGATAACGATAGCAGATAATACAAGCCTATCTAACGCAAATAATTATTTGATATCGGCATATTCTGCATACAACAATTATAGTAATGCGGTTTTGGGCGTTTCTGAGACCGAAGCACTTATAAAAAGTCAGCCAACTAATAATACACTTCCAGGTATTTTGAATTCATATCAAAAAAACCAAAGTCTATCGCAACAACAATTAAATACAGATATTAGTGGGGAATTTACAGCCTTATTACCATTCCAAACTAACATCACTGAAAATAAAAGCAGCCCATCAGATATGATAAATAGTGGTAATATCGCAATTAAATCGGCGAATAACCAATATGAAAATTATGTTGTTAGTACGCTCAAATCTATTATACCATTTAATACATATTCTTATCAGACGGTCACCCCGACATTAGGTTCATACTTCTTAGGTCAATTGCAAGGAATAATAATAGCTGCGTTTATATTAGTAGCAATTGCAGTATTCATAGTATTTAGAACTATAATACCTTCATTTGCTGTAGTTTTTGGCGCAGCTAATGATATATTAATAGCTCTTGGGGCGATGGGTTTATTTGGAATACCTTTAGGTGTAGCCTCGATAGGGGGATTGCTTATGCTTATAGGATATTCTATAGACACCGATGTATTATCCGCAATAAGAATATTAAAAAGACAGGAGCATACGCCAGAGTATCGTGCATTTGAATCTATGAAGACAGGAATAACCATAACAGCAACAGCATTACTAGTATTTGGAATACTTTTTGCAGTATCATATGCAAGCTTCATACAGACATATTTTGAGATTGCAGGTGTTGTACTTGCAGGACTTGTTGGAGACGTAATAACCACATGGCTTGGTAATACAGTAATGGTGCTCTGGTACAAAAAAAAGAGGGAGCATAAATGAAGGCATTAGAATATTTCAAGGATAGAAGAATTATAATTTTCGTAGTGATACTTTTAGCCCTGCTCGCTTTAGATCTATATTATGGTGTTCATTTTGGCATTGAATTTAGCGGGGGCACACAAATACCAATAACGTTAGAGCACAGCGTAAACACGACAGTTATGACATCACTCATATCAAATTTACAGCAACGAGTATCAACATTTGGTTTAAAACAAGTTACTGTTGAAGGGATAGGAAATTCAGAAGTTTATGTTATAATACCTTCAGTATCACAATCTGATGTCAATCAAACAATAAGTATAATAGATAGTCAAGGTAATTTCCTTGGCGTTGTAAATGGTGTAGAAGCACTTAATGGAACTGGAATATTAAAAGGAAGCGTAGGTTCTGTAACACCACAACAGAGTAATAATACAGTATCTTGGGCCGTAACATTCTTCATAACACAAAGCGCTGTGCAAAAGTTTTCAAAGGCGGTTTTTGGACAGGCAAACCAACCACTATATATGTTCTTAGACAGACCATCAGATTCTGTAATACTTATAAACCAATCATTATTAGCAAATACGAGCCTTGGTCTATCATCAACACAAACACTGCTGGTAATGCAGAATGCTTTAAACTTAAAAAATCAGACAATACCAGTTATTTCGTTCTCAAATAACAATGCAAGCATAACAAAGATTGTAGATTATTTCAAAACAAATAAAAAATATACAACAGCATTTGCAAGTTATAACATAAACCCCGCAATCATTTCGGATTTAAAAAACATGAACATCACCATAAAACTTGAAAGCAACGCGAATATGACTCCAACATATACAGAAATAAATAGTACCACAGTCGTATTAAATAATTGGAATCTTGTTGGTCTATTATCATCACCAATATTAAACCCAGCCATCACCAACGGAAGTGCAGGGGATAATTATGAAATTACAGGTATATCTCCAGCTACAGAATCTTCTTCGGCGCAGTTTACATATGCAACAAATGAGGAAAAAACTATTACCAGTATATTAAATGGAGGTGCACTTCCTGTGGCAGTTCTGCCGGGAGTGCCAACAACAGTACCACCAACACTTGGAAAGCAGGCGTTGTATGTTAGCGCAATTGCTGGTATACTTGCAGTTTTAGGCATATCTATATTCATAACCATACGGTACAAAAAATTGTTCTTGATATTACCCATATTACTTACTACATTTGCTGAGCTTTTCATTATTGTTTCGATAATAGGACTTGTAGGAACAATAGATCTTGCTGCTGTTGCTGGAATGATTGGTGTTGTAGGTACAGGAGTGGATGCACAGATAATAATAACGGATGAGATATTAACACATGGAAGTGAGCAGCACAGCTCACATGGAATACTTAGTAAGGCATTCTACATTGTTTGGGCTGATGCAATATTACTAGTTGTTGCAATGCTTCCACTATTCTTCTCGACATCACTTGTTGATGTAATAGGATTCTCGGAGGCCACCATAATAGGCGCGATGCTTGGAGTACTCGTAACAAGACCAGTATATGGATTGTTAATAAGCAAACATTTTGGTGATTAAGTGGCGATTAGATGCCCAACGTGCAATAGATCAAGCGATGAGATAAAATTCATAGGGGAATTCTGTGAAGAATGCATTGCAAATAGAATAAAGGATACTGTGCCGGATAAAGCCAAAATATATGTATGCAGATTTTGCAACAGAATAAAAAGTGGTGGAACATTTAGAAAACTTGATAAAGATACATTAGCTGTTGCCTTAAAGAAGGATCTTGGGGCAAATGGATTTAGGGTTGATGTAATACATTATCACAACGGCGCAGCATCATTGGAATTTGAATGTGATTATGAGAATGCAAAAGTACATTTTACAAAAATTGTAGATATAAAAACAGTAATAGAAAACTGCATAGACTGCACACGCATGAAATCAGGTTATTATGAAGCGCTTGTACAACTAAGGGGAGATAATTATCTTGTTGAGAGAATGGCTATAAAGTTAACTAAGTACGTTGAAGCTAATGGCGCCTTTATATCAAAAACAGAAAAAGAGGGCACAGGAATAGACATGTATATTAGCAACAAAAAACTAGTTTCTGCATTCTTTATGCTATATAGGCTTAAACCGAAACGCTCCTACACATTATACGGAATGAAAAGAGGAAAGGAGCTATATAGAAATATATATGCACTCAGATTATAATTCTACTGCTGCTGCTCTGTTATATAAACACATGGAACGGCATTATTTGACGGACATGAGGATTGCGCGCTTACATTTATCAAATAGGTAGCAGTGCCCGTTATGGTGCCTAAATTTCCACTTATATTCATAGGAGTATATGACGTTACAAAACTTGGCCCTGCGCTAGTACTTACATTGAACACTATCTCATGTCCTACAGTATTTTTAAGATTGCCTACATAGATAGCATCGACATCAGGAGGTATTTGTATTACTACTACTTCCTTTGCAGGATATCCCTGTGCGCCTACAGATGTGGCAACAGAAGCTAGCTTACTTGCAACCTGCTGTGATTCCGTTGTAGATAGCGTCGAATTGGCATTGGATATTTGTATGAACGCAAACACAACCACAGGTATCAATATCATTAGTCCGAATGAAAGTGTTATCAACAATTCAAGGCTTGATTGCCCTCGCTTATTCTTATTCAATATATCTACGCCCTATTTGCATCGCTAAGCTTCTTTATTGTTATATTACGCTCTTTATCCTTTATTATATTTTTCTTAAGCACGCTGAGCGCCTCGCTTAATGTACGTTCTAATATAAAATCCGTTACATGTGAGGATATCACACGTCCATTCTGAAGACCTATTCTTATTTGTATATCATAAATTTTCTGTTTTATCTTACGTATATGAACATTTGCATATTCAACACGATCGCCTTTCATATCCTCTATTTTTGATATGAAGGATTTTATCTCTTCTAATATTTCGCCCTCATACTCTTTCATGTTGGAATCAAGACCTGAGATGAATATACGATTCTCTTCTATGCGACGTCTTGCCACCATATTATCGATTATATCTGTAGCACTAATTATACCAACAGGCAGGCTCCTATTATTTGTTACTATTAACGAGGATATGTCCTGCTCTATAAGTTGCCTTACTGCATACGAGAGGCTTTTTTCTGATGATACCACTTTGGGACTCTTCTCAGCTATATCTGCGACAAGCACATCATTCTGACTATAGGTACGCGTTTTACGCTCCGGAAGTCTCTCATTTATACTTGAATAGTTCTTTATTAATTTAAAATAGGTAAGCATACCATATAGTTTTTTATCTTTGACAACGATAACGCGGTTTATCCTGCTATTTTCCATAACCGCTTTGGCCTGCGCCAATGTTGAATTGCTATCTATTGCAATTATTGGAGAATTCATTATATCTTTCACAAAAATATTATCAAGCATTCTTAAAGACAGCATTATTTTTAACATTGTTGATCTGTCAAAAACACCAATTATGCGCTTATTTAATACAAAGGGTATTGCCTTTGTTCGCGTCTTCATGAATTGCATTAGCACATCATTCATATCGGTCTTTGAATCTATAGGGCTTATACGCTCCACATAGCGCTCTATTGGCTGGTTCTTTGAGGTACTTAACACGCCTCTTGCCCTATGTATGCTTCTTGAATCTACAATACCATAATAGCTATTGTTTTTATTTACTATAACTGCAGGATATCGCTCTAACATTTGAAGCACCTTTTGTATTGGTGTTTTTATATCTACAGATTCTGTTTTAGTTATTAGTTTCATAGGTATCGATACGTTCCATCTTTCTATTTGAATCTCTTCCATAACATGCACCATTATATATTTATAAATCAAAAGCAAGATATAAATATAACCATTATGTTCTGGTGAATTATTGATGAAATATAAGTTTTTACCACATACAGCCGATGTTAAATTTATAGCCTATGGAAAAAATGAGTCTGAACTTATTGAAAATGCAGCGCTTGCGATGTTTAGCACAATAACACATATAAAAGATATAAAGAATAATGAAAAAAAATATATGGTAAAAAAAAGTTTTAGTGCAGTTAGCATTGATGAATTGATATGGAAGATATTACAACATACATTATCTTTTGCCGATTCTAAAAATCTTTTCTGTTATAATTTAAATGTATTAAATTTATCAAAAAAAAATATTTATAAAGCAGTAGTTAAGCTCTTTTTAATCGATAAATCTGAAATTTATGCTAATCGGGATGTTAAGGGAATTTCCAAATACAGTTTTATATTTAAACATAATAAAGAGAGATTAAGCATAACAGCTGTTCTTGATGTTTGATATTATATTTTAAAACAATTAACAATATGTGTGATAAAAAGTATAATAATAAAAAAATGGTAATATTATGGCTCAACGTAAAACCGTCGGGATTATAGGACTTGGAGATATGGGAGGGAATATAGCACGATCATTACATAATGGGGGTTATTCTCTTTTAGTATACGATAGAAACAGCGAGAAATATAGCACATTTAGTCATCTTGATAATATTCAGTTTTTTAATAGCATTGATGAATTGTCATCAAAAATAAATGAATTAGACACTAGAATAATATGGATGATGTTACCAGCAGGAGTTATAACAAATAGCACAGTAGAGTCGTTATCAAAAATATTACGTAAGGAAACAATACTAATAGACGGATCTAATTCTGTTTACGATGAATCGGTAAAAAATAGCATACTGATGAAAAATAAGGGCTTATTTTATCTTGATGTTGGATGTGCTGGTGGTCCATCAGATCTTAAAGATGGTGTTGCGCTCATGGTCGGTGGTGATAAAATTGCATTTAAAGTAACAGAGGATGTATTTGCCAAAGTATCCAAAAATGGAACATATGGATATGTTGGTCCAAGTGGCGCAGGACATGCCACAAAACTTGTACATAATATGATATTCTATAGCATATTTCCAGCATACGCAGAAGGAGTGGCACTCTTAAATGGACTGCAAAACAGCAATAATATAAATATGAACGAAGCACTAAGATTGCTCTCAAAAAGCCCACCAATAACAACAGGAATTATGAATGCTGTTGTTGAATTATATAAAGAAAATAAAATTCCGCAGAATGCTCCAGAAATAAAAATATCTGAAATGGTTAAATCAGGATCAGCAAAGGCAGAATCGATTGGTATTATGATGGGTGTCACAAATGCAATTTTAAACGCATATAGTACAATGCCAGATATGGCTAAACGCGTGTATGTAGGTGCAAAAAAAATAATAACAGGACATTGATTAGTTTTTCCTTAATTTTTCTTTCATTTTTTCATAATCTAAGCCCAAAAGCTCACAGGACCTCCTACTTAATTTATGCAATCTAAGTTTTATTTTTAATTTAGGTATATTAATACCATTAGGTCCTATTAGATTACCTGGGAAATTTATATGCTGTTCTTTTTCTTTTTCCTCTGA
>JAJZJI010000032.1 GCA_021828345.1 Microcaldota archaeon
ATATTGCACATAGAGATTTCCAGACATCTAAATATTATTTTACAATTATTGATGCGCCTGGCCACAAAGACTTTGTAAAGAATATGATTACGGGTGCATCACAGGCTGATGCTGCAGTTCTTGTAGTTACTGCACCTGATGGTATTATGGCACAAACAAAGGAGCACGCAATACTTATAAGCGTTCTTGGGGTCAAGCAGGTAATAGTTGCAATAAATAAGATGGATGCCGTCCAGTATTCTCAGGAGAAATATGATAATGTAAAGAAGAGTGTTTCAGATTTATTAAAAACATTGGGATACAAGGTAGATACAATCAATTTTGTTCCATATTCTGCATATGAAGGAACAAACGTAGCCGCAAAAGCTAGCGATAAGATGCCTTGGTACAATGGACCAACATTGCTAGAAGCAATAGATATGTTTACTGTACCAGCAAAGCCGACAGATAAGCCATTAAGACTTCCAATACAGGACGTATTCAGCGTAAGCGGATTCGGAACAGTGCCTGTTGGTCGAGTTGAGACTGGAATAGTAAAGCCTGGTGATAATGTAATAATAATGCCTGAGGGTATAAAGACTGTGATAAAGAGCGTAGAAATGCACCACAAGCAGTTGACACAGGCTGAGCCTGGAGACAACATCGGCTTCAATATAAAGGATGTCGAAAAGAAGAGCATAAAGCGCGGAGATGTCATAGGTCCTGCATCAAATCCACCTACTGTCGCAACAGAGTTTATTGCACAGATAATAATATTGCATCATCAGAATGTTATAGCAAAGGGTTATACACCAGTGTTCCACATACACACAATACAGGTTGCATGTACAATAACGGAGATTCTTGAGAAGAAAGATCCAAAAACTGGCCAGACATTAGAGAAGAATCCGGAGACATTGAAGACTGGAGATATAGCTATAGTAAAGATTAAGCCTACAAAGCCTATTGTAGTAGAAAAGGCAAGTGAATTCCCACAATTGGCAAGATTTGCCATAAGAGATATGGGAGAGACTGTGGGCGCAGGTCTTATTACCGAAATAACTGGTAAGCAATAGGTGCATGCATGAGCAATGAGAGTAATGTAGCAACAATAAAGTTGGTAAGCACTAATGTCAATTCTGTCAATACAATAGCAAAGCAGATAAAAGATATTGCAGGCTCAATAAACGTAAAGTGTATGGGCCCAATACCATTCCCAACGAGGAAAATAAAATATACATTGAGAAAGACACCTTGTGCAAGCGGTAGGCACACATTCGAAAAATGGGAGATCCGTTTTCATAAAAGATTATTGCAGATTGATGGTAACGAACAAGCTCTCAGGCAGGTAATGCGCATTCCAGTTCCTGATGACATACAAATTGAGATAAGTTTGGGCTAAATTTATCTTAGCTTATTTTTTATATTTTATATATTTTTATTATATTATATTTTAATTTATATTGTTTTTGCAAAATTTGCAATCAATATAAATAATTATTTAGAGTTTGTTAAAGAATTAATACTAAATACGCGATCGTAGTCTAGCCTGGTAGGACGCGGCCTTGCCAAGGCTGCAACCCGGGTTCAAATCCCGGCGATCGCAATTTTTTATTCTGATTCTATTTTTGATGTATGCTATATGATAGGAGGTTTTGCAACATCTAATTATTATACTCTTTTTAACATATTTTATTGTGATAATATGATAAATGTAGGTATGTATTATAATGTAAAGAGTGGTAGCGAGAAGGAGTTTGAGGGGATATTTGGGAATGTAATATCATCTTTAAAGACATCTGGCAGTGGCATACTTAATGCGAAATTGTATAAGGAGGTTGGCAGTAACGAATATATGATATTTACAGAGTGGGAGAGTATGGAAGTATTTACGAAATTTATCCAAAGCAGAGGCTTTAAGGATACTACTACATACGGTAAGTCAATATTGGAAGGTCCGCCTAAGCACAGAGTATTCAATAATGTAGAATAAGTAATCTAAAATCTACGCTTTAAATTATCCAATAATTCTATGTCCGCGCTTATTCTAAATTTATCATCAACATAGCTGTATGCTGGAAGCGGATCTATTAATCTAAGCGTTCTATCATTTTTTATTAATATATTGCCATTGTTTAAATCGCTACCTATAGATATATCCCCATGGCCAATTTTATTTTCGTGCAGCTTTGATATCAATGGAACCAATGTATTATATATAATATCGCGCTTGAAATCAGAGTCAAACACATAAAGTGGTTTTCCTTCAATATACTCAAGAAAATAACCTGTTATACTGTTTTTATATATGGCAATAGCAATAGGCGTTGCTGTATTTTCTGGTGCAATCCTATAAATTTTTAAGAGTTGTTCAAATTCTCCTACTATATGTTTTGTACCATAACATACAACTATGGCGCGCTCCGCAGAATACGAATGTTTATAATTATCACAATCATATATTTGCCTTCCAAATAAGTCTGAGTAATCTTTGTAAATGATGCTGTTCGTACATTTGAAAAAAATATTGCCTACGAAATATCCACTACGCCCAAGCGTTTCGATAAAGTTCCTTGAACTAATATCGATTACCGGCAAGAATTTGTCAAAAACTATTTTTTTTTCGATGTTATTGTGATCACAACCATCTTTAAATGCGTTCATTAAAACGCATTTAATATGGTCTTATCAAATATATATAATTTTACAATTAATTTCTTGCTGGAATATATTTCATAATCGATTGCGCGACTTTTAGTAGAGAACTTGTATGTATCCATACTTTTCCAGGTCCTGTAAGGCTTATCATGGCAAGGCCTTCTCCGCTCAATACCATAGTTTTTATGCCCCCTGCAGCTACAACATTATACGTAACTTTACTTTCCATTGCTAATAAGTGTGACATTTCAACTTGTATAGTTTCTCCAGAATCCAAGTCTTTTTCTATACAACCTCCAACTCCATGTACAAAGAGCTTTCCGCTCCCTCTGAATTTTGCAAGAAATATCCCCTCCCCGCCAAATACCATAAATTTAACAGAAGGCACTGCAGCATCATAAACAACAGAATTCTCGGCAAATATGAACGAATTATGTTCGACAAGTATGTCTGTAGAACCATCCAATGTAATATCCTTTATTTTACCTGGAAAAAATCCTGTAAACGATACATTGCCAGGACCCTCCATTGTCATTACAAATAACGATCCTCCAGTAAGGCCGCGTTTTACCATGCCAAATATGCCCCCACCAACGCCAGTTGCTGTAGTATTTATCTTAACTTCAGGGGTTTTGAATATAATATGTCCAGAACTTCCATAAATACTGTCTCCAGATTCAAGATTTACATTTATACTTTGCATATCTGATCCTTCAATTGTATAATCCATATAATCACTCAACATAATTACAAAGCAAAACTTAATAATATTGTGACTTAGTCAATATTTTTTATGTGCCTAAATATTAATGTTGCTAAATTATCACAATCAATGCTTTGATACTCCCCATTTTTAATGATAAAATCAAGCATTCTAATAGCCATCTCTTTTGCACTGTCATCTAAATTTCTATTATCAAATAAATTATTTAGCGAAGTTTTTATTTTAATGTATCTATTGATTATATTTACCATATTTTCGACTGCGTGTTTGCAGCTTTCAATTTCTTCATTATCTAATTCAAATAAAATTTTTAATGTGCTTCTACTGCGTTGTATGTGTGCCTCTGCGCATTTTAATGATACTATAGCATAAATCATCGCTTCAGTTTTTCTGCCATTTGTTATGCCCATGTCTATACATTTTCTATACAATATTGTCGAGCCAACTCTTAGATCATTAGGCATGGAAAGATATGCCCATGCTAACTGCAAATATGGCAGCGCACGAGAAAAATTTCTCTCGATTGTACTCATTTTATTTTTTATTAAATACCTATTTTTTATTTTTGTAAATTTAGCAACATCAATTCCTATGTCAGTTCCAAGGCTCCTATTCACTTTCATTGCGCTAACTATTGAATATGCTGGTGGATTATCACTTTCAAAAAAAGAGGACCCATCATAAAAATCGATAGGTAAATCATCAATTATAATGCCGCATAAAGAGCAGTAATACTCATGGCGTATCCCATCAAATATTATTTGACCCTTCCCACAGTTATTACATATATTTGAGTTGGGCCAAATGGCACCATCCCTCATAATAAGACTAAAATACTGAAACCTTATAAACAAGTCTACTAGTATGTTTTACTAAAATAAATAGCCCCAGCCAGATTCGAACTGGCGTTTACGGCTCCAGAGGCCGCCGTCCTTTTATAGTTGCATAAATGCAAAGACCACTAGACGATGGGGCTATAAGATATAAGTATTTATTCGCAACGCTATTTATTCATTTCGCTGAATTTTAAGAATAATCAAATAATATTTCTATAAAACATTGATAGCATCAAAGCTATGAAAATCATAAATATTATAGTTATTATCGGTATCCCTGTAAAGATTATCATAAGAACAAATATTATGCCCATTGTGACAAGATAATAAGATTTATTCCATGCGAGCACTTTGCTGCCGTCAAGTGGGAATATCGGCAGCATGTTGAAAAATGCAAGAAATACGCTTATAAATATGGTGAATGACAATATGCTATAAATATAGCTGCTTTGTGCGGGCGCCAATATTATAGTTAATATAAATGCGCCAAGGAAAATGGCGAGATTTGTTAGTGGCCCAGCAATAGACACTATACCATTCTCTTTTTTTGTAAAGTTATTTGTGTATATCATTGTGGCTCCAGGTATGCCTAATAAGAATCCCATCAATCCTGTCGCAAGCGTTATTATGAGCCCATTTTGTGATGTTTTAAAACCAGCTATTGCACCATAACGTTGGGCTATGAACTTATGCATTAATTCATGCAGCACAAAGCTGAGCGTTACGCCTATTGCGACTATTGGCAGATCATAAAGAAATGAACTTAAAAAATATTTTGTAGGGCTAAAAATTCCGCCTGTGAGCGTAAATGTAAATGCAAATATAAGAACAGCATCAGCTATTATTATCTCCTTTATCTCAGAATATGCATGCGTATGCTCTCGTGTTTGCATTTAACATACCTAAATTTAAAATGCAATTATGCGCTCTCTTTTGTATATGTGTTAAGGTCTGGGAATACTCTTGATATCTGGCTTGATCTTATTGCATATATCTCTTTAACTCCATTTTTATACGCAATTTCGACAAGGCGTTGTGTTATTATGCCATCAAACACTATTGCATATACATCTGGAGTATCCTGTATCGATTGTATTAATTCACGTATTGGAACTTCTTTTATCACAACAGAATCTTTTTTGTACAGCCTTCCGCGTAATGTATGGTTTAATTCATCAAGCGATTTCATATATATGTCATTTGGCACGTAAGGTTTTTTCTGCTCATCCATTAACGGTATATCCTCAATTTCTATTGGTTTTTTCTCCTCATCAATTCCGCGTATGCCAAAATCATCATTGCCACGTTGGGTAGGTCTGTTGTTATCGTTATACATTCTTTCTGGGCGTTCACGGGCTTTACGCTCCAAATTATTTGTTATTCTAGATGGGCTAAGAGGCTTAGAATCCTGGTTTTCTATATTGCTTTGTCTACCTCTATTCTCAATTTGCCTTTCATCTCTTTGGCGGTTCTGTTGCCTGAAATCATTTCTATTCTCATATGACTGGGCATCATTTCTGTTTTCACTTGGCCTTTCATCTCTTTGGCGGTTCTGTTGCCTGAAATCATTTCTATTCTCATATGACTGGGCATCATTTCTGTTTTCACTTGGCCTATCCTCTCGTGGTTTGCTGCCATTTTTATTATTTTCTGTCACATCCTTAAAGCCGCTGTTATGCTGTAAAAATTGTTCTAGTGGTATTCTATTGCGCAACGATTTTATTATCTCCTTTCTGGTAAGCTCCTCAACTTCCTTTCCGTCAGGTGCTTTTGCTATGAAATCAACATCGGCCTCTTTAAGCAATCCTTTCAATATCATATTGCCTCCTCTATCCCCATCAACAAAGACAGTAGACTCCTTTAGTGCACATAACTCTATTACTGTTTTAGGAACAACGCCAGATGCCCCACCTATTGCGATGCAGTTTGTAACGTCATTTTTTAAGAGCGTTATAACATCTGCTCTTCCTTCGACAATTATTACCTCATCGCTCTTTGAAAGATCTGGACCCGCTGGGAGATTATCCTGACCGTACGTAGATACCGTACTAGATTTAACATCTGTTTCTACCAGATCACTGATCTCTTTACTATCTGGAAGTTCTGTAGTCAATAATGTTCTGACAAGGTCCTTTGCTCTGTTTATAATCTTCTTTCTCTTTTCATTTCTTGTATCCTCTATTCTTTCAACTTTAAAGAATGTTTCAAATGGTCCAACTCTATCAACAGATTCGATAGCAGCCGCAAGTATACACGTCTCCACACGCGCTAGCGATGATGGTAAATGCAATTTTCCATAAGTCTTGCTGCCTGATGTGTTAGTATCAATTTCTATTCTGCCTATCTTACCATTCTTTTGCAATTCTCTAAGGTCAAGGCTACTGCCTAAAAGTCCTTCAGTCTGCCCAAATACTGCTCCTATAATGTCAGGTTTTTCAACAAAACCATTTATTTCAAATTTAGCTTCTACCATATATTTTATTATGTCTATGTATGTTTTTGCCATATCTATCACCAATGCAGATGACTCTGCAGAGCTCATGGATATAGATTAGAAAAAGGCTTTGTTTATACTATATATTTAGTCGCAGCACAGCTACGCGCAATCCCCTAATGACCTATTAAAAGATCCATTAGATAAAATATATAATTGTAAATTAGTATAAATCAAATGACCACTCTTCCACTATTCACATGAACTAACTATAAAATATATAGAGCGTGAAGTATATAAATATATTGTTTGGTAGAAAACAAGCATTAAGCAAGAATTGAATTATATAATGTGCTCTAAACGCCTATTTATTTCAAGAGCCCTCTTTTTTGTTACTACAAACGCCATATTCGTTTCAGAAAGTTCTTCTGGCTTTATAAAAAACCATCCCTCCCCATTCATACGCCATGCAAATAGCAGCTGCATACTCGTATTAATCCTCCAAATATTAAGAAGCGCGATCTTTTCTTTTTCAAAGGATAAACATGATTTTTCCCAAGCCTTGCATTCAAATAGCATTCCTATGCCATTTTTTATGGCCATAACATCAGGCGGGGATGATGAACTTACTCCAGATCCCGCAGCGCGTATGACAGAATAACCCTTATTTTCTAATATTTTTATGAGCTCCCTTTCACTTCTAGCCCCCTTTGCGTATCGTGTCAGAAGATCACCAGCCGTTCATCACATGAAAATTATAAATACCTTTTATGAACTCTGTTAATATAATACACAATAATTCATTTATGTGTGACATTATGTGTACAAAAAATTACCAATAAAATCAGAAAGGTATTTATATATTCATACATATTGATTGATAAAATCTTTAGTAACACAGACTTAGGTGAAATGAATGCCAAGAGAATTGTTGTACGCAATGGACGATGACGAAGAAGATGACGAAGACGACGACTACGATGAGGACGAAGACGACGACGAAGATTTCGAAGGCGAGGAATAATCGTAGATTGAGTTATTTTTTTATGTTTTTTAATAATTTTTATATCACTTCAAAAACCAAATCATTGAAAGTGTATTTATATTTTCTCTTTATAAATTCTATTAATTACTTAAATGTGCGCTTGCACATGTTTTATAATATTTTAGGGATCATATGGCACATGGTATAGAGTTGACTGTTGCTGGAGCGCTTGTTACTGATGATGGCAGGAGCATTGCACGAATAGATTCTAAGGCAAGGAAATTTCTTGGGGTTACTCCTGGAGATATAATAGAGATAAAGGGCAAGCGCAGATCCACTTCAGCAATAGTATGGCCTGCACATACACAGGATGAAGGATTGGATTTTATACGTATAGATGGTTATATAAGGCAGAATATCGGGGCAGGAATTGGCGATAAAGTATTTACCTCAAAGGCAGATGTCAAGATTGCTGAAAAGATAACGCTTGCTCCACCAGCAAATCAGCGCACTCCAATATCCCCTGATTTTTCCGCATATGCTAAGAATAAATTAGAGGATAAGCCTATAATAAAAGGCGATGTGGTTCCAATACCCATGTTTGGTTATGTGTTTAATTTTATAGTAGCACAGGTGACACCTCATGGCACAGTTAAAGTAACTAAGGATACCGAGGTAATAGTTAAGACTGAACCAGTATCAGAATCTGTTGTGCGAATAGGGGATGTTCACTATGAGGATATAGGCGGCCTTAAGGGCGAAATACAGAAAATAAGGGAAATGGTAGAGCTGCCTATTAGATATCCTGAGTTATTTGAAAGGCTTGGAATAGATCCACCAAAGGGTGTGCTTTTATTTGGGCCTCCAGGAACGGGAAAGACGCTTCTTGCAAAGGCTGTTGCAAATGAGAGTGATGCAAATTTCATTGATATTTCAGGACCGGAGCTTGTGAGTAAGTTTGTCGGAGAGAGCGAGGAGAAACTGCGTGAGATATTTAATGAGGCAAAAGAGAAAGCCCCTACAATTATATTTATGGATGAGATAGATGCCATTGCGCCAAAACGCGAGGAGGCAACAAATGAGGTTGAGAGGAGAATGGTATCTCAATTGTTAACGCTTATGGATGGTATATCTACGCGAGGGCAGGTTATCGTCATAGGTGCAACAAATAGGCAGAATTCTATAGACCCTGCGCTTAGGCGGCCTGGTAGATTTGATAGGGAAATAGAAATAGGCGTTCCAGATAGGAATGCGAGAAAGGAGATAATGCAGATTCATACACGAAATATGCCATTAACAAGTGATATCAGTATGGATGAGTTGGCAAATCTTACGCACGGCTACACAGGTGCTGATCTTGCTGCACTTGCACGTGAGGCTGCGATTTTCACATTGCGTACTATATTACCGAAGATACTTGATAAAAAATCCATACCAAATGAGATACTAGTCGATCTTAAAGTAAGCAGAAATGATTTTATGAATGCTCTTGGTACCATACAACCTAGCGCATTACGCGAAGTATTTGTTGAACGGCCTAATGTGCATTGGGGCGATGTTGGTGGTTTGGAAGAGGTCAAAGCGCAGTTGAAGGAGGCTGTAGAATTGCCGATAAAAAATCCAGAAGCATTTACGCGAATGGGTATAAGGCCTGTAAAAGGCATATTATTAGTCGGCGCACCTGGAACGGGAAAGACGCTTCTTGCAAAGGCTGTTGCAACTGAGAGAGAAGCCAATTTTATATCTATAAAAGGTCCGGAGCTTTTAAGCAAATATGTAGGAGAGAGTGAAAAGGCTACGCGCGAAATATTTAGGAAGGCAAGGATGGCATCACCATGCATATTATTTATAGACGAAATAGATTCAATAGCTACAGCACGCGGAGCTGGTGATAATGATTCGCTTGTAACTCAGCGCGTTGTAGATACTTTATTAACAGAGCTTGATGGACTTGAGAGTGCTAAAAATATAGTGGTGCTTGCGGCTACTAATAGGCCTGATATATTAGATCCTGCATTATTAAGGCCGGGCAGATTTGATAAAATAATAGATATACCTATACCTTCACTAGATACGCGCTTTGCCATATTAAAGGTGCATACAAAGCATATGCCACTTGCAAAGGATGTAATATTGGAGGAAATAGCAAAGGTCACAGAGGATTATACTGGAGCTGAAATAGAGAATATATGTAGGGAAGCTGGCATGTATGCAATACGCGAAAATAAGACTGTGGTATCAAAAGTACATTTCGAAAAGGCGCTTGTTGATATAAAGCCCGCAATACCAAAAGAGATGGCTGATAGAATAAAGCGTTTTAAGGATGAGCCAGAGAATATGTATAGGTAATTATATTATAAGTACCTATAAGTATGTATAAGAAGCAATAATAATTATAAAAATAAAAAATAAAGGTGTTTGATTGAAATTTCTGTATTCGGACAAAAAAACTGGAAAAACTGCTGGAATGGATCTAGATGCTGAGAAGGCTGCATATCTTTATAGTAAGAAGATAGGCGATGAGATTGATGGAACAATCCTAGGTCTAACTGGCTACAAATTAAAGATTACTGGAGGGAGCGATTCGAGTGGATTTGCACTTGAGCCAAGCATTGGCGGACAATTAAAGATTCGTGTAATGCGACAACGCTCAAAAAAAAATAGTAAGCGCCTATCAAGAAGAATAACCGTTCGTGGCAATGTTATATCAAATGATACTAACCAGGTGAGCGCTGCGATAGTAGAATATGGAAGCAAGCCTTTATCCGAGTTATTTGTTGAGAAACCAAAAGCGGAAGCTGAAGATAAAAAATAATGATTCATTATGGATAATTTAGATATGCGGCAGAGCGTACTGAATATAGGTACGTTAGGTCATATAGATCATGGGAAGACCTCACTTATACGTGCGTTGACGCATGTTTGGACTGATAGGCATAGTGAGAGTATAAAAAGGGATATGACTATAAAGCTTGGATACGCTGATACTATAATAAGGCATTGTGCCAAATGCAGCGGCACTGATGCTTATACTACTCTAGATAAATGCGAGCACTGCTCTGGGGTCCCAAAGCCTCTTATGCGCATATCTCTTGTTGACGCGCCAGGGCATGAGACGCTTATGGCAACTGCGATCGCTGGAGCAAGTATCATAGATGCGGTCTTATTTGTAATAGCAGCGAATGAAAATTGTCCAATGCCTCAAACCAAAGAGCATTTGATGGTAATTAATCTTCTTAATATAAAAAATGTAATAATAATACAGACAAAGGTAGATATTGTAGGTAAAGAGCGTGCTCTGCAGCATTATAACCAGATACGCGAATTTATAAAGGGGAGTGCTATAGAAAATGCTCCAATAATACCTGTGATGACAAATAAAAATATAAATATAGATAAAATATTAGAAATGATTTCGGAGATGAAACTGCCCAAACGCGATCTAGATTCGGATCCTATAATGTATATAGTTAGATCTTTTGATGTTAATAAACCTGGGGCAGATGTAACAAATCTCGTCGGAGGTGTAATTGGCGGATCAATTATACGCGGAAGATTTAAGAAGGATGATATAATTGAGATACGTCCTGGGATAAATATATCAAGCAATTCTAAGAAGGACGAATATAAAACAACTATAACAAAGATTGTCAGTATGAACAACGGGACTGAAACCATCGAAAGCGCAATATCTGGCGGTCTTATTGGAATGGCTACAACAATAGATCCAGCGTTTGTAAAAGCGGACAATCTTGTAGGTAGGGTTGTGGGTCATGTGGGCAAACTACCAGAGTCAAAAACAAATATACAAATAATATATAAAAGAATAAACAGAACTGATATTCCTGAACAGGGTTTCCAGGATGGAGAACCGTTAATACTTGGCATTGCGACAGCGACGGTCGTCGGACATATAAAAAAGGTAAAGAAGGATACACTTTCATTGGAGCTAAATCATCCCGTCTGTATAGATAAGGATGCTAAAATAGCAATATTGAGAAACATTTCAAAGCGTTGGAGGCTAACGGGATATGGGCTTTTACCTTCAGGAAAATAACAAATATCTGTTTTTAAATTAATGACACATGCTTAT
>JAJZJI010000033.1 GCA_021828345.1 Microcaldota archaeon
TATATTTTTATGTTATAACGGAAATATTGCAAGACACATATCATTGCATTTAAAGAATGAGCACGATATAAATTCATACGTAATTAAGGGTGGTCTGATAGATATACTATCAAATGCTGCAAAGAAATGAATGATTAAATAAATATTGATTTAATCTATATACGTGCAAACTTCACACGAACTATTTGAAAATACGCTTATTATAGCAAATCCAGGTACTGGAAAGACCACAGCAATTGCACAGAGAGTAATATCACTTCTTAAATCTGGAGTTAAAGAGGAGGATATATTATGTATTACATTTACAAATAAAGCGGCATCAGAGATGCGCGAGCGTATAAGTAACGCTATAAAAGAGAGTAATATCAGTGCAAAATCATATCTTATAAATGTTCATACGTTTCATAGTTATGCATACGAATATCTTGAAGAAATGGCCGCTGGGGGAGGCATAATTGGAAATAATGCATTAAGATATTCTATATTTAGATCATTCCAAGATGATAACGCATTTAATTATACTACAAAATATTTAATTGAAGAGATTGTTCCAAAAACTGAAAATGCTATAAGATATCTAAAGAGTTTTGGGATTCTTCCAGACTCAATAAACATGCAAATTTCTAAGCATGAATTAGAAAGTAGATACAATAAAAATCAGTTAGAGAGTATTACTGTTGATGAGATACTTGCATTTTTTGATTATTTTGTAAATGCTTATATTAGATATGAAAAAGAGAAAGATAATTCGGAGTTTATAGATTATAATGACATGCTGCTACGGTTTTTGAAATTATCCAAGCAAAAAAAGCATTATAAACATGTACTTGTGGATGAGTTGCAGGACGTAAATGAACTGGAAGCCGAAATTGCATTGCGTTCTGGAGATACTTTATTTCTTGTTGGAGATAGAAAGCAGGCGATATTTGGATTTCAGGGCGGCAGCATAAAGAATTTTAAAAAGATAGAGAATATAAAAGAATTTAAAAAGGAGACAAAAATACTAAATTATAGAAGCTTGCAGCCAATACTTGATTACTCTAAAAAACATTTTTTAATGAATACAAAAGATTTGGATTATAAAAAAGAACTTTCAGGTCTACATGCTAATAGGACTGGGTTAGACTCAAATGTTAAAATGTATATGGCAGAAAAGCAGCCTAATGCTGCAGTTAAAATTCTATCCGAAGTAATTACAAAACGTAGAAAGGATGAAAAAGTAGCAATAATAACAAGAACAAATGGACAACTAATAGAGCTATCAAAGATACTTGATAGGAAGGGAATAGAATATAGCACAACGGCAGGTTCCTCAACAAGTGAGGAAGCAAAATCACAGATAATAACTTATCTTAAAGGATTGTTATATGACGATAAGGCTTCCATATTAAATGCATTATTTACTCCATTCTCAGGTATTGCATTAAGAGAAGCATTCGAAATTGCAGAGGCTTGGAGTAAGATAAATAAATATAAAAAGGAAAAACAAAATGATGTTCCAAATGAGATATGTAAAATGGCAGAAGGATTTTTTAAGATTAAAGAAAAATTTAGCATAATTTCATCAAAGGATCTATTTAACGATTTTATATTACCTATTTCTGCTTCAATGGGTAATGATTATTTTGCCACAGCTAAAACCATAAATAATGCAATCATTGAATTTTCTAAAATTGATAATGATAAGACGCGCGATTCATTTTTTGAATATTTATCGATATTAGAAGAAGATTATGCGCCTTTAGAGACTGAAAAGAATGTAGTGCTTACAACTGTGCATAAGGCTAAGGGTATGGAATTTGATGATGTAATATATGTTCCCATAGGGAGAAATACAAAAGAGAGCTTTATTGATATGGTAGTATATTCTATAATAAAAGGATCTGTCGGTATAGATATATCTGAGGAATTAGAGGAGGAACAGATACGCATTGATTTTGTCGCATTTACAAGAGCAAAGAATAATTTATATATAATTACAAATAGGCGAAATAGCGATAAATATGCAATTGATGGCATGCATATAGATGAAATAGAAAGTGATGATGAGATTGCACCGATAGGTGGGAAATACGATGAATCATATGCTTTGTTTCTAAATGGAGAATATGATCGCTCAAAACATATTCTTAGAAATAATGATTCGTGGTTATATAACGCAATAACAACTTATTTCTCAACAAATCATAATATTTCATATAGTTTATTAGAAACTGCAGAGCATCCGTATATATTTTTGAAGGAGCGTATATTGAAAATAGAAAGTCCATCAAATCGTTCTTTAACTATCGGCACAAGAGCACATGAGATGGCTCAGATGCGATTTAATAAATCCCTAAATGAAAAAGAGCTGGGTGCAGAGGAGCAAAAATATCTAAATAATATAATTAAGATTGATAAAGAGATAAGTGAAGATTTAGGATTTAAGCAAATTCATTCGGAGTATGAAATAGTGCTTCCCGTAAATAAATTGGTTGAAAATATAACAGATAACTCTATATTTAAAGCCATATTAGATGCTATATATGAGCGCAGTGATGGTACTAATAAAAAATATCTAATACTAGATTGGAAGACTGATAGGACTGAGGAGCGTGAATCACAACATAGAAGACAACTCGCCATATATAGAAAGGCGCTCGCAATCCATCTGAACGTTTCAGAAGTAAATATATCAATAGCAATAGGGTTCATTGGATTAAAAGGTAATATAAATACAAATAGTATTAATTGCAAACTCAATATTGAGCAGCCAAAAGCTATACAGATAAAAACATTTGAACGTCATTTATCAAAATTTATTAGTTATAAAAAAGATCCAATGCTTTTTGTTCAGGAGTTACTGGCAGAAAAACCAACAGAAACATTGCAGGCTCACTTGATTGCAATTTTAAATGAAAATATTAAAGAATGAGTTAGTATATATTTTCAAGTATCCTTTTAAATATATAATATAACTCCTTAATATAACCGCCCCAGCCGGGATTTGAACCCGGATCACAGGCTCCGGAAGCATGTGTTCTATCCAAGTTATACTACTGGGGCATAAATTAGTATTTAAAGCCTTTTTTTGTATACTATATAATTGTATTTAATTGTATTGAATTGTATTATATAATGATAAATCTACTATTATATGCTAATTTAGAAAATGTGTATATTAATGGCAAATAAAAGCTCTTTTAGGGAATTAGGTATAAAGACGGCAAAGCATGGTACTGTATATATAATAGGGGAGGCATTTACCTCATTTTTATCATTGATTGTTATAATATATCTTGCAAGATTTCTCCTTCCCGCAGACTTTGGTCTATATGTAATAGCAATCGCATTCTCACAGTTGCTTGGTATGGGTGGCAACTTTGGTATAGGTACTGCACTTAGAAAGAAATTGCCAGAATCAAAAACAATGCACGATTCAAATACGCTTCTTAGTAATGGTTATTTTGTTGCTGCTTTTATATCGCTTGTAATTGCTATTTTTGGTGTTCTATTAAGCGGTAGTATAGCAAGCATAATTTATCATAATAATGCACTTGCAATACCAATAATTTTGGCTTCGATAAGCGTCTTTTTTTCAGTTCTTTTTAATATAACTATGGCATCTCTTGTTGGTGTTGGCAGAGTACGCGAATCTGTATATAGCAATATATTATATTCAATGTCGCAGCTTGCAATAATTATTATTTTAGTATCACTAGGTTTTGGAGTAGTAGGTGCAATGGCGGGATATTTACTCTCTTTGATATTAGGCGTTATTTTAGGTTTGTTGTTGCTTTATAAAAAACACAGATTTATTCTATCTAAAATATCAAAAGTAATAATAAAAGAACTCACATCCTTTTCAGTACCCCTAGTTATCTCGAATATAGTAAATACGGGGGTTGGAAATTTTGGTGTTGTATTACTTGGAGTATTTGTCGCATCATCAATTGTAGGAAATTATGGCGCAGCATTGCGTCTTGGCAATATAATAAATATTTTTATAACATCAGGAACATTTCTTCTTCTGCCCGCATATGCGATGGTTATATCTCACAAAAAGCATAAGCAAAACATAAGTTCTGCATATGAGAATAGTATATACTATACTCTTTTGTTTTTGCTTCCTATGGTTGCATTTGCAATTGCTGCATCAATTCCATTGCTTCATCTATTATTATCAAATGGATATAGTAGCGCTCCACTCTATTTTTCAATAATAGTTCTAGGACTTACTGTTAATATATTGGGAACTTATTCAGGATCGCTTCTAATAGGATTTGGGCATACTAAGAAATTCATGAAATATCAAGTAGCTGTTGCAATGGCGGAATTTATTCTACTGCTTTTGTTGGTTCCATATATAGGCGCATATGGGGTTATACTAAGCGTTTTTGTACTAGGTCCTATAATTTCTGGAATACTATACACTAAGTTGCTAACAAAAGAGTTTTCTATACATATAGATTATAGCGGAATAATAAGAATAACGCTATCCTCTATTATACTATTTGTTATTCTATTTGCTGTAGCCATAATAACCTACCAGAATTATTACTCGCTTGTAATAGATATAATTCTTACAGTGCTAATATATCCAATTTTAATTGTTATATTGAATGGTGTAACAGAAAAGGAGATAACATTTATACGTGATACATCTAAAAGAATGAAGATAATAAACTATATTGCAAAACATTTTATAAATTATACCGCAGCTTTAATTAAAAAAATCGGTTGAATTAATAATAATTTAATTTTTTATATCTGTGGAATCCAATACCAAAGTACCCTATCTTTTAAGTCTTGAATGCCAATACAGAATCTTTTTGAGATATCATTTCTTATTTTATCCGAACTTGCAAAATCATTACTCTTTTTAAATTTTGTACGCTTTTCAAACAGCTCTAAGACGGTATCTGGAAGCTCTTTTTTGTAATAATCCATATCTAATATGCCTACTATGCGAGATAGATCATTTATTCGTTTTAGCGTGCTATCACGTTCATCTACTGTAATAGAATTTTCAGATTCGATAAAGCTCTTAAGGTATTTTATTAAACCATATAATGCGGTGATTGCAAGAGGAGTATTGAAATCATCATTCATTGCATCCTTAAATTGTACCTCAAATTCTTTGAGATGCGATTCAAGCTCGATATAACTTTTTGAATTTAATAGATCAGCACTCTTATTATTATAAAATAAGGAGAGTGTTATATACATCTCACGAAGCTTTGCTGTTGCCTCATCCATAATCGCGTCTCGATAATCAATATCCTTTGTGTAATGTGTAGACTCTATCATAAGTCTTATAGCTTCTGGATGATATTTTTTAAGTACTTCGCGTATTGTTATAAAATTTTTGAGGCTTTTACTCATTTTCTCCCCATTTAATTTTGTTACCCCTGAATGCATCCAGTATTTAACCATGGGACTTTTTCCTGATGCAGCCTCCTCCTGTGCTATCTCATTTGTATGGTGTGGGAATATGAGCTCTTTTGCGCCTCCATGTATATCATATTGTGGGCCAAATATGCTTTCGGTTATTGCAGTATCCTCAATATGCCATCCTGGTCTTCCTTTTACAAATATAACCTTGCCATTTACGAGCAAATCTATGCTCCATGCTGGTTCATTCTCCTTTGCACCCTTCCAAAGCGAAAAATCGTAACTGTTTATCTTTTTGGGATTTGGTTCAATTCTATGTCTGTCAAGTTCATCAAGTGCCATTCCAGATAATTTGGTATAATCTTTGAATTTTTTTACATTATAATAAATGTCATTATCTATAACGTATGCATATCCCTTATCTATTAATTGCTGTATCTGAATCTTTATCTCTTTTATATAATCATGCGAGCGTGGGAACATATCTACATCATTATTACCAATGTTTTTCATATCCTCCATTAATCGTTTTTCATAGAATCTTGCATGTTCTATGGGATCTCTATGCGTTTCATTTGCCCTATTTATTATTTTATCATCAACATCTGTTATATTTTGTATATACTTTACCTCATAATTTAGATATCTTAACCATCTTGCAATTACACTAAAGTTTGTATATACTTTTGCATGACCCATATGCGCATCATCATATACAGTCTGCCCGCATACAAAGAGATTTATTTTATTATCCAAAATAGGCACAAGTTTTTTGTAACTTCTGCTTAATGAATCATATATTATCAAAATATCACAACGTTAAATTAACTAGTTAATATAATGATACTTATTAATTTATAAACTTATACTCAAATATAGGTATGATTTAATGTCGAGCGACGATAATTTAAAATTGAATTTGCCCGATGCAGTGCATAGCGGAATAAAACAGGTATACGAGCGCTTAACTTCATTTACAAACAACGATTTTATTACAGATGAGTTATATAATCCTTCAATACATCTTCTCCAATCAAGTGGGAAGATGATACGTCCAACAATGGTTCTATTAGGCGCGCATATATTAAATTATGATATTGAACCATTTGTTGATCTTGCATCCGCAATAGAATTGCTACATGTCTCATCGCTTGTTCATGATGATATAATAGATAGAGAGCGAGAGAGGCGTGGAATTGATAGCGTTAATTATAAATTTAATAACAATTATGCGATACTTGCTGGCGATGCTCTTATATCAAAGGCTATACAATTATCCTCAAAATATGGGAGCAATGTTATGTATTCAATATCCGATGCAGCCATGAAGATGTGTGCTGGAGAATCAATAGATTATAAATATCAAAATAATATATCAAAGATAGATGCTGATAAATACATAAAAATAGCAATGTTAAAAACTGCATCTCTAATAGGGACCTCAAGCAGTATAGCTGCAATATATAAGGATCATAAATCAAAGATAAATATGTATGATTATGGGCTTAATTTAGGTATAGCTTTTCAGATACGTGATGATATATTAGAATTTACACAAAGCACCAGCGCATATGCTTCAAAAAAGGCAGGTAAGGAAGCAAATATAATAAATATATTAAAACTTCAGGAAAAAATAAGCAAGAAAGAGGCTATATCAAAAGCAGTATCTATGAACAATAAGTACGTACTAAGAGCCATTAGTGGTATAAAGACGATTGATTCAAATGGCATGCTATCAAATTATGCTAACCTTATTTTAATTAAAGAGTAGCATATTTTAAAGCTCTTAATCAACCACTATATATTTATCTATCTTCTTTCTATAGATCTCTTTTTTCTGCCTGTGCTTTTTGAGGAATGCATTTATTGTATCAGCTAAATGTTTTTTATGTTCTCCTGCGAGCATGCTCCCATTTCTTTCTGCCTCAAAGATCTCGTTTAATTTTCTATCATCAGGTTCAAAGAAATATTTATAATATTGACATACTACGCACTTATCAGGGTTGCCTCCATATTTTTTTTGTAATTCTGCTGTTGCCTGCTGTCCTGTTAATGCTCTATTTATCTTTGCGCGCACTTCATCTTCTGTATCTGTTAAATATATCGTATTATTTTTATCACTTGATGACATTTTTGATGAACCATCAAGACCTGGAAGGAATTTGGAATGTATAAGCGCTGGTTTGTAGTATCCAAGTTTTGGTGCGACATCTCTTGCTAATCTAAGATGTACATCTTGATCTATTGCAAGTGGTACTAAGCATGGAACGTTCTTATGCTCTTCTACTGATTTTAAAAATGCTGGAGCTGCCTGCATACTAGTGTAGAAAATCAATCCTATATTCATGTCGTTTCCAAAGCCAAAAGCATCCTTAACAGTCGAGAATGTTATGTGCTTTGCTACACGGACGGCATTTTTGTATAACGTTTTTGCATTATCCGTATCAAAAAATACCTTGGTTTTACTCTGTTTGAATCCAAGTGACACTATATCTAGCATATTCTCATATCCTATTTTATGAATATCCTCTAACGTAACATTCGGGTCCTTTTTAGAGAGGTATTTCTCTTCATCGCTTATTTGTATATATACATCTACTCCAAATTTTTCTTGTAGCCATTGCGCTAACATGAATGGCATTAGATGGCCTATTGTCATTCCACCAGAAGGTCCTCTACCCGTGAATATGTAAAATGGATTGCCCTTTTCGTATTGGTCTAATAACCAGTTAAGATCCCGATGTGCATAATATATCTCACGCCTGATCATAAAGTGCGATGCTCCTGTATATTTTGCTATACGTGTTTTTAATTGGTCATCTATTTTACTTATCCCAGAATCTTTTAAAAAAACATCATAATCTACTGTTCCTTCAACCTTCCAGGGCGTTATGCTAAAATCATTTGCCATTAAACCACATATAGAACAGAAAAAAGCCTTTTATGCCTTATGTATAAAAAAGAAAGAAAAATAGGGTCTACAAACCCCATTATTCATATTCATTAGGTATTTTTTTTACTTCCGATGCTGCATTGCTATCTGTTATTTCCTCACGTTTATCTCCGTTTATATAGCAATAGCATTTATTTGTTTCTTCACCCATTGCATGTTTATGTGAACCATCACAAAATGGTTTATGTTTTGAAAGTCCGCAAGCGCATGCATGTATTTGGTAATCAAGTACCTTTTGATCTGAAGTCAAATTCTTAAATCCTGGGAGATCGCCAAGCTTTATTGCGTATGGGTGATCTCGTTTATGTCCAATAACTCTCATCATTTTCACCTAAATAGAATATACAAGAAAGATTTATCAAGATTGCTTTAGTAGTGCACTAAATTCCTTTTTTATTTTTGCTATTTTAGGTCCAATAACAATGCTGCAATATGGAGTTTTTGTATTATTTTTATAGTAATTTATATGGTACTTTTCTGCAGGGTAAAAAACATCTAGTTTTTTTACTTCCGTTACAATCTTTTTATCATACGTGCTCTGTAATTTTAGTATATATTTATCTATAATCTCTTTCTGAGATTCTGTATTATATAATATTATAGAACGATATTGTGTTCCAACATCAGCTCCTTGCCTATTTAGTGTTGTAGGGTCATGCATCTCAAAAAATATATGCAATAATATATCGAGATTGATACTATTATTATAATCTATTTTTATGACTTCCGCATGACCTGTATTGTCATTGCATACACTATCATATGTTGGATTTTTTGTATTTCCACCAGCATAGCCTGGAAACACACTTATAACACCATTTATCATCTGAAATACAGCTTCTGCACACCAAAAACATCCTCCACCAAATACTATAGAATTTGTATTCTCTATCATACTATAATTTTTATATTAAATTATTTAAATGCGTGTAAATGCTAAAATATCGCCCAAAGTAAAAGATACACCTATATGCATTTCCGATAAGGGTCTTTAATAAGTCAGATGGGAAATCATAACATGAATAATTTGGGCTTAGGGTTGGTTGTTGTAGGGAATTTCCTCATTGTCGTTGGTATAAGTCATATAACGCCGATTGCAGGTATTATCTAAGTTGTAGATATTACCTTTATAACAGCAGGACTAATGGTCTTTTTTACAATTGGTAGAAAACAGAAAAAGCACGCAAGTTGAATTTGAAGCGCGTTGCCTGAAGTATGAATTATGCTTTAAGTAGCGTGTATTTGGGATCTATCTACATCTGTACAATATATCATATTAATTCTATATGTCTACATAAACTCAAATATATTGATATGTGGACATTATGTCCACAAAACTTAAATATTTTAATGTTGTAGACATATATATGTCATTTATAGAAAAGCAAAGACATGGAGAACATTACTACTACTACTTGGTTAAAAATGTCAGAATATCTAATACAAAAGCTAAAAAGGTAAGAATATTTCTTGGTAGAGAAGTTCCAAAGTATGAGGAATTACAAAAATATTTCTTAGAGATAGAGAAAAAGGCTGTTTCAAAATATAGTGGTAAATGGCTATCTAAAGAATTGATTGAGCGGCTAGAAGATTTAAGTGCATCTGTAGTGGTATTCCATAAAACACCTGGTAACGCATTGCCAAAGGATTTTCTGGTACGCTATACTTATAATACTAATGCAATTGAAGGAAACAGGTTGACGCTCAGGCAGACTGCGCTTGTGCTTACTGATAAAATAGCACCAGAAGGGGCAAGAACAAATGATGTTATCGAAGCTTTGAACTCTTTAGATGCTTGGGAGTTTGTAAAAAAATACAAAGGGAAATTAAGTAAGAAATTTGTGTGTAGAGTTCAATACGAGATAACAAAAAATACCCCTTGTAGAATACAGGGAGATTATAGAGATAGTGAAATAAGAATAGAAGGATCTGGGCACATACCACCAAAATCATCAGAAGTTTCTGCTCTTATGCAAAAATTGTTTGAGGAATACAATAAATTGAAGAAAGAATTACATCCTCTAGAAACAGCCACACTGGTGCATAATAAGCTAGTTAAAATACACCCATTTACCGATGGTAATGGTAGAACTTCAAGACTTTTGATGAATTGGATTTTACAAAGGAATCGTTTTCCGGCGGTAATAATAGAAGTAATAAATAAGGAGAAATATTATAATTGTATTGAGCATGCTGACAGAGGTGATCAGAGGTACTTTGCTGTATTTTTAGCAGAGCAGATGCTTGGGCAATATATGATTGTATTGCCAACCTAATTAGCGTTCAACACCCTATTATTATTTAACTTTTGATTCTAAAAATTCAGCTTTAAATGCAACTTGAATTGTACCTTGTTTTGGGCTGTAAAAAACTGCAGCTAGTAGCCAAGCGGTATAAAAGGACAACGACGATCATGAAATTTCCATATGAGCGCAAGCCTTTTGTACCATCTGTATTGTCGGTGCCAAAAATCAATAACGACTGGTTTAGTTGCGCAACATTATTATGACGGGTGAAGGATTGTCAAATGCTAAAGAAAAGAAGGGAAAATGAGCGGTAGTATTAAAGTTATATTTTATAATCTGGCATCAAATATACTATTAATCTTTTAATGATTTGAGTTTCTTGAAGAATTCTTCAAAAACAAGGTGTTTTTTCTCGGGACTTAATTGAAAGACAGTTTTTATTATTGCATTATCTGTGATTGTGAATATATAATTCAACTTTATCATGCTATTCTGCGCTGCTCCCTCATTTGTAGAGATGCGTATTCCTTTCATCTTAAGGTTTGTAGTTATTCCTGCTATAACTATGTTGCCTAGCTCTTCAAATAACACCAATGCCGGTCTGATTTTTGAGCCTTCGTTATCTGCAAATTGTACTCTTGTTATTACTACATCTCCTGCCTTAGGCATGCTCCCACGCAGAGTAATTGCCATCTTCCCATAGCTCTTTCATCTTGATTTTCTGGGATTTTTGAACAAACTTATCGAACTCTTTCATTTCCTTGGTGTTTTCTATAAGACCTAAGATTATCTCATTATACGTCTCCCTAGGGTACTTCTTGATTTGCTTCAGTGCCTTAACCACTGACTTGCTTAATTGTATTGTAGTTATTTCCTCAGACATTATATAACACCTATAGTTAGTATATAGTGTACTATATATTTAAGTC
>JAJZJI010000034.1 GCA_021828345.1 Microcaldota archaeon
TAGGGATATGCTTACAAAAAAGTGGAAACTTAATCTTATCGTTGCAAAAAGCAAGATAAATAAGGAACTTTCAGGATTTAGTTGTTGCGGCTCAAATAAAACAGACGCGTTAAAGAAAGTTATGGCGGAGTATGGTTTTGACGCACTTATAGTATCTATAAGAAGAGACGAGCATGGAATAAGAAGCAAAGAGAGGTACATGAGTCCTAGAGATGAAAATTTTAAATGGAATTATAAAGAGCAGCCTACAGAATTATGGAATGATTATTCATCAAAACTAGATAATAAAGGACATATACGCATCCATCCATTACTGGACTGGAACGAAATAGATATCTGGACATATACTAAAAAAGATAAAATTCCAATTAACCCTCTTTATATATCAAGGAATGGATATAGATATAGAAGTCTTGGATGTACAAGATGCACAATACCAATTAAATCTAATGCTAAAAATATCAATGACATAATAAAAGAGCTTTCGAATACTAAAATAGAGGAAAGGTCTGGAAGACAACAGGATAAGGAAAAAGAATATGTTATGCAAAAGTTGAGAGCTTTAGGATATATGTGATGGTGTTTTAATGAAAATAAATAGAGTGACTATGTTGGGTCACAAGGACCATGGAAAATCAACTCTAATAGGCAATTTATTGCTTTCGACTGACTCGATAAGCAAAGAACGTATAGATGAAGCTAAAGAAATAAGTAAAAAACTAGGAAAACCATTTGAGCCAGGATTTTTGTTAGATAGTTTTTATGAAGAACGAAGAGAGGGACTCACAATAGATACCACAAGAACCCAAATTAAATATAAAAATAAAGCATTTGAATTTATTGACGTGCCAGGACATGAAGAATTAATAGGCAATATGATGAGTGGTGCGTCATATGCGAAAACTGCGATATTAATGGTTTCGGCAAAGCAGGATGAAGGCATACGCGAACAATCAAGAAGACATATTTTCCTTGCAAGAATGTTTGGTATTTCAAATATAATAGTAGCTGTAAACAAAATGGATGCCATAAATTATAATGAACATATATTTAATAACATAAAAAACAGCTTGTTGAATTTTATCCAAAAAATAGGTTATAAACATATAGCATTTGTACCGATATCCGCTTATGGAAATGAAAATCTTATAAAAAGCTCTGATAATATGAAATGGTATAACAATGGACCACTCATGGATATACTATTAAAATTTATACAGGATGATTCAAATGCATCTGGAAAATATGGCAGCGCATTAATATTAGGTTATATTGATAATGATAAAAAAAATATATTATCTTCTAGAATAGTATCAGGAACTGTAAAAAATGGAAGGTATATGATTGTACCTAAAAATAAATATTGTAAAATAAATAAAATTATTGCGCGTGGAAAAAAAGTGAAAAATTCATTTTATGGAGACAACCCGCTCATATATATCAATAACGAAATAAGTGATAATGTACGCGGCATGGTTATAACAAATGAAAAAGATAAGGTAAAAGCACAACGTAATTTTAATTCCCTTATCTTTGTGGTTAACGAATTTAAAGGAAATTTGTTTTTAAGGTTCAATGGCATAGACATAAAATGTAAAAATTTGAGCATAAAAGAAGTGATAGATTTGGAGGGCGTAGGAACTAAAAGGTCTGGTATTATGCCGTTAGAATTTGGCTCTGCGCACATTGTATTGGAAAAACCCATTGCAGCATCAAAATTTGATGATATTGAAGAATTAGGGCGTTTTACAATATACTCAAATAACAAGTTTGTAGGTATTGGAATACTAAACTGACTAGAATTTTCTTTTTATAACTTTATCATATTTTTTTATTAGTTTTTTATTTATACCAACCTTATTGTATAAATTTGCGGGTATGCTAAAGCTCTCAGACTTTACATGTTTTGAATTTATATGTTTTTGTGGATTTTCCACGCCTTCGATTATGCCCAAAAGCATTTTTGGTATATTTATCAATGTTTGATAATCTTTAGACTCTTGAGTAAACTTTTTTGGAAGCATTATTGCAAGCGGCACTTTTATTACTTCATCATATAGGACGGTTCCATGCCCTACAAAACCATTTTCACCTAAAGATTGACCATGATCTGATGTTAATATAATAATCTGATCATCCCCATATGATTCTATAATATGCTCAACCATTTCAAAAGCATATGAATAACTAAGCCTTGCACCTTTTTTATATAACTTTTTCCACTTTTTTATATTTTTTTCACTTGGAGGATTTGTCATGAATGGAGTAGACCAATCGAAATCTTTTGATTTTTTCCCAATATATGGATCATGAGCTTCCATTATATTGACAAGAAGAAAAAAGGGTTTTTTGAATTTTAGGCTTTTAACACGCTCGACTATTTTTTTGCCACCCTTCTCTAATGGCCAACCATCAATAAATTTTGCCTTTGCTTTTTTAAGCAGGGCTTTTGGAGTAAGCTTAATGGAACTTGAAATCGCTTCAAAGAGAAGATTCGGATTCTCCTTTAATAGTACTTTGGATATTTTTAATATATTATTTCCATACATATTCCTATATTTTGATATTTTTGGTTTTATTTCTTTTGATACCTCTATAACACTGCCAAATACATCGGTAAAATAAGATTCCTCGTAAAAATCATCAAATTCATCGAATCCATAAATAGGATGCACGTATGGATTTGCTGATATGCAATGGGTTTCATAACCTATAGCTTTAAACTTCGATACTATTGTGCTTTTCTTTAATTTTATTTCACTTATATTAAGACTTTTTATACTCTTTGTCTCATGTGCAAAATGTTCGCTAGGATAAAGACCTGTCAAAAGAGACGCATGCGAAGGAAGAGTCCATGAAGATGGAGCTATGCAATTATCATAAATAAAAAATTCGCCGATATTTGAAAGAGGCATACGCCGATGTATATCAACGAAAGCATCATATCTTAATGTGTCCATAACAATTATAGACACATTATATTTCTCCATAAAAAATCATATAGTGAATTATTCCTCTGGAATTTCTTCTGCAGAATCATACTCTTCTGTTTCAGAAAGTTCCTCCTCTCCACTTGACTTCTCTATGACATTTATCTTACCAAACTTACCAGATGAAAGCTGTGGTGAACCTCTAAATTCACTAACATAACCATTTGTTATCTCTATAAGATCCCCTTTTGAGACCTTTGATATATCATCACCCCATAAGGACATCTGTATGCTTCCAGTCTCATCCTTCAATGTTATATTTGCAACACTCACACGTTTGCCATATTTAGTTACAACTTCTCTAGGATCATCCTTTTTTGCTACTTTTGCCTGTATATTTACATTTGTGGCCCCTGCCTTCAATTCATTTATCTTCATATTTTCACCTTAACTAGAAAGACAATATTTCATTTAAACATATAAATATAAAAAAGGTTGTATTCCTTTTAATAGTATTCTGCAATTAAATGACATTGTATATAAATATGTTACATTTAGGTATTGTTAAAATAAATATTTGGTAGTTTATAATGGAGATATCAGTATTAAACCCGTTCTTTTACCCATATGGTGGTGGAACAGAAAATGTATTGCTAGAAATTTATAGAAGGCTTGCAAAAAAACATAATATAACTATAATATCCGGTTCTTTAAAAGATAATCAGAAAACAACATGCGATGAAATATTTGGAATTAAGATAATCAGATTAAAAGCGCACTACATAAGCATACCTGGAGCTCCATTACCTTTTTTAAGAATGGAGGATTTAAATAAAACAATCCTAAATGAACATTCTGATATATACCATATAAATAACAGATACCAATATTTTATGAATAATGTGAAAACAATAGCATCTATAAATAAAAAGATTGTACTTACAATACACAACTCCTTGCCAAAAAACATAGATTTTGCAACTGATATTGCTGCGCTTTTTTATGATAAATTTGAGGGAAGAAAAGTAATGCATGCAGCCAATGCTATAACGTGCGTATCAAAATACGCTATGACTGTCACAATTCCGCAAATAGATAAGCAAAAATCTTCTGTGATATACAATGGAATAGACTATAACAGATATAAAAAAAGAGAAAAGAACAATGAAATGGTATCAAATATAATAGATAAAAACAACTTGGATGGATTTGTCATATTCAATAACGGACGGCTTGTCACACAAAAAGGTCAAGTATATCTTATTTATGCATTCAAAGAATTTGTTAAAAAACATGATGCTAAACTTCTAATCGTTGGTAATGGACCACTTAAAAATAACATATTACATCTCATAAAAAAATTAAAATTAGAAAACAAAGTAATTCTTACAGGAGGTTTACGAGAGGATATAATGCCTTATTATTACAATGCATCTGACATGTTTGTACTTCCATCCCTTTATGAACCGTTTGGAATGGCATTGATAGAAAGTTTATCAAGTGAACTGCCAACAATAGCAACTAAAATAGGAGGGATACCAGAAATAATGGGGAATAATGGATTATACATTAAACCAAACAGCCATATTGATATTTATAATAAAATGACTTATGCATATAAGCAAATAGATGTTATGGGTAAAAAATCAGAAGAGGCAAGAAAACGAATAATTAAAAAGTTTGACTGGAATCTTATATCTAAAAAATATGAATCATTATTTTATGACTTAGTTAAGTGATGTTTTGATTAAAAGAAAAAAGGAGCGTATTTGGGACAGAATTGCTAGTAAAAAGAAATTTAGTAAAAAGGATTACTTTAATTTAACGCGTGCAATAATGATTATTGTCGCTGCGCTTATGGTAGTAAGTTTTGCTGTCTTTTTTGCGATCGCATACTTTTCAAATGGAGGTATAGATAAAGTATTCACTTACATGCTAACTGCGAATGGCATTATTTACATGCTTGCATTTTTATTTGAATTTCTTAGCATTTTCATAAGATTTTTCAAATGGGAATATTATATGAAAGTGCTTGGAATTGATATACCGATATTCAAAAATTTTATGATATATTTATCGCTCTACGCAATGAATTTAACCCCTGGAAAGATAGGAAGAGTTGTATCTGCATATTCTATAAATAAGGTATCCAAACATAAATTGTTCGGACTTCTACCTATAGTAAGCTTTGATATATTCACCGATTTCTTAGGGTATGTTCTTCTTAGCTTAATATTGGTCATAATTTTCCCATCATATCTGCCAATATTAATACCAATAGATGTTATAATGCTTCTGCCATTTAGCTTTATAATAAGTCCATGGCTATTTAACATAATAAAAAAGAAAGTATTTCGTGGTAGATTTTCTGAAATATTTGCCTTTTATGGGGATGAGTATTTTGCTGCGCAAAGTAAATTAAACAACAAAAAGGTTTATCTTATATCTGCTATATTTACATTGCCAGCAGCAGTAATGACTTCACTATCAGTATATTTTACAACACAAGCACTTGGCATACATTCTGATGTGCTTAAAAGCATTTTGATATATGTAGTATCCGCTATGGTCGGAATAGCATCATTAATACCTGGCACGATAGGATCAGCAGATTTAACAATGACTACACTTATTGCAAATAACTTTAATGTGGTAAATACATTAAGCGCTGCTGCAACAATAATGATACGTGTTTCAACACTATGGTTTGGAGTCATATTAGGTACAATATTCCTATTTTATACATTTAGATATTGGAAAAAATAGTAAGATATAAATTAGTATTAACACATAAATGTCATCATGACAGACGATTCGGAACAACATAACAATAATCCTAATACGATGCATCCATCATTTGCAAATGTGATAAAAAGAAAGGAAAGTATCAAAAACAACCTCAATTCTATAAAACATAAAATAGGTATATACAGCGCAAAGGGAGGAGTAGGAAAAACAACAACAGCGATAAATATTGCTTATACACTTAGTAAAAGAGGGTTTAAAGTAGGCTTATTAGATGCGGATATAGACTGTCCTAATTTAACGGTTTTTTTAGGCATAACAGATATGATGAATATAGAACATATGCCGCTTATTCCATTAATTAAGGATGGCATAAAAATAGCTTCAACAGCAATGCTTGTAGACGATACTAAAAAACCCATAATATGGAGAGGTCCAATAATAGTAAAGATGCTTTATGATTTTTTTGAGAATACAGAATGGGGAGAATTAGATTATTTAATAATAGATTTACCGCCAGGCACATCCGATGCACCTCTAACCATAATGCAGGTACTTGATATGGATGGGTTTATAATAGTCACAACAGATCATAAGATAGGTGCATTGAACTCTGTTAGATCAGGACTTATGGCAAAACGATTGGGCAAATCCATTATAGGTATAATTGCAAACATGACTAAGGAGAATGGAACTAGCGAACATGTGAATTATGTGTGTGCTAATTTAGGTGTTGAACTCTTAGGTAGCATACCATTTGACAAAAATATAGAGGATATGAGTAATGGATCAGACGTAGCTGTGTTAAATAACCAGAAAATATATGAGTTATATGCCAATATCGTTGAAAAAGTAATTAGTTAATGACTTTTGATGAGAGTGTCATAAGTAATTCATTATTATCGTTAGATGCCGCCTTAACCTTCTTTTTAATATGACATTTTAAACATTCATAATAGATTGTGAATTGCCCATTTTTATATGTTGATTGGAACGGTAACATATTACCCATACACGTAGAGAGCCTATCGCCAGGATGTATATCTACATGCTTGCTTGAAAGACATTTTGGACAATGATCAGTATACCCATTCCCATTCACCAAAAAATTGCAGTTATAACATTTGAAATCTTCTATTTTTCTGTAAAAATTTTTATTTGGCATGCTAACAAGTTCCCTCTTTAAAAGTAAAATATATATACTTTTTTATACTATATATAATATCGTATTATATAGTACTGCGTTTGCGGTTTAAATCGTTTTATTAGGATATTATCTATTTATACTTATATAAAGGTGAAAATATGGCTGAAGATAAATTTGGAGGACAACAGATATTATATCTACCGGATGGAGCAACTAGATTGCTAGGAAGAGATGCACAGAGAACCAATATTGCTGTTGGCGTTGCAGTTGCAAACGCAGTTAAATCAGCTCTTGGACCAAAAGGTATGGACAAAATGTTGGTAAGCGATCTTGGTGATATAACAATAACAAATGATGGCGCTACAATATTACAGGAAATGAATGTTGAGCACCCAGTGGCAAAGATAATGGTTGACATAGCAAAAACACAAGATAAAGAGGCAGGGGATGGGACAACAACCGTTGTAGTGCTCGCGGGAGAACTCTTACGTGGAGCTGGAGAATTATTAGAGCAAGGAGTGCACCCAACAACAATTATAAAAGGGTATAAAATTGCTGCAGAAAAATCTGCCGAGTTTTTAACACATATATCAAAGGAGATAGACCCAAAAGATGATGCAATACTACAAAAAATTGCAATGGTATCTATGGGTTCAAAGAATATAGGAGACGATAAAACAAAGGAGTACTTATCAAAGCTCGTTATTAATGCTGTCAAACAGGTAATGGATAAGGATCCAAGAGGAAAAATAATAATAGACCACGATTTAATAAAAATAGAGAAGAAAGTTGGTGGCAGCATTGCAGATACGCAGTTCATAAGCGGCGTATTAATAGACAAGGAGATTGCACACCCAGGCATGCCAAAATCCATAAAAAGCGCAAAGATTGCATTATTGGATGTTGCTTTGGAGATTGAAAAGACTGAGACCGATGCAAAGATCGAGATAACATCACCAGAACAGATGCAGGCATTCTTAAGGCAAGAGGAGCAAATGCTAAAGGATATGGTTGAAAAAATAAAGAATAGCAAAGCAAACATAATCATAACACAAAAAGGTATAGATGATGTAGCTCAGCACTTCCTTGCAAAGGCTGGTATAATAGCAGTAAGGAGAGTAAAGAAGAGTGATATGGAAAAGCTTTCAAAAGCAACCAGTGGAAAGATTGTTACAAGTCTTGATGACTTAAATGAAGAAGACCTTGGTTTTGCAGGTATGGTAGAAGAGAAAAAGATCGCCGGTGAACAAATGGTATTCGTTGAGGATTGCAAAAATCCAAAGAGCGTATCCATATTCATAAGAGGTGGAACACAGCATGTTGTTGATGAAGCAGAACGCTCTTTGACAGACGTAATTGGCGCAATATCAAGCGTTGTAGAAGACAACAAATATGTGCTTGGTGGTGGTGCAACCGAAGTCGATTTGGCGATAGAGTTAAGAAAGTATTCAAATGATATCGGAGGCAGAGAGCAACTTGCAATACAAAAATTTGCAGATGCATTAGAAATAATACCAAAAACACTATCAGAAAGCGCCGGAATGGACGCAATAGATACATTAGTGCAGCTAAGAAACAAGCATAGAACCGCTGACGGCAACACATATGGAGTTGACATCTATAAAAATATTATTGGCGATATGCAAAAGCTTGGTGTTTTCGAACCTATAAGGGTAAAGAAACAGGCAATATACAGTGCAAGCGAAGCATCTGAAATAATATTAAGAATCGATGACATGATCAGCTCTAAAAGCAAAGGTGGTGGTGGAATGCCGCCAGGAGGAATGCCTCCAGGGATGGACTAATAAGTAGTTTATTCCTTTTTTCTTTTTCTTTATTTATTTTAATTTATTAATAGATCGTACTTTTTAAGCTCATACACTAACTGATTATAATTTTTAAACAGAATACAGTTTATACCTACTTTTCTTGCATTAACCAGATTTTTTGGCATATTATCTATAAAAATTATTTCATTTGCAGCAAATCCAATCTTTTTAACCATATATTTGTATATACCCATATCGGGTTTTCTCATTTTAATATAACATGATACAAACCGCATGTCAAAATCATCCTTATTTATAAAGTATTTTGTAGCAGTAGCGTATCTACTCCGATTTATGTTTGTTAACAGACCAATAAAATAATGTTTACGCATTTTTCTGATCAATTTTACCATATTATTATCAGTCTTTCCAAACATAGTAAAAGCTTTTACCCACATAAGATCGGAATGTAGATTTAATAATTTTCTAGCATCCTTCTCCAAATCCTCTTGTAATATAGAACCTGACTCTCCCAATTTTATTAAACGCTCAAATGTGTTGAATATTTTTTTATATGGGATATTATATTTTCTGCTCAGCATTTTGTAGTATTCCTGCTCAGTATAATCTACAATTACACCACCTAAATCAAACACCACACATTTTATTTGCATACATCCACATTATATTAATTATATAGTATAGTGTACTATTATTTTCAAACATATATTAATATAAATCTGTTTTTGAAAATAGATTTATGGTCAGTAAAATATTGATAGTTATGGGGTTGTCAGGAGCTGGAAAAACCACAATGTTAGATAACGTTAAAATGCGACAGAGCAAATTCGATTATACAGTGGTTAATGTGGGCTCTATGATGAAGGATATGGCCATAAAGCGCAACATAATAATCAACAGGGATGAAATAAAAAAGCTTGAAGGCAGTACAATGAATAAATTAAGGAAAGATGCATATTATAGAATCTCTGGAATGGATACCAATATAGTGTTAGATACTCATGTTACTATAGAAAATGAGGAGAAATCTAGAATAATTCCAGGCATACCATTCCATTCATTATTGCATTTGAAAAATATTGCAGGATTAGTATATGTAAATTCGCCAACAGAACAGGTACTTAAAAGAAGGGCTAACGACAAAAAGAGAAAACGTGAGGTGCAAGACGGCTCTACATTAGACAATCAGCGTATTTCCGACATATCAATACTTTCATATTATAGCGCATATTTAAATATTTCATTATACATAATAGAGAACAGAGATGGCAAGAAGAATCTTAATGATGCAATTAATAAACTTCATAACGCCATAAATGAAGTATTTGGTAATTAAATGATTTTACTCACAACATTGCCTACAAATATAGCAGTTATAATTGTAGTTATAGCTATGGTTTATGCGTTAGGGACATTCACGCTTCAGCGAAAATTGTCAAATCCTAAAAAGGCAAGGGAGATACAAAGAAAGATGAAGGCACATTCTAAGATACTTAATGAAATGACTAAGAATGGCGCGTCAAGAGAGCAGATAATGCAAAAACAGAGTGAGATAATGCCACTCATGACTGAGAGCATGAAAAATCAGATGAAATCAGCCATCGTCGTACTTCCAATATTTTTAATAATTTATAGTGTTGCATTGCCATATTTTGCAAGTTCGATGGGATTTGTTAAGGATACTATTAATTTTGTATTTCCAAATATGACATACCAGAGCTTCTTTTTCTCAATAACCTTTATCATAGGTATAATTATGACCGCTTTTATACTTATTTATGATAGAAAAAAATCAAAAGAAGAGATGAGATTAGAAGCTAATTTACAGAGTCAATAGTTACAAACCAATAAATAGTTTAGTGTTAAAATAGAGAGATATAGGTGTTTATTTGCCAGAACCACGTTTTAGATCAAGTAGCTTTAAAAAAGTGAACAGAATCACTATTAAGGGAAGAAATGTAATACATTATAAAAGAGGTAGAAATTCTGCACCCCATTGTGCTATATGCAGCACTGAGCTTAATGGTATTAATATAAGTGAAAAGGGAGGTAAAAGCAGAAGGAGTAATAGCAGACTCTTTGGTGGGGTATTATGCTCAAGCTGCACAGCCAATGTAATAACACTTGGTAGTAGAATAGAAAATGGAGATATGAAGCTTGATGATATAAGCATAAAACAAAGAAAATTTGTAATGCAGCTAGTTGCGCATTAGTATATATGGTGTTTTATATGTTGTTAGAAGAAGGAAGAATATGTATAAAAAGATATGGAAGAGATGCGGGTAGTAAGGCAATTGTAACTAAGGTGTTGGACCATAATTTTGTAATGATAGTATCTAGCCTTAGAAATAAGAAAGAGAGGCGCTGTAATACAGCTCATCTTGAATTTCTTAGTGAAAAAATTGACCCAAATAATAAGGATGCTATAAATAAAGCGCTAGGAATTGAGGAGCGAAAAGAGCACCCTAAAAAGGACCAGGCTAAGAAGAGATAGGATTGCTTATTTTATCAAAGAATTCATTTGCCTCTTTTAAAGCTCTTTCTTTCTTTGATGAACAAAGTATCGCAAATAGTTCCATTACATTTATGTTTATGTCAAAGCCGTGTTCTGTTAATTTTGACCTAAATAAATTTGACCCATATTCTTTTATTGACTGACCATACATTTTACCCTCCTGTATATCAGCTATCTGCTTTTCAGTCTCCGCATCAACAAGATCTTTTGTCTCTATTTCAAGATAGACCTTATCCTCAAAACGCACCAAAATAGAGCGAATTGGCATATCAAGCCGCTTAAAGCCCTTATTTATACTACCAGAAACATTCACTTTTATTATTGGTTTTTCCGGTAAATA
>JAJZJI010000035.1 GCA_021828345.1 Microcaldota archaeon
AAGCTCTCATTTGGTATTACGCGTATATCACAGCTAATTCCAATGTCTAACCATACAGTACTTTTGGTATCCCCCTTTACTATTACATTGCTTACATTCTTCATATTTATAAAAAACTCCATTACCTCTTTTGGCTTATTTGATGTAACTAATATGTCAAGATCCCCAATGGTTTCGCGCATACGGCGTGCGGAACCTGCGATCTCAGCCTTTTCAACAAGTTTGCTTTTTAAAAGAGCATCGACCATTTGCTCTCCAACGGGCAGCCCATCTCCTAAAAGTATGCGCCCCTTACTGCTCTCAAGCATCTGTATGCCCTTTAGCATCTGCTCCTCGCTACGTGCTCCAAATTTATCAAGCTCCATTATTTTATGTTTTGCTATGGCCTTCTTTAAATCATCAATATTTTTTATGTCAAGTTTTTTGTAGAGGATCACAGCCTTTTTCGCTCCAATACCCTCAATTTTTGTAATGCTCTTAAAATCTATTGGATACTTTTTCTTTAGCTCCTCATATTTTCTAAGCCTTCCTGTGCTTAGCAGCTCCTCTATATTTCCAGCTATGCCCTTACCTATGCCCGGCAGCTCCATTAAACCTTTAACTCCTGATTTTGCATATATCTCAGAAACGCTCTGCTGCAGTGTAGATATTGTAAGCGCAGCAGTTTTATATGCGCGTATTTCAAATCTTGATGTAGGCGTCTCCTCAATGCCGAGCATATTTGCTATCTCCTCAAGTATATCAGAGATCTGGTTATTCTCCATGCCCATCATTATTAGATGCATGATCAGTTCTAAAATGCTTTCCGTCTTGCCAATTTAAGTATTGAAAAGCCGTTATCACAAAGCGATAGTGCATAGTTGCCAAAAAAATAGCCGCATTTGGTGGAATTTAATTTATAAGCGCTGCTAATAATACTAATTAAATTGCCATTATCAATTTTATCTAAGGATAAATGCATAGTATAACTATTTGATTTATCTAATGTACATTTTATATCGCTATTCAAAGATAGAATATTGGGATATTTATATAAATATAAGATCATCTGCATGCCTGTTTTTAATCTATCTAAAGGTACACTAGAGTCTATTTTACTGCCGGTCAAATTGCTTAAATTATAATTTTTGATCCAACCTAAAGTAATATCATCAATCTTTATTTTTATATCCTCCTTATTTGCAATAATGCTCTCATCTAAGTGGTCATTATTTTTAATAAATGGGGCGTTAATCTCATAAATATGATTAGTATGTGTTGCAATATTAATTTCGGAAAAATATAATTTTATAGTTGTATGTTTTTTAACTTCAAACGGTAGCAGTAAGCTACCGTATATACTATTATTAAATTTAGCGTCAAGCTCGTAATCTAAGGTGGATTTTGTTTTCATTGTATTAAAAGGATTACAATATTTGAAATTTGTGCTATAACTATTAATGCAGCTATTCGTTCTGTAATCTATTCTGTATGCGTATTCCGGCTCTTTTTTAGTCTCAATTTTAGCATGCGATTCATTTCCATTTGAAACAAACTCGTTATTTATCGCACACCCTGAAATGGCAGCAGAGACAATAATTGCTGATGATAAACGCATAAGCTGCGATAAGCGCTTATCTTTTTGGCTATTCCGTTTTTGTTTATTAAATTGCAATTTATGCACCTATTTTCCAAATAATTTTTTTTCTAAAAATTGTATTATAGTCTTATTATAATCCATTTTCAATTCATTCAAAATATAATCTGACACTTCATATGTACTTGTAGGCGCATGCATTGCAACACTTCCAAGCCACATCTCTCCAAATTCATTCTTCGTTGTTAAAAAATTATTTATTAATGGTACTGGATTAACTCCATAAATTAGTATCACCATATGTGCTATATTATTAGCTAAGTGCTCATTTGAAAAAATATTTTGGCCTATAATACTATCCGTTCTCAAAAAATGCCCAATATCCTCGTTTATTTTCACAGTGCTATCTTTAGACATTTTTTTCATATCGAATTTGGATATATATTTATGGAATGTGCCCATAACCTCCATATTATTGGTTTTGCAAAACGCAACAAGATCATTGCAAAATTTAGTCCATCCATTAATATTGAGGTGATCATCAGGCATTAATGCGATTGCGGCAATACCTCGTGTACTGTTTTTATTATTTTCATTTTTTTGAAATTTATTATTTGTCATATCATCATCAAACTATTCTATTATACAGGGCGTTATCTATGTAGAAGAAGATATTTATGTCTATTCACCAAAGGAACTCACAAATTTAAATACTTTTCTATTGAGTTATAGCATGTGAATGGATGGTAGTATCTGTTAATTTGTTAAGTGGGGCTGTACCACTTAATCTCATATTGTTTGCTATATTAATCATAAGTATTGCAGAATATATACGCATAAAATATGTAAAGATAGAGGAGACTGACGAGGTAAATAATGCCTTTAGCTATCTTATACTAGTGATAGGCTTATACTTTGTGGTATACGGAATGATCTCATTAATAAATACGGATTCCGCTTTGAGCAATATATCCTATGCAACTACCTCTAACTTAGATCAGGCGATGGTTGTCCCAACAACAATAATAGGCATTCTTGCGGTTATAATTGCTGTGGTTAAGATAAAGAGCAACGATACAATGGAGAATAGCTTTATAGGAATACCAGCATTTCTTGTTGGAATGTATGGTGTGTTTTATAGCGCTGGCATGTTTAGTTATTCTTCGCAGAACAGTCTTATACTAATACTACTCGAATCTGTATTCTTAGTTGGTGGAATGGCTGGTATGTTATCTATGGTTCTTATTGCAAAGAAACGTAAGGGTATGGCGATGATAATATTTGTCCTTCTTGTAATAACTGCGATATTATCTATATTCATAGGCATGTACTCTGTATATCTTGGAAGTGGATACATATGGCATACAAGTCCATTCCCTTCCCCATTGCAAGTTTTATAGTAAATTTTACGTAAATTTCTTCTTTTAATTATTTTTCGTTATCATAATTAATGGATATGTTACCTACATCTGCGCCACGTTGCAGGAAAAGTATATATATTATATCGATATAATTTAGGATTATGAACAAAAAATTTATACCAATTGGTTCAAATGACAAGTCATCTAAGAAGACAACTTCAGATACTCCAGAGTTTCCTAGAGAGGTGCCATTGCGTAGAAATACTCCAGAGGAATCACTAGATGATGTGTATAGTGGTGTTGAATCATTTGAAGTTGATCCAAGAACTGTTATATATCCAGATACCGATTAGTTGATTAAATGGTAACAAAAAAAACTAGCTCTAATTATAAGAGCATGATAAGAAGAGAGCAGTCAGATGAGAAAGGATCAAAGAAAGCGTCTGATACGAAAAATAACAATTCAAGACAAAAGTTAAGCCCAAAGGCCGAAACACAGTCGATGCAAAGATATATTGGTGGAGATAGTTCTGTATCACCGATTAATTGGTTATACGATCCCTCAGATACATTACTTTTATAGTGATTTAACTATACCCTATACAAGCAATTTGAAATTGGTAATATGGATAGGCTAGAGCGGAGCGCCATAAAAAATTTTAAGCGCAATAAAATCAATAATATTAGAATACTGCGTAGGGATATAACTTCTATTTTTATTGGAACATTAGCCACTGATATGACTTTTGATATCGCTACAAATTCAAGATTTTTATCTATTGAAAATGCAGGGATAATACTAGGCTCTGTGCTTTTAGGTACCGGAATATTTTATACTGGAAAATTTTGTGCTACAGAATACAAAAAATTCAAAAGAAAATAAGCCTATATTTATTTCGAGTGCAAAAAAAGTATATTATTTATATGCGATTGCTTTTAGAAATTAATAATCTTCAATGCAATCTAAGAATGCTTTAAATATGTTTTTTTTGTTATCCATAACTAAGGGGGTATAATGGATGGCGATAAAAGCACGACGGAATTTTTTAAGAGTGTAAAAAAGAGGGACGGCTCGATAGTTGATTTTGATATTAATAAGGTATCTAGCGCGATAAGAAAGGCGGTTATGTCAACTAGGGGCAATACTGAAAATATAAACATAGAAAATATAACCGAGCAGGTATTAAAATCAATTTCTTCACGTTATTCTTCATATAAAATACCTGATGTCGAAGGTCTACAGGATATAGTAGAAACGACATTAATGTCTGTTGGTTTATATGATGTGGCAAAATCCTATATACTCTATCGTGATAGGCGCAGAAGCATCAGAGAATCAAAAAAATTAGGCATAATAGAAAAGATATCAAATGGACAGATAAGTATAATAAAAAGAGATAATAGAAAGGAGGTATTTAGCGAAGCAAAATTGAAACGCTTTATCTCAAGGGTTTGTCTTGGCTATGAAGGTGTTGTAGATGTGGATCGTATAACAAAGCAATGCGAACTGGGTATATATAATGAAATAAAAAGTAAGGACCTTTCAAATTTAATGATACTATCTCTAAAGCAGTTTATAGAGGAGGATCCAATACCATATGCCGTTATAACATCAAGACTGTTTATATACTCCTTATATAAAGATGTGATAAAATCAAAGTTCGATAGTGTTACGATAAAAGATGCGTATAAAAATGCATTTAAAGATTCCATAAATAAGGGCGTTTCACTTGGCATTCTATCAAAAGAGATGTTAAAATTTGATTTAGATAAAATCTCTAGTGCGCTTGCAATGGATCGTGATGAGATAATAGCATATAGGGGCCTTCAAATACTATATGATAGATATTTTATAAAGGATTCAAATACGCAAGAGGTATTGGAACTACCTCAATATTTCTGGATGCGCGTCGCAATGGGTCTTGCAATAAACGAGAAGGACCCAGAGTCGCGTGCAATAGAATTCTATAATATGCTATCTACTTTAAGATTTGTCAGTTCAACACCTACACTATTTCATTCTGGTTTTGTGCATTCGCAGCTTAGCTCTTGTTATCTTACTACAGTAGAAGATGATCTTTCACACATATTCAAATCGATAGCTGATAATGCTCAATTAGAAAAATGGTCTGGAGGATTAGGTAATGATTGGACCAATATTCGAGCAACAGGGGCGCATATAAAAAGCACTCATGTCGAAAGCCAGGGTGTAATCCCATTTCTTAAAATAGCAAATGATACAACGCTTGCAATAAATAGGAGCGGTAAGAGGCGTGGCGCTACATGCGCGTATTTAGAGGTATGGCATGCGGACATATTGGATTTTATAGATCTCAGAAGAAATACGGGTGATGAGCGCAGAAGGACGCATGACATGGACACTGCAAGCTGGATTCCGGATCTATTTATGAAACGTGTAATAGAGGATAAGGAATGGACATTATTCTCTCCAAATGAGGTCTCAGATCTACATCATATATATGGTAAAAAGTTTGAGGAGCGTTATATTGAATATGAGCGCATGGCAGCGGATAATAAAATAAAGATAGCACGAAAGATACAGGCGCGTGATTTATGGCGTAGGATAATAACCTCACTATTTGAGACCGGCCACCCATGGATTGTGTTTAAAGATCCATCAAATATAAGATCTCCACAGGATCATGTTGGGGTAGTGCATAGCTCTAATTTGTGTACTGAAATAACGCTTAATACTTCAAAGGATGAGACTGCAGTATGTAATTTGGGATCTATAAATCTCTCTAAGCACATAAAGAATGGTGAACTTGATTTACAAATGCTTAAAGAGACTGCCAGTATAGCAATGCGCATGCTAGATAATGTGATAGATATAAACTTCTATCCTACTATAGAGTCAAAGACCTCTAATATGCGTCACAGACCTGTAGGTCTTGGAATAATGGGCTATCATGATGCGTTATATCAGATGAATATAAACTTTGATTCGAATAAAGCGCTAGAATTTGCCGATTATAGTATGGAAGCAATATCCTATTATGCAATACTCGCATCTACAAAGCTTGCAGCTGAGCGTGGATCCTACAGCACATTTAATGGCTCTAAATGGGACAGAGGTATACTGCCAATAGATACGATCAATCTTTTAGGTGAGGAGCGTGGCATGCCAATAGAAATAGATATGAGCGCACGAATGGACTGGTCAATTGTGCGCAATGCTATAAAAACAAGCGGCATGAGAAATTCTAATTGTCTTGCAATTGCTCCAACTGCGACAATCTCAAATATTGCTGAGTGTTTTCCATCTATTGAACCCGTATATAATAACCTGTATGTAAAATCAAATATGAGTGGCGAGTTTACTATAATAAATCAGTATTTAGTACAGGATTTGAAACTTCATGGGTTGTGGAACAGAACGATATTGAATAAGATAAAGGAGAATGACGGAAGCATACAATCAATATCACTTATACCAAAAGAGATAAGGGATAAATATAAGACCGCATTTGAAATAGACCCAGAGTGGGTAATAAAGGCAGCTGCAAGGCGCGGTAAATGGATAGATCAGAGCCAATCCCTAAATATATTCACTAAAACAATATCCGGCAAGCATATCTCTGATACGTATATCAATGCGTGGAGGATGGGTATAAAGACCACTTATTATTTAAGAACGGAGGCTGCGTCATCTATTGAAAAGAGTACGATAGATATAAACAATACTATAATTGAGTCTGATGGCACTCAGAAAAAGATTGAGGTGTCTGAGATTAATAACGGTACGAGTGTGCAATTGCAGCAGGAGCAGATATCTACGCAATCAGATCCCAAGTTTTGTAACATAAAAGGACGTGAGCTTGCGGATGGAGAGGTATGCGAATCCTGTCAATAGGTGTAAAGAATGTCAAAATCAATATTAAATGCATCAGGAGTTGATCCAAATAAGATACTACCTATGAAATATATGTGGGCACGAAAGCACTACAAAAATGGTGTTTCGAATAATTGGGTGCCTGAAGAGGTTGCAATGCAAGCCGACATAGAATTTTGGAAGAGCGGAAAATTATCTGATGATGAGCGCAGAATGATACTATGGAATTTAGGTTTTTTTTCTACAGCTGAGAGTCTTACCGCAAATAACATAGTTCTTTCGATATACCAGCACGTAACAAATCCCGAATGTAGGCAATATCTTTTGAGGCAGGCATATGAGGAGGCTGTCCATACGGATACGTTCATATATTGTTGTGATTCTCTAGGTTTAAATCCGGATGAGATATATAATATGTATCTTAACATACCAAGTATTAGTGCAAAGGATACATTTGTAATAGATATAACCAAATCGATACTCGATCCTAATTTTAAAACAAATAGTCAAGAGAACATACAACGCTTTGTAAACGATCTTGTCGGATTTTATGTCATAATGGAAGGTATATTCTTCTATGCTGGTTTTGCTATGATGCTATCACTGCAGAGAAGTAATAGGATGGTTGGCATTGCAGAACAGTTCCAGTTTATTCTTCGTGATGAATCGGTGCATCTTGCATTTGGCACAGATCTGATAAATACAATAGTTGAGGAGAATCCTGCCATATGGACTGAGGAATTCAAGGAATCAATAGTAAAAAACATCAAAAAAGGCGTAGATCTTGAGTATCAGTACGCAAAGGACTGTCTTCCAAAGGGCATTATGGGCATAAATGCGGACATAATACTTCATTATCTAGAGTATATAGCGGACAGGCGACTAGAGCGTATAAACTTAAAGCGCGTCTATGGTACAGAAAATCCCTTCCCTTGGATGAGCGAAATAATTGATCTTAAAAAGGAGAAGAATTTCTTTGAAACCCGCGTTACAGAATATAAAAATAGGGGCTCACTTGAATGGGATTGATAAATCTATTTTTAATCTAATTATTGCTTCTTATTTTTTATTATCTTATTTTCTGTCGATAATAGCCTAACGATAACTATTTATATCTAGCTGCTCACTACATAAGGGTCAGACATCTGATTATATTTAATTTAGGATATACGTGCCAATAAAACAAATAGAACAGTATAATGTGGATATTAATAGGTATACAAAGCAGATAAATTCTGAAGGATTATCTCCTGTACATTTATTTGATATAACTGCAATGAGCAAACCACATGCAATAGCTGCGCTTAGTAATAGCACCGCATTAAATATAACGCATAACGGTGTACCATTAGGGCATCATATACCTTATTGTTGGGAGAGTATAGGCGTGTTTATAGTAAATAATCCAAATAATAATATAATCGAAATAGAATCGGATAATGGCGATACAACTATACATATTATTATAAAGAATTCAAGTAGGGCAAGGCGTGCAGTACTTGAATGTAAAAATAAGGAACTATTAAAAAAAATAAATAAAAAGAGCGGAGCGTCCGTATTACATTTGTTAACATACGATGATTTGTCAGCGTCCTTTGTTATAAATTCTAATATGCATAAAAAAGAGCTTTTGAGGTGCGATAATAATGGGGCTACAGTTGCGCATTGGATTGCGAGGCATTCATTAAAAGGAACAATAACTCTATTAAATAAATTAGAATATGCACTCGATTTAGATAAAAACTTTTTTGAATATGTATTAAGGCAAAAAGATAACAATGGCGACACGGTTAATGATACTATAAAAAGAAGATGGGCAAATAATTTAGCTATACACGATCTAATCAGACCATAATGTTTAAATATTATCTAAATTACCTTAATAATATCAGAAGTTGAATTATATGGATACAAAAATTAATTTTAAAAAAAGTTTACGCGAACAATACCTTGAAATAGAGAATGCTACTCTACTTAGACGTATATCATCACTTGAACAGCAGTTAAAATCATCACAAGAAGAACTTTATATTGATTCGCTTACAAAGGTTGGCAATAGGAAGAAATTTGACGAATATTTAAATAATGAAGTAATGCACCTATCGCGTTCAAGAAATAAGGAGTATTTATCAATTGTACTAATAGATTTGGATGGTTTTAAACAGATAAATGATACAAACGGTCATTCTGCTGGGGATAAAATACTATTTAGTACTGGTGCTGTTTTAAAATCCGCATTTTCCAGAAATATTGATATTGTATGTAGATATGGGGGCGATGAATTTGCCATAATATTGCCAAATACTACAAAAGATGGTGCTGAAATTGCTGTAGGTATGGCAAGAAGGCTTGCCGAACAGTCAAATATACAAATGTCTATTGGTATATCAACTATTAATTCTACTGCAATACATCAAAAGCCCATCATACAGGTTATAAAGGATATGTTCGAAGCTGCCGATGCTGATATGTATAATGATAAGTCCTCAAGAAAAGCAATTGCGTTACGCCGTTAATAAATTTATAAATTTATGTAGCGATTTTATGATAACAAATAAATTAGTGGCAGATATCGAATCTGATAAGCATACAAAAGAGTTGTCTAATTATCTAAGGCGGATTGTAAACAAGCCAAAATTATACATTTATGGCATGGCACTATCAACGATGCTTTTTGTGAATGGTTGTTCAAATAATGCCACAAACACTTCTTATTATTCACAGGCACACGTTCAGAATAATGAAAATATATCTGAAAACTTCAATTCAAATACAAATAATTTGTTAACGGCTGGCGATAATTTATCAGAACATTATAAATACGCAATATACGATCAGCAGGAGGTAATTATATTTAATAAAATACATAATAAAATTAGCGCAGATATTGTTGCAGTACCACAAACTGAAAAAAATTTACTTTGCTATATGTATCTAATAAATGCAGTTACTAATAAAAATTGGTGGTATCAATATGGAATCTATCATAGCGCACTGCCAAAGAGCAATAGCAATCAAATAAATATAACTGTAAACGTATATGATTCCAATGGTGTTTTGCGTAATCTTCAAGTTATTCAACCTAAAATAAAAATAAATCCAAACGATACTGTGCGTCTTAGTATGGAAATATTAAATGGTAACGTAGTAATGAATGCATTTGACAAAAATAACGGATCTGATGTTAAATACACTCAAAAATTGTATGGTTCAAAATTTATAGGCGGAAAATTTAATTGTAGAAATGGTTCAATAATTACTGGATTAATGAGTGAATTATATCATACAGGGTATGTTTATCAAATAAAAGAAAAACCCATAACATTTACTTCGCCAAAAATAAATTATTACAAAATAGAAATAGCGGAAGATGTATTAAACTCAGGTGTAGGTAAATATTATACAAATAATGGAGCAGTACTAGTTTTAGGAGAAAGCGCAAGTAACGTGACTGTAGCGTCTTATGTTCCTAAACCAGATCAAGGTCTTAATATTAACAGTGAAATTAAAATTCAGTTTTCTGGCTCTGATATACCTATAACATTAAATCCTCCAAAGCATCAGATAATAGTCGGAGGCAATTGAATGGAATGTAAAATTAATTAGACAAAAATTATTTATATTAAAAAGGCACATACCTTACTCGTTAGGTGTATATATTATGCCAAAAAATATTGAAATTGCTGCAAGCAATAATAATGTTACAAAGGCAATATTTGTGGGCTCTATAATTGGTGT